>NZ_JBKJUM010000103.1:0-67667 GCF_046590655.1 Daejeonella sp.
AATCTCCCTCTCCAACCCTACCAACCACTTCCCAAACAATTCACTCTCAAACTCCACCGCTTTATCCGCATGCCTCTCCCATTCAGGAGAAAAATTCTTCAGCTGAACCAGCATTTCTTCCAAATGGCCCTCTTCCTCAAGAATAATTGATTTGACATTTACTTTGCTGCCGGCAGAATCGAGCACGTCCTGGTAAACAGGATATAATTCATCTGCCCGCACCTCAATAGCATAAGTCACTAACAGGTATGCCGCGAATTTCAGGTCGTTTCCTGATAACATTAATTCGGACTTCAAGTATTTACACACCTGTACATCAAGCATATTTAGATAATACCGGCTATCCTTTGTGGCTAATAGGTATTCGTCAGAATAGTTAGGGCAAAATCCGGAGCCAAGCTTAGAGATCTGTTTTTTCAGATAAAATGCATGGCGATGCTCCTCGGCCGCATGCTTTAATATGATCAGGGTGACCTCGGTTTTATGCTCGCTGGCAGAAATCTTTCGGGCACCCGTGTTCTCCATCAGCGATAAGGTATTCAGCCATTTGGCATGTTTTTCTGTATCGGCTACTATGCCCTTAAGTAATTGCTTAAAATCCATTTTAAAATTTTTCGAGAGCTTTTATAATTTGTTTGTAGATACACCCCAGCTGCGCATTCGTAATACAATAGGGCGGCATGATGTAAACGATGTTCCCAAGCGGACGAAGAATAATCCCCTCTCCCAGAAAGAAATTATAAAGGTCATCGCGCAGACTGTTAAAATAGGAAGTGTTATTCCCGGTTTCCCATTCTACAGCAAGGATAGTCCCTGTCTGGCGTAAGTTTCTTATTTTCTGGTGTCCGGAAATACTCAAGGCAAATTGCCTGTGCTGATCTGCTATCCGCTCTATATCGTTTAGCGTTTCGGGTTTTAGAAGCAGGTCCAGGCTGGCCAGAGCTGCCGAACAGGTGACGGGATTGGCCGTGAAAGAATGACCATGAAAAAGTGTTTTCATTTTATCTTCCGATAAAAAAGCATCGTATATTCTACTGGTGCATGTGGTTAAGCCTAGTGCCATAGTTCCGCCTGTTATCCCCTTAGAAAAACACATTACATCAGGTTGTTCATATAAATGGTTCGAAGCGAACAGCTTGCCTGTCCTACCAAATCCAGTCATCACTTCATCTGCGATTGTGAGTACGCCCTCCTTTTTACAATGTTCGAGTAGCTCGTCAAGGTATTTTGCCTCGTACATGTTCATTCCGCTTGCACCCTGCACCAGGGGTTCAAAAATAAATGCAGCTAGTTCAGGCGCAAGATCGCTAAGTTGTTCTTTCAGAGCGGAAATATTTGTCGCGTTTGGAAGATCAATAAATTCTACTTCAAAAAGCAGCTTTTCGAAGGGCCTGGTAAAAGAGCTTCTGGCACTTACTGCCATTGCACCAAATGTATCGCCATGATAAGAACCATGAAAGGCGAGCACTTTAGTTCGTGGCTGTTCTACATTGCTCCAGTATTGTAAGCACATTTTCAGAGCGACTTCCACTGCGGTAGAGCCATTATCTGAGTAAAAAACCCTCTTTTGGTTGTTTGGGAGTATAGCAATCAATCTTTCGGCTAACTCCACAGCTGATGGATGTGTAAAACCAGCAAAGATCACATGTTCGAGTGTACGGAGCTGCTCTGCAACTTTTTCAGCTATATATGGATGGGAGTGGCCATGAATATTTACCCACCATGAAGATATAGCATCAATAAACTTTGTGCCATCTTCTGCAATCAGATAAACCCCTTCACCTCTGACTATTGGGATGGGAGGCGCTGCCTTATGCATCTGGGTGTAAGGATGCCAGATCACAGCCTGGTCGCGTTCAACTAATGATTTTTCTGCCATTTCTCTTTTATTAGTTCTATAACTTTCTGATCAGTTGGAAATGTGACATCTTCAATGTCCAGAGCTGAAACATCTTTCCATCTGAAAGCCTGCAAAAGATCTCCTTCTGAATCAAAATCAAAGATCTTTTCTTTAAAATTTAGTATCAGCTCCGCAACAGGTTTCACGATATAATAAACGCTGATAACCTGACTGTCGTTAAAAACAGACTTTATAAAAAAATCTGTAGTGTAAAAATGCCCGACAATCTCGACTTCTGCATTGCATTCTTCGACAAACTCCCGCTTTAGCGCATCAATCAGTCCTTCACCATACTCTAATCCGCCTCCCGGGAACTTGCTGAAACGGAATCCGTATTCCTCCTCATCGCTCAAAAGGATCTGGCCTTTCTCATTGATAAGCAAACCGTAAACACGCACATTGAAATTATAGACCATCCGAAAAATGCTTTTTATTCCGCGTTACATTTTCAATTGACCACTCTATGTCGCGAGTCTTGGGAGCTGACCTGACCGGACAATTTTCCATTCGGCAGTAATGACAGCATTCTGGAACACAAGGATCGGCATGAATGAAAAATTCGATCGAAGAATTCACTTTACTGTTCATCATGGCATCGACTCCCGATACCTCCTCATGAACTTTATTCAGATCAAAATAATATGGCAGGGTTAAGTGGCAATCAATGTGAATATCCGGGCCGTAACGCTGGGTCCTGAGATTATGCATGTCAATCCAGCTGTCTTTACGATTTAATTTCAGGATGGAAATTACCTCATCTGCGGTTTCAAAATCAGATTCATCCATCAATCCTGAAACTGATCGTCTGACCAATTTATAGCCACTGTAAATAATAAACAGCCCCAGAGCAATAGAAAGTACGCTATCCAGATAATTCAATCCCGTAAGGTAGATAAGCAAAAGTCCTAGAACCAGGCCTGCGCTGGTATAAGCATCGGTTTGAAGATGTTTACCATCGGCAAAAAGAGTTATCGAGTTGAGCTTTTTGCTCTGGCCTAAAAGGTAATAGCCAAGCACAAAATTTATAAATCCCGTTCCAGCTATGATTATTGTACCGGCGATAAGTTCATCGATTTTATGGGGATAAACCAGGTTATATGCCGATTTGAAAATGATGAGTATGCCAGCAATTACTATTAGTGTGCCTTCAACGAAAACCGAAAAGAACTCAACCTTTCCATGCCCATACGGATGGTTAGTATCCTTCGGCTGGGCAGCGATATAGATGCTGTAAAAGGCAAACGCACTGGCAAGAACATTAACTATGCTTTCTGCAGCATCTGTAAGGATTGAGTTTGAGGAGGTGATAAAATAGGCAATAAATTTAGCCAGCATCAGCAAGATGCTAACACCAAGGGAAATAAGAATTACTTTTTTTTTACTTTGCAAACCGGGAGCTTAATGAGGCGAATTTAGGTAATACAACACTGTGAATTTTATAAAATTGGAAATTTTTGGCTCATTTATGTTTAATTTTTGCATTCGCTGGGCAGGTTTCTATATTTGCCTTAATTATGAATACATTATCAAAGAGAATTAACAATTTATCAGAATCTGCCACTATTAAAATGGCAAAGATGGGCAGGGAATTGGCTGCAAAAGGCGTTGATGTTATCAGTCTTAGCTTGGGAGAAACGGATTTTTTTACTCCCGACTTCGTCAAACAGGCTGCGAAAGATGCAATCGACCAGAATTTTTCATACTACACCCCGGTGCCGGGATACCCTGAACTAAGAAAGGCAATTGCAGCAAAGCTAAAACGGGAGAACAACCTTGACTACGACTTCGATCAGATTGTCGTATCTACGGGTGCAAAACAATCATTGGCAAATGCTATTCTTTGTGTGGTTAATCCTGGAGATGAGGTGATTATACCGACGCCGTACTGGGTTTCTTATTCTGAGCTTGTAAAATTAGCCGAAGGAGAGTCGGTTTTCATAAATACCAGCTTAGAAAGTGATTTCAAGATTACGGCAGAAGATCTTGAGGCGGCAATAACGCCGAAGACAAAATTGTTCATGTTCTCTTCTCCAAACAATCCGACAGGAAGTGTTTATACACGTGATGAGCTTTCATCACTTGTCAAAGTATTCGAAAAGTACCCTGAAATTTATATTATCTCAGACGAAATATACGAGCACATAAATTTCCTGAACGAGCATGAGTCTATTGCGCAGTTCGATAGCATTAAAGACCGCGTCATCATTATCAACGGACTTTCAAAAGCTTATGCGATGACGGGCTGGAGGATTGGTTATTCGGTGACTAATAAAGAACTTGCCGCAGCCTGCGATAAGTTACAGAGCCAGATCACCTCGGGCACTTGTTCAATTACACAAAAGGCAGGGATCGCTGCATATGAAGGGGGTTTGGATACTGTTAAAGAAATGAAGAGGGTTTTCAAAGAACGGCGCGATCTTGTTTATGGCTTATTAAGAGATATCCCCGGATTGAAGGTTAACTTACCTGGCGGAGCATTTTATTTTTTCCCTGATGTGAGTTCATTCTTTGGGAAAACCGCACCCGATGGCTCAACAATTAAGAACGCAGAAGATCTCTCCCTTTACCTTCTAAATACAGGCCATGTGGCTACTGTTAGCGGTGACTCATTTGGCGACCCTAATTCAATTCGCCTCTCCTATGCTGCAGCTAACTTGAAACTGATCGAGGCTATGAAACGTATTAAGGAAGCCCTGGGAGCGTTGAAGTGATTGGTTGCCTGCCGGAATGCAGGGCAGTTTTAGGCGAAGCACTATAATCCGGTTCAAATCATTTTGAAGCAAAATATGTCTATATGTTTTTTATTGTTCACTTTTGAACAAATTCCAAAAGTAGGCCCTAATTTTAAAACAAAGTTTAAGACTGACCCCGAAGGAGGTCATATGTTTATAAAAAGTTCATATTAGACGTATTCCCGACCCCTAAGGTGGTCGCATGTGATATTTTCAGACCACATACGACCACCTTAGGGGTCGGTCCTGCAAGGATATTCATGTTCTATAAACATGCAACCCCTTCAGGGTCGGGCAGCAAAATTTTTTAATTAAAGAATAAATCAGGCAATGGCTAATTACTCCAATGGGTTTAATTGCCTTATAAAGCGCTTCAATTTAAGGCGTTTGCGCAGCGGCTTGTCCGTCTGTTGTCGGAATGGATAAAGAAAATTTAAATAAATATGCAGCCTACCATGACCAGCATTTTCGAAAAGTTCAACTCGTTGAATATCCTTATTATCGGAGATGTTATGATGGACAGTTACGTCTGGGGTAAGATCGAAAGAGTATCTCCAGAAGCACCTGTTCCTGTAGTACAGGTGACTAAAAAAGAAAACCGCCTCGGAGGTGCTGCTAACGTAGCATTAAATGTTCAATCTTTAGGTGCCAGACCAATTATTTGTGCCATAATTGGTGATGATCAGGAAGGGATTGATCTAATCAGGTTGATGGATGACGCCAGCCTGCCTAAAGAAGGAATTATTACTGTTAATGGCCGCCAGACTACTGTTAAAACCAGGATCATAGCCCATAACCAGCATATCGTACGGGTTGATGCCGAAACTGATACAACGATTCCAGTAGAATCAAGTCGCATGGTGCAGGAGCGGATAGCAGAGGTAATCAGGAGTCATAAAATTGACGCGATCATTTTTGAAGATTATGATAAGGGCCTGATTTCGGAAGAACTTATTACTTTTGTTGTTCAATTAGCCCTCCAAAAAAACATTATTACTGTAGTAGATCCTAAAAAAAGGAATTTCCTTTTTTATAAAGACGTCAGCTTATTTAAGCCAAATCTAAAGGAATTACGGGAAGGACTGAAAACCGAGGTCGATCCATCCAGCATTACTCAAATTGAAAATACTGTAAACCTTCTTCGCGAAAAGCTAAATGCAAGGAGCATCATGCTTACCCTTTCTGACCACGGGGTCTTTATTAGCAACTCTAAGGAGCATAAGCTAATTCCGGCACATGTTAGAAGTATTGCCGACGTATCCGGTGCAGGCGATACTGTGGTTGCAACCGTTGCTGTATGTCTTGCCTCAGGCCTTGATGAATTTGAATCAGCTGCAATAGCAAACCTGGCCGGTGGATTAGTATGTGAACATGTCGGCGTGGTGCCGGTTGATAAGGAACAGTTATTGAAAGAAGTCCAGCTTCTATAAGGTTAGCCTGTCAAAGTTGACCTGAAGACTGAATGTCACGGTCGGGATTGCTCCCCGACTGGATCGGGGATCTCCTCATAGAGGCGGCGAAGCTCGCGTCCCCCACCATTTTCAATGTAAGAAAGTTAAAAAACCTCCAGCGCAGCTGTAAAATTAACTATGCAAATCGAGTGTGCAGAATTAATTTCCTGGTCGACACTAGCGGCTGTAGCCGCGTGTCAGGACGAGATCCCCGAACCCGTCGGGGAACATCTCAACTCTCAATTTAAAAAACCCTATTTACTCCGTATTGCCTCAACCGGATCCAGCCTTGAAGCCATAAAAGCAGGTATGAAACCTGATATCAGGCCAATAGCGGTAGATAAAATTATGGTTAGAATAACTTTACTTATATCGACAACGATGTTGAGATCGAAGAACGTCTTAGATACAAATGCGAGAATAAATACAATGCCTAGACCTATGACACCACCCATTAAACATAACGTGACCGATTCGATGAGGAATTGAAGCATTATAAAATAATTTTTGGCTCCTAATGACTTCTGAATACCAATGATGTTAGTCCGTTCTTTCACAGAAACAAACATAATATTTGCAATTCCAAAGCCCCCCACCAGAATCGAAAACCCGCCGATGAATGCGCCGGCGAAGTCAATTATACCAAAAAGCTGGTCGAGCTGAGCAGTTAGAATGGTTGTTTTATTAAGAGAGAAATCATCATCGTCGCTCGGACTAAGGCGGTGGATAGACCTTAATGTACCTTTTAATTCCGCCTCCAATTCCTCTATACTAACATTTTCGCGCCCCTTTACGATTATCTGCGGTCCGTATCGTTCATCTTCGACTTTTATCACACCTTTTGCAAAATTCAAGGGGACAAGGACTGTCTTATCTGCTGAAACACCAAGCATATCTTCACCTTCTTCTTTGAATACGCCGACGATTGTAACTTTTCTTCCCAAAACGGTTATTACTTTTCCGATGGGGTCGATATTAGGAAATAAGCCCTCAGCAATTTGAAAACCGATAATTGCCAGTGGCCTTCCAGCTTTCGATTCACTGTCGGTAAAATACCTGCCGCCCTCGAAATCAAATTTCCACACCTTATAATAATCGTGAGCAGGGGCGGATATCCGCGCCCCTTCGATACTATTGTTCTTATATTTGATGGTTCGGTTACCCATTCCAATTTCAAAAGATATACCTTCAGCACCTTGCAAACGATCGCTTAGCTTGGCATAATCTCTCAGGGTAGGCTGCGGCCGGCTGATATATTTCCACCAGGGGAAATCCGGACCACCAGTCCAGGGCCATTTTTGTATGTAAATGGTATTGCTTCCCAGTTTTTCAACGCTGCTCTGAATATTGTTACGAAGTGTATCAACAGCTGAAAATACGCTGATAATGGTCATAATACCGATTGTTATGCCTAACAATGATAAGATGGTCCTAAGCTTATTTTGCCTAAGAGCTTCAAAAGCAAATAGAAAGCTCTCTTTAAAAAGTTTAAGAAATATCATATTGCCATTTAGACCAAATTTAATTAAAAACGTTACATCAGTATTAAGATTTGATGATTTATATTTTCGCCGATCTGGAAGTTTCCATGAAAGTTCACATGAAAAGATCTTACGCAGAACGGGCATGAAAATCCATATGCTTAGCCGGCATTGATACACATCTCAAAGCAGAGCGCTGTAAGAATACGTCTGCTCTAGCAAAGAAAATGGCTAACTCCCTTGATATTCAAGTATAATACAGCCTTGCCACATGTTAGAAGAATTGCGACTTCCTAAAATAGTACTCAAAGCCGGTTTTTGGAGCCGGCTTTTTTATTTTACTGCTTTGGAGTAACCTTTTTTACGGACGCTGTTGTCTGTCCTTTTTGGCAGCAAGATGGTTTACTAGCTTGTTTCTCAACGAGCTTGCATTTTGGCGTGCCCCTGTCTGGGCAATTTTTTATCAGCTTGCATTCTTTCGTCCCTTTGTCCGGGCATTCCTGCTGAAGTCCGTTAAAAGCGTAATTTGAACCGGCTGTAAAAATCATCACCGCGGTTAATAATCCGAAAAGTTTCTTTTTCATATTTATGTTATTTAGTTTAATTGCCCTAAACCTGCCTGGCTTAATTGCTCTCTGGTTATGCCTCCGTCGGTCAAAATCAACTTCTTTCCATTTACAACTACAGTGGGAACAGACATTACGTTATATTGCTTTAATTTCTCTGTAAAAAACTCAGAGTCCTCCTGTCTTGATAAATCATAGATTTTAATCTCGCAACTGCCGCAGCTCATTGACTGCACCAGTTCTACTATAGGGGTGCATACCGCGCATCCTGCCGTGAAAACTTCGATCTTTCTTTTCATAATACTTTTATTAATTTAATCAAAGTTCGGTTCGTTCAGGGGAGGTATGCAAATTTTTTTACTTTTCATTTTTAAATTTAATCATCAACTGGTAAGCGGCCTGGATTTCCTTCATCTTTTGCGTAAGCTCTTCTTCTGTTAAAGCAGCAAACTTTACTCGTAATGATTCAATTGTTTCTTCTTGTCCGCAATTTCCAGGGCAAGCTTCTACAGCTTCGGAAATTTTTGCCGCTAATGACTTTCTAAAGGTTTCATCAATTAGTAGGGTCTGAGCTGCTTCCAGTGCCTTACTTATCGCCTTAAACTGGTGAAGGATTTGCCCGGGGTCTTTGTCGTCATCGAGCATTCTAACAATACCTTCGACCTGGCCTTTTATGGTGTTTAGTCTGCTCTTTACATCACGGGTTAAATCTTTGGGTAGCATCTTCATAGAAAGCAATTATAATGGTAGTTGGGGGAGGTAGACAAATATTAGTTGAAATAAGTACAGAAACCATGCTAAACAAGATTAACAGCAGGAAAACCCTGTTTTTTTTATGCGGTTTGTCTGGCAACCAGGCTGGTCAATTTTACCCGTAAGTTTTTCATTTCATAGGCCAGTAACATAAAGATTAGACTAACACGGGCTAAAGAGATGTTGCGTGATGAATTAAACAAATATTACAAACCGAATCAACTTTTAGACTTCAATCTTGTTGGATGTGATAGAAAAACAGAATTTGTGATGAAAAGATTAATGCCTAATTAACACATTGTACATCTACATTATGAAAAAAGAAGATCCTATAAACCCCCTGGTAACGTCCGGCAGAAATTTAAGCTATTGGATAGATTCTGTTGAACCGATAAAATTCCAAGCACTTATGCATCCCTGCACAACCGACATTGCAGTAGTAGGCGCAGGCATTTCCGGATTGTCGGTTGCGTATAATTTGCTCAAAGCAGGAAAAAAAGTAAAGGCCTTTGAAGACGGGTATGTAGGAAGCGGTGAAACGGGAGAACAACGGCGCATCTAGTAAATGCGCTTGATGATTTTTATACTTATATAGAGAATTACCACGGAGAAGAGGGAGCAAGAATAGCCACCGAAAGCTATACAGGGGCAATAAATTTCATTGAAAGAACGATTAAAGAAGAGGGAATAAACTGTGATTTTGAGCGAGTAGACGGCTATCTGTTCCTTCACCCAACGGACAAGAAGGAAACTCTGGAAAAAGAACACGACGCAACAAATAGAGCCGGTATCAAACCAGTCTATTGGATCAAACTCCAGGATTAGCAAAAGAAACAGGCCCCTCCCTTCACTATCCAAACCAAGGGCAGTTTCACATAATGAAATACTTAAAGGGCCTTACCGACGCGATAATTAGGATGGGTGGAGAAATTTATACAGAAACACATGTTGAAGCCATTAAGGAACATGAACTGATAGCGAACGGACATGTTGTTAAGGCTGATATCATTGTTGTTGCAACTAATTCGCCAATTAATGATTTGGTTACCATGCATACCAAACAGTGGCCCTATCGTACCTATGTTGTTGGAATAAAAGTTGCCAAAGGGGCCGTAAAACATTCTTTATGGTGGGATACCGGTGATAAAGATTCAAAATGGGTTACAGAACCATATAAATACACCCGGTTACAAAGTCTGGACGATCAAAATGACCTTATCATCTGTGGAGGAGAAGATCATAAAACCGGCCAGGCGGATGACGAAGGGATACCAGAAGAGAACCGTTATGATGTATTGATTGAATTTGTTCGCCAAAACTTTACTTCTGCCGGTGAAATAATCTATAAATGGTCTGGCC
This sequence comes from Daejeonella sp., assembly GCF_046590655.1. Classification (GTDB taxonomy): domain Bacteria; phylum Bacteroidota; class Bacteroidia; order Sphingobacteriales; family Sphingobacteriaceae; genus Daejeonella. The sequence goes on from NZ_JBKJUM010000103.1 coordinate 10,243, forward strand.
AGGTGCTCGAACCTTTAGATTGCATGGCATATATAGGGAAAAACCCGGGTAATGACTCTATCTATATTGTAACCGGAGATTCGGGTAATGGGATGACACATGGCACCATCGCAGGAATGCTTTTAAAAGATCTGGTATTGGGAAAAGAAAATCCCTGGGCTAAACTTTACGATCCTTCCCGTATTACACTTAAGGTTGCAGGAGACTACTTAAAGGAAGCGGGAAATATGGCTGCTCAATACACCGATCTGATCGCTAAAGGAGATGTAGAATCTGTAAACGAGATTCCCTCTGGAGAAGGCGCCATTATTACCAAGGGATTGAAAAAGGTTGCCGTATATAAAGATGAAACCGGAGTTATACATTCCTATTCCGCTATATGTCCGCATCTGGGCTGTGTAGTACACTGGAACGCTAACGAAAAAACATTTGACTGCCCTTGTCACGGCTCACGTTTTACCTATACGGGCGAAGTTGTTAACGGCCCAGCGGTTAGTGGCCTTGAAAAAATCAGTTTGAAGCAGGATCAATCATGACCTAAAAAGTCGCTTACGCTTTTCCACAAGTCAGGAATGACTTGCTCAATACAACATGAATTTTCTTAACTCAATTCTGGTTTGTGGGAGAAGTGTTAAAGGAAAGAATAAGCAAGAAGATTCTGGCGCCGAAATACCACTAAACCAAAATGTATCTTACGTTTTCCGATTTTGTTAACAACTTTCCCCTTGTTCAAAAATTGATCATCTAAGTACAGTCTACTAATCTATATTTGTCTCAACAAGTTCTTTCACATTATATCATAAAGGTTCTTAGTCAGGCAGTGCCGGACTAAGATTAAAAGGGAACCGGGTTAAATGCCCGGGCTGACGTGCAACTGTAAGGATACAAATCCAAGCCAGACACCTGCCAGAATGATTTTTGTCAAAACTTTCACGCATAAGGTTTTGGCGGAAGCTCGTCTCCATAAGGCACTCCTGCCATTGGAATACCCGTCTTTTGTCAATTCCTGTTTCGCATCATTAAAACCAATTTGTTATGCAACAGGATGAAGTACTATTAAAAGAAAACAAGGATCGTTTCGTGATCCTGCCCATCAAACACCCCGCTATTTGGGAAATGTACAAGAATCATGAAGCTAGTTTCTGGACAGCGGAAGAGATTGATCTTTCTGGCGACTTAAAAGACTGGGAAAACCTGAATTCGGGTGAGAAACATTTTGTGTCCCACATCCTCGCATTCTTCGCAGCCAGCGATGGAATCGTCAATGAAAATCTTGCAGTCAACTTTATGAACGAAGTTCAGGTCCCCGAAGCTCGCTGCTTTTACGGTTTTCAGATCGCTATGGAAAATATTCATTCAGAAACCTATGCATTGCTTATCGATACTTACATCAAGGACGCTGGAGAAAAGGACCGCTTATTTCACGCGATCGAAACCGTTCCTTGTGTAAAGAAGAAAGCAGAATGGGCATTGCGATGGATTGACAATGGCACTTTTGCTCAGCGCCTTGTGGCATTCGCTGCTGTCGAGGGAATTTTCTTTAGCGGAAGTTTCTGCTCAATTTTCTGGCTTAAAAAACGCGGGCTTATGCCTGGATTAACATTCAGTAATGAGCTGATTTCCCGCGATGAAGGGCTGCATTGCGAATTTGCCTGCCTCCTGTACAGTATGCTGAACAATAAGCTTTCTCAGGAAGAGGTATTCCACATAATCGCCGATGCTGTTGAAATAGAAAAAGAGTTTATAACTGATGCACTTCCTGTGGCTCTTATCGGAATGAACGCCGGGCTTATGAGTCAGTACATTGAGTTTGTGGCCGACAGATGGCTATTTGAACTAGGCTATGAAAAGATGTTTGGAGCCAGCAATCCCTTTGACTTTATGGAAATGATATCGCTTCAGGGAAAAACTAATTTCTTCGAAAAAAGAGTCGGCGATTACCAGAAAAGCGGCGTGCGTTCAACCAACGAAACAAGTCAGGCATTTTCGCTGGACGAAGATTTTTAGTAATTCAATTTCTCACCTGTTAATCCACCCGATATGTTTGTAATAAAAAGAAACGGCAGAAAAGAAACCGTAAAATTCGATAAAATAACTGCCAGGATTGAGAAATTGTGTTACGGCTTAAACCCAGCCCTGGTAGATCCAATAGATATTGCCAAAAAAGTAATTGAAGGATTATTTGATGGGGTAACAACATCAGAGCTCGACACTCTTGCAGCTGAGACAGCAGCATCGCTTACCACCAAACATCCAGACTATGCCTTACTTGCATCGCGTATAGCGGTATCCAATCTGCACAAGAATACCACTAAATCATTTACAGATACGATGCGAAAACTACATCAGTACGTTGACCCGAAAATCGGTAAGCCTGCCTCGCTGATTGCCGATGATGTTATGGAAATCGTCGAGTCCAACGCTAGTCTGCTTGATAGTACAATTATTTACGACAGGGATTTTAGTTTCGATTATTTCGGTTTCAAAACCCTTGAAAAATCTTACCTGCTGAAGCTGGATGGTGGAATTGCTGAGCGTCCGCAGCATATGTTTATGCGGGTTGCAGTTGGTATCCACAAAACAGATATTGATAGCGTGATAAAAACATATAATTTGATTAGTGAGCGCTGGTTTACACATGCTACACCGACGCTTTTTAATGCGGGCACACCAAAGCCGCAGATGTCATCCTGCTTTCTCTTAACGATGAAAGATGACAGCATCGACGGAATCTATGATACCCTAAAACAGACGGCTAAGATCTCCCAAAGTGCTGGTGGTATTGGTATAAGTATACACAATATACGTGCAACGGGATCGTACATAAGCGGAACGAATGGAACCAGTAACGGTATTGTTCCCATGCTTCGCGTGTTTAACGATACTGCCCGTTACGTTGACCAGGGCGGCGGGAAACGCAAGGGCGCATTTGCCATTTATCTGGAGCCATGGCACGCTGATGTTTTTGAATTTCTTGAATTGAGAAAAAATCACGGTAAAGAGGAAATGCGTGCCCGCGATTTATTTCTGGCTTTATGGATTTGCGATTTATTTATGCATCGCGTGGAAGCAGATGAAGAGTGGAGCTTGTTCTGTCCGCATGAGGCGCCGGGGCTGCATGAGTGTCACGGAGAAGAATTCAATCGTCTCTATACCAAATATGAACAGGAAGGAAGAGCAAGAAGAACTGTAAAAGCCCAGGATCTCTGGTTCGCCATTTTGGATGCTCAGGTAGAAACAGGTACTCCATATCTACTCTACAAAGATGCCGCGAACTCTAAATCAAACCAGCAGAATCTGGGCACGATTAAATGCTCAAATCTATGTACAGAAATATTAGAATACACTTCTTCCGATGAGGTAGCGGTATGTAACCTTGCTTCATTAGCACTGCCGCGATTTATCATTAATGATGCATTCGATCATCAGAAGCTCTATGAAGTCACCTATCAGGTAACATTAAATCTCAACAAGATCATTGACCACAATTACTACCCTGTAGAAGAGGCCCGGCATTCCAACTTACGTCACAGGCCCATCGGCATAGGTGTTCAGGGTTTGGCCGATGCATTTATATTGCTCAGGATGCCTTTTGAGAGCGATGAAGCGCAGCAATTAAATAAGGAGATTTTCGAAACCATCTACTTTGCAGCGATGACCGCTTCGAAAGACCTCGCCTTAAAAGAGGGTGCTTACGAAACCTTCAAAGGCTCCCCGCTTTCGGAAGGGAAGTTTCAGTTCGATCTTTGGAATATTAAGCCGGAAAGCGAACGCTGGGATTGGGAAAATCTCCGCCTCGACGTGATGAATCACGGAGTGCGCAACTCGCTATTGTTAGCTCCGATGCCAACTGCCTCCACTTCGCAAATACTTGGCAACAACGAATGTTTTGAGCCTTATACCTCAAATATTTATACCCGGCGTGTGCTCAGTGGTGAGTTTATCGTGGTAAATAAACATCTGCTTAAAGATTTAGTTAACCTTGGTTTGTGGAACAAGGATATTAAGAATAAGATCATAATGGCTAATGGTTCGATTCAGGACATCCCAGAGATTCCATCTGAAATAAAAGCTCTTTATAAAACGGTTTGGGAGATCAAGATGCGTACCATTATAGATATGGCTGCAGACCGTGGGGCCTATATTTGCCAGTCGCAATCGCTTAACCTGTTTATTAATTCGCCTAATACATCCAAGCTTACCTCTATGCATTTCTATGCCTGGAAAAAAGGCCTCAAAACCGGAATGTATTACCTGAGAACTCAGGCAGCTTCACAGGCTGTGAAGTTTACTGTGGAGAATCAAGCCGGGAAAAATATGGAACCTTTGATTCCAGAAGATGTACCTCCGATGTTTGACGAAATCGTTGAAGGGCCGGTCTGTTCTATGGAAGAAGGTTGTGAGAGTTGTTCAGGATAAAATTAAGATCGCTGACCACATCTCATGCTTTCTTCTTCCATTTCCATAACAAAAAACCAGTGATAGAAAGTACTGGGCCTGAAAGTCCAATAAGACAGAAGAAGAGTTTTATCCAAAAGTTTCCATATTCGATAAAATGGATACCCCGCACCAGGCTGGATAATGATTTGGTTATCAGCAGTGCACTCACTTCACCGGAAGCCGGATTAACATTGACTGTATTGTAAAACGCGTTTGAATTTATCCATGAGGATGACAGACAGTGGGTAGCTGCCCAATTAGCAATGGCTAGCCCGGGTACAAGCGTCAAAATCCCACCATTCCGATTCTTTGATGGTAATAAAAAGTATCGGTGGGTAGAAACTTTAGATGCCAGACTTTTAATTCTAAGCGATTAATTCTTAATTAAAATATTCTCCCCGCGACATTCTTCATAGAAATTTCGTCTTGTTACCAAAACGTAGGATCTCCCGCCGTTTGCTATTTACAAATCACTAGTGTCCGGCTTATTCGCACAACCTAATACCTGTTGCATCTGCCGGACACCTAATTCCATTTCTCATTTCCCATTTTATTTCCTAAATTTGCGCCCTGAAATTCACTCAACAAAACATATGAAATTATCCCAGTTCAAATTTGATTTACCCGATTCGTTAATCGCTCATAACCCTTCAGAACAACGCGACGAAGCCCGTTTGATGGTGTTAAACAGGAAGACTGGTGCTATTGAACACAAGATATTTAAGGATGTTTTGGGGTATTTCGGAGATAAAGATGTGATGATCCTCAATAATACGAAGGTATTCCCTGCTCGCTTATACGGGAATAAAGAAAAAACAGGAGCTACAATAGAAGTTTTTTTGCTGCGTGAATTGAACAGAGAACTTCGTCTTTGGGATGTCCTGGTTGATCCTGCCCGTAAGATTCGTGTTGGAAACAAATTGTATTTTGGCGACAACGATCTTCTTGTTGCGGAAGTAGTTGATAATACTACATCCCGGGGTCGTACTATCCGTTTTCTTTTTGACGGCACTGATGACGAATTTCGCCGTAATATTGAAATTTTAGGGGAAACTCCACTTCCAAAATATATCAAGCGTAAAGCTACTGCTGAAGATAAGGAACGGTATCAAACTATTTTTGCTAAGGAAGAAGGAGCAGTCGCTGCGCCAACAGCAGGTTTACACTTTAGCCGTGAATTGATGAAGCGCCTGGAGTTAAAAGGCGTCGAGTTTGCAGAGGTTACACTTCATGTTGGGCTGGGAACATTCCGCGCGGTTGAAGTTGAAGATCTAACGAAACATAAAATGGATTCGGAGCAATATATTATTAACCAAAAAGCAGTTAATCTGGTAAACAACGCAATAGATAATAAGCAAAAAGTATGCGCTGTGGGTACCACTTCAATGCGTGCTATTGAATCTGCTGTTTCGGCAGGCAGAGAATTAAAGCCTGCAAACGACTGGACGAGTAAGTTCATTTTCCCTCCATACGAATTTAGTATTGCTAATTCGATGATCACTAACTTTCACACACCTGAGTCAACGCTGCTAATGATGGTCGCGGCATTTGGTGGTTATGATCATGTAATGAAAGCTTATGAGGTTGCTGTAAAGGAAAAATACCGCTTTTTTAGCTATGGCGACGCTATGCTTATCATTTAAGATCAGATTTTCTTATACCCGGTTTTTGATATATTTACAGCCAAATGATTGAAAAAAGTTCGGCTATGAAGTATTATGCCATCATTGTAGCTGGGGGTGCTGGAAGCCGAATGCAGTCCGAATTTCCTAAGCAATTCATGCTTTTGAACGGCAGACCTATTATAATGCATACCATCGAGGCGTTTTATAATTCGTGTGTTACTCCCATAATTAATGTGGTATTAGGCGCCGATTTTCACGAATATTGGCGAACACTTTGTACAAAGTACAATTTCATGATTCCCCATCAACTGATAGATGGTGGCGAACAACGTTTTCATTCTGTTAAAAATGGACTTGAATACGTTGAAGACCCTGCTATAGTAGCTGTTCATGATGCCGTTAGACCCTGTGTAAGCAGGGAACTTATTGAATCCGCATATGAGCAGGCAGAAGTAATGGGAAACGCTGTGGCTGCTGTTAAAAGCAGCGATTCAGTCAGGCAGAAAACTCAGAGCGGAAGTGTGAGTCTTGATAGGGAAAATATCTATTTAATCCAAACACCACAAGTTTTTAGCAGTGAAATTCTTAAAAAGGCTTACGAGCAGGATTACCGACAGAACTTTACGGACGATGCTTCAGTAGTCGAAATGTCGGGAGTGCGTATTAATATGATTGAAGGAGATATACGAAATCTGAAAATTACTTACCCCCAAGATATTCTTGTGGCAGAGAATTATTTAGTTTCAAAAAAATAACTACACCCATTTAAAATTAAATGAGTGCAGTTAAATTTATTTCTTAAATCGTACCTCCGCGGATTACACGAAGCAAGATCGCGATAATCGCAATTACAAGTAGAATGTGGATTAAATTGCCACCCATTGGTGAAATGAACGCTCCAAAGATCCAGAATATAATCAAAATAACTGCGATCAAATAAAGTAGATTACCCATAGTTTTTAGTGTTTAGTTAATTAATAGCTGATTAAGTTTCATATCATTAATGCTAAAATCGTACCGTTTGTTTGACCTAAGCAAAAAAATAGTATCGTTAATTAATAAAAAATCCCGCATGAGCGGGATAAAGGTTTAATACTCGTCTTCATTAAAGAAGAAATCGTCCTTTGTTGGGTAATCAGGCCATATTTCTTCGATGTTTTCATACGGCTCACCATCATCCTCCAATGCCTGGAGGTTTTCAATAACTTCAACAGGGGCACCAGAACGGATAGCGTAATCTATAAGTTCATCCTTTGTAGCCGGCCATGGCGCGTCCTCTAAATGCGACGCTAATTCTAATGTCCAATACATATTCTTAGAATTTGATTTATACTTTTTGTGCAAAAGTATAATAATTTATATAAGATTATTAATTAATTTTTAACAAGTTACTTAAACCCTCGGAAACCATTTATTTTCCGGCAAATTCCTCTCCTGGCCTAGTTTTCTGGCGAGGACGAATAGGAAGTCACTCAGCCGGTTTAAGTAGATGATCACCTTCTCGTCAACATAACTTTCTTCACTTAGGTGTACAGTAATTCGTTCAGCACGCCTGCAGACACATCTGCATATATGGCAGAATGAAACTGCCTGATCTCCGCCAGGTAGGATAAAGTGTTTAAGATCGGGCAAAAATTCATTCATCTGATCCATTTTCACTTCGAGCAGTTCGACATCGCTTTGATGAAGATCAGGAATTTTCATCCGCGATTTTTCCGGATCAGAAGCAAGCGTTGCTCCTATCGTAAACAAGCGGTCCTGAATTTCTTTTAAAACTTCTTTGTGGCTTGTGGAAATGTCCTGGTCCCGGATCATCCCGATAAATGAATTTAGTTCATCTACCGTTCCGTAACTTTCAATTCTTAGATTATACTTTGGCACCCGGGTACCTCCTATTAATGAAGTTAGACCTTTATCGCCGGTTTTAGTGTAGATTTTCATGTAAACTGAGGTCTGAAGTCAGAGGTCAGATGTCTGAGATTCTTTGGTAAAAATAACATTTAAATTAATTTTAATGGTCCCTCAGACTTCCGACTTCCGACTTCAGACTTCAGACTACAGACTTCAGACCTCCGACCTCCGACCTCCGACTTCCGACTTCAGACCTCCGACTTCCGACTTCTTGGAGTGACTGTTTTAATGTTTTCGTTTAGGTAATCATTTTCAATCAAGCCATCGCGCATCCGGACTATTCGGTGAGCATGTTGGGCAATATCTTCTTCGTGTGTAACAAGAATTATCGTATTACCTTTGGAATGGATTTCTTCCAGCAAGCCCATTATCTCCACAGATGTCTTTGTGTCAAGGTTTCCGGTGGGTTCATCGGCAAGGATAATTGAAGGATTATTTACAAGTGCGCGAGCAATTGCAACCCGCTGACGTTGGCCTCCGGAAAGCTCATTAGGTTTATGATGTACCCTGTTTCCAAGCCCAACATTTTCAAGAGTTTGCTGAGCCCTGCTTTCCCTTTCCCGGCGTCCAATCCCTGCATAAACAAGCGGCAGTGCAACATTTTCCAGTGAAGATGAACGGGGAAGCAGGTTAAAAGTCTGGAAAACAAATCCAATCTCTTTGTTTCTTATTTCAGCAAGTTCACTGTCCGACATCTCGCTGACACGGTTCCCATTTAAAATATATACCCCTTTTGTGGGCGTATCAAGACAGCCTAAAATATTCATCAGCGTAGACTTTCCGGACCCTGACGGGCCCATAAGCGCTACGAACTCTCCTTTATTTATTGATAATGTAACTGATTTTAAAGCATGGATCGTTTCCGCCCCGATAACATATTTCCTTCCGATGTCTGTCAAAGAAATTAGAGAATCTTGCGCCATATTTTAGTTTTGTTTTAAGACAGTCGGTAGTCCCGCTTGTTACAGAGCCTGCTTAATTTACTTTTTATTGATCACTTTAGCTACGCGGAAATACTTACCATCCTGACTTGGCGCATTTCGAAGTCCTTCTGTCCTGCTAATTGTCGGTTTCACTTCGTCATCCCTGAATATATTGACTTCCTCATTCATGTAAACCAAAGGTTCAACGTTTTCGGTATTTACCTCGTTAAGCTTATCCATAAAAGTGAGGATTCTGTTCATATCATCCAGTAAGCCTTGCTTCTCCTCTTCTTTTACTTCCAGCCGGGCAAGATGAGCCACCTTTTCAATTGTATCCAGATCTATTTTCATTGTTGACGATTATTCCGTAAAGCTACTTTTATGGTTTTCAAACCGTTCCTGTATCATTTCATAAACTTTATCTCTGAGGTATTCTGAATCCGAGGGAAGCAGGTCTTCAGTTTTAATGGGAGCGTGCACGTAAATATCGCAAATCCCTGGCTTACTTCCATATCTTACGCCATCATCCCACATTAATTTCCAATTATCAAAAATAGTTATCGGCAATATGGGAATTCCGTGCTCTATAGCAAGTTTAAATGGCCCATTTTTAAATGGCTGCAACACGGGTGGATAATGTCCGCTGATCATGCCCTCAGGAAAGATTACTACATTTTTTCCTGCTAGTATACTTTCTTCGGCTTTTTTAAATGCTCGAAAAGCTGACATTTTACTATCCCGGTTAAGCGGAATATCTATTGTTCGAAAATAAATCGCAGTTATGAAATTTTTCAGGAGTTCTTCCTTTCCCATAAATACCATATTTTTTTTTACCAATAAAATAACAGCTGTGATGTCTAAATTGGAAGTATGATTACCACAAATAATATAGGTTTTTTTCCAATCGATCTCTTGTTCGTAAGAGAATTTATAAAAAATTCCAGAAAGGGTTGTACTAGCGAAACTGAAGGCCCACCTGAGGCTGTTCATGCCTTTAAAATTAACAGGAGAACGGGAGTATAAATATATAAAAGGATAAAGCAGGATGAAAGATATGGCGAGGACAATCAGAAAATAATAAAGGTGCAGTTTCTTTAAGAAATTTTTCATCCAGTGTCAAAAATAGAAATTTCCATTTGAAAACTAGACAGGGTTTAAATGGAGACTCGCATTGAGCTGTTAGAGAAAAATTACTTACTTTCGCCCGTATTATGGAAACTGTCGTTAGTGGAATCCGAAGTACCGGGAAACTGCATTTAGGAAACTTTTTTGGAGCTGTAAAAAACTTCGTGCAGATGCAGCACGAGTATAACTGCTTTTTTTTCATCGCCGATTATCATTCGCTAACCACACATCCCACCCCCCGAGACCTCCATGGCAATGTAAAACAGGTTTTGGTAGAATATCTTGCTGCGGGCATTGACCCTGAGAAAGCAACCATCTATATCCAATCAAACGTTCCTGAGATCGCCGAACTGTATCTATACTTAAATATGAACGCATACTTGGGTGAATTGGAACGAAGCACCTCATTTAAGGATAAAGTACGTGCAAACCCTGACAATGTAAATGCCGGATTATTAACTTATCCGGTACTTATGGCTGCCGATATCCTTATCCACAAAGCAACAAAAGTACCTGTCGGCAAAGATCAGGAACAGCATTTGGAAATGGCAAGAACGTTTGGAAACCGTTTCAACAGACTATATAACAATGAGTATTTCCCTGAACCATTTGCTTTTAATTTTACCGAGAAACTTGTCAAAGTGCCGGGTCTCGATGGCAAAGGAAAAATGGGCAAATCTGAGGGTGAGGGCAATGCCGTATATTTGTCTGATGAAGCTGACATAATTCGCAAAAAGGTAATGCGTGCAGTAACTGACAGCGGCCCAACCGAAGAAAACCAGCCCAAAGCAGAGTCTATACAAAATCTTTTCGATCTGTTAAAAATCGTTTCGGCACCCGATACTTATCTGCACTTTGACAACCTGTATAATTCCTGCCAGATTCGATACGGCGACTTTAAAAAACAGCTGGCAGAAGATATGATAATTGCAACTACGCCTATTCGTGAAAGGATACGGGAAATTGCTGCCGATGATACTTACCTCAGAGAAGTAGCCCGTTTTGGAGCAATTAAGGCCAGGGAAAGTGCGTCGAGAACAATCAGGGACGTCCGGGAAATTATAGGATTCAAAAGTTTTTAGGATTTTGCCGGATTAAAAAAAGTATTTGTATTTTCAAACACGCTTTGCGCCTGCCGCTTTGCACTTACCGTAAATTACCATGCACATTGCTATCGTTGGAAACATTGGGGCCGGCAAAACTACCCTTACAGAATTGCTTGCAAAGCATTTAGGTTATGAAGCTCAGTATGAAGCTGTTGATAACAACCCTTATTTGGAGGACTTCTACAGTGATATGAAACGATGGAGTTTTAATCTTCAGATTTACTTCCTGAATAGTCGGTTCCAGCAAATCCTCGAACTCCAACAGACCAATAGAAATATAATTCAGGACAGAACAATCTACGAAGATGCTTATATTTTTGCTGAGAATTTGCATGATATGGGTTTAATGACCTCCCGCGATTACGATAATTATTCATCCATATTTGAGAATATCACTTCGTTTATCAAACCTCCCGACCTACTAATCTTTCTTAGAGCGTCCGTGCCGACCCTGGTTAACAATATTCAAAGAAGGGGGCGTGAATATGAAGCCGGAATACGCCTCGATTATCTATCCAAACTGAATGAAAAATATAAGAAGTGGATAGATTCTTACACCCAGGGAAAGTTGTTGATCCTGGACAAAGACAAACTCGACTTTGCAAATAATCCTGAAGACCTTGGCTTTGTTATAAATAGCATAGAACGGGAAATCAACGGGCTATTTTAGGCAAGCCTCAATTTTATACCGGATGAAAATACTTGGAATCATACCAGCCCGTTTCGCATCCAGCCGTTTCCCCGGAAAGCCATTGGCAGATATTGCCGGGAAGAGCATGATCCAAAGAGTGTATGAGCAATGCCTTAAATCTTCAAGTCTTAACAAACTTATTGTTGCCACTGATGACCTGCGTATATTAAAACATGTAAAAAATTTCGGAGGCGATGCTGTTATGACTTCCAAACACCATCCAAGTGGAACAGACAGATGCAATGAGGTAGCTACGTTTTTCCCGGAATTCGACATCTGCATTAATATTCAGGGCGATGAGCCAATGATTGACCCTCTTCAAATCGACCTTCTATGTAGCTGCTTTGATGACGGAATCACAGGACTAGCCACATTAATTAAGCAAATCACTACAAGAGATGAACTTTTCAATCCCAATTCTCCAAAAGTTACCTTCAATAAGGATATGGAAGCCATTTACTTCAGCCGAAGCACAATTCCTTTTTTAAGGAATTTAGATCCGGATATATGGTTAGACGGCCAGATGCATTACAAACATATTGGGATATATGGGTACAGAACTTCCACGCTTTCATCGATCACCCGACTGCCATTATCACCTTTGGAGAAAGCTGAATCACTCGAACAACTGCGTTGGTTGGAGAATGGCTATAAGATAAAAGTAGCCATAACAGACAAAGAAAGCCTCGCTATTGATACACCAGAGGACCTTCAAAAGCTGCTGACTCACATTAACTCTGGTTCCTGATGCCTCGCGCTTCAATATAACTGAAATGAGACTGTCTTTTTTTATCGGCTTATGCAGCATGATCATGCAAACCTCCTTTGCTCAACTCGAAAAACGAATTGATTCTGCCATCGCCAATAGCATCAACCCGGGAGAGCCGGGAATTGCGCTTTATATAGAGCATAAAGGAAAATTAGTATATAAGAAGGGTTTCGGCCTGGTTAATACAAACGGGGAAAAAATAAGTTCGAGTACTAACTTTAGGATGGCCTCTGTATCTAAACAATTCACTGCGATGTGTATCCTGCTTCTTGAAAAAGAAGGCAAGGTTTCCTTAGATGATCCCATTTCCCGTTTCTTCCCTGAAATACCTATTGTTATAGGAAATAAGATCAAGCTGAAGCACCTGCTCACCCACTCTTCAGGAATTATTGATTATGAAGCAATAATGAATGATTCACAAACGAACCAGCTCCTGGATCATGATGTACTTACATTACTTTCAAAACAGGATACAACTTATTTTGCACCCGGAAGCAAATTCCAGTACAGCAATTCGGCATATGCGTTACTTGCGCTCATAACAGAACGCATTACACAACAGACCTTCGCGCAGTTTGTAGAACAACGGATCTTCAAGCCCCTGAAAATGAAGAACTCACGAATATATGAGGCATCCAGGCCTATTCCTAACCGCGCGTTGGGTTTCGCAAAAGATATTAACAAAAAGCTTTATGCAAATGATCAAAGCCCAACAAGTGCAGTTAAAGGGGACGGGGGAGTTTATACATCGTTAAATGATTATAGAAAATGGACACATGCCTTATGGCAGGGCACATTAGTCGATCTTCTGGCTGTGTCGACGCGCTTAAATTTCTCCATTAAAAAGGTAACGGGGAGTTATTACGGACCCGGCTGGTTTTATTTCGATATCGACCACCCATACCTCTTTCATTCAGGAAGCACGTGCGGTTTTAGCACATTTTCAATAAATATTCCCGGGCAAAAGACTTCGATAGTCTATTTTTCCAACATTGCAAACAACCCTGCAACCTTCAGGATTATTTTAGATTTACTGTCGGATGAAGGGATAGGAAATCCGGCACCCGTATTCCAGCTGCATGACCTGACCAGATGAGTTGACCGCTTTAGTGAATTACCTTTTTACAAATCACAAACATTCTTTTCGTTAAACTTGCAGTATAGAATTAATAAAGAACTCTTTGATCTGGATTTTAAAATGAACGAGGATTTTTACAGGCATATTTTTCAAAAGCAGCAAGATGCTGATGAGGTTCCTTCTAACAAGGAAATAGCCAGGTGGGCTACCGATCTGATTCGGCTGCTTTTCCCTGAGCAATCCAAACGTTCTTTGATTTCAATCGACGATCTAAAAAGCCATTTTGAACAACTGGAGGATGAACTTACAAAAATCATGGTTTCCACCAAGGCCTGCGATCGCTGTGATCACAAAAAATTGTCAAAAAAATTCTTTGCCCAGATCCCGGAATTATACCGTGTGCTAAATACAGATATCCAGGCTATATTTAATGGCGACCCGGCTGCGAAAAGTGAATTTGAGGTAATCAGAGCTTACCCGGGCTTTTACGCAATCTCGTTTTACCGTCTGGCGCACGCCTTGTACTCGTTTGATGTTCCACTTCTACCCAGAATCCTGACGGAATATGCTCACTCCAAAACAGGAATTGATATTCATCCTGGCGCAGAAATCGATGAATATTTCCATATCGATCACGGCACCGGTGTTGTTATAGGAGAAACTTGCAATATTGGAAAACATGTGAAGCTTTACCAGGGGGTTACTATGGGAGCCTTAAGTGTTGATAAAAGCATGGCTAATACCAAGCGCCATCCTACTATTGAAGACTTTGTTGTAATCTATTCTGGAGCCACTATACTTGGAGGTGAAACAATTATCGGACATCACAGCATAATTGGTGGAAATGTCTGGCTCACCAAAAGCGTCCCCCCTGGCTCATCAGTTTACAATACTGCTGATGTTGTTATCTCTACAGGCAAGAAAATTAATATCTAAAAAATGGCTGGCGTAATTGATTTCGTAGGTAACACTCCCCAGGTTGAGATCAAAAGGCTGAATCCGAATCCAAAAGTCAAAATTTTCGCGAAACTAGAGGGAAATAATCCTGGCGGAAGTGTAAAAGATCGCGCTGCGCTCAACATGATACGCAGTGCTATTGAACGCGGGGATATAAATAAAACAGTGCCGCTTATCGAAGCTACCAGTGGGAATACAGGGATAGCGCTTGCCATGATGGCAAGATTATACGACCTGGAAATTGAGCTGGTAATGCCGTCTAATTCCACAAAAGAACGTTTGCTGACTATGGAAGCGTATGGCGCGAAAGTAACGTTGTTGGAGGGAATCGAAGCATGCCGCGATTACGCTGATGAAAAAGCGGCTTCAGGACAAAACTTTATGCTAAACCAGTTCGCCAATCCTGATAATTACCTTGCTCACTACAAAACTACAGGCCCCGAGATTTGGAATGATACCGATGGGAAGATTACCCATTTCGTAAGCTCAATGGGCACCACAGGCACTATTATGGGAAGTTCTATGTTTTTCAAAGAGAAAAATCCCGGGATTACTATTGTTGGATGTCAGCCTACAGAAGATTCATCAATTCCCGGAATACGCAGATGGCCGGCAGCATATCTTCCGAAAATATTCGACCCAAGCCGGGTCGACCGGATTATGGATATCTCAGAAAAAGAAGCAGTTGCGATGACAAGAGAACTTGCCAGAACTGAAGCAATATTCGCAGGAATGAGTAGTGGTGGAGCTGCATCAGCTGCTATAAGACTGGCACAGGAACTTGATAGCGGTGTGATTGTATTTATTGTTTGCGACCGCGGAGATAGATATTTATCAAGTGCGTTATTTGGTTAGAAAAATAAGTTTTAGACCTCAGACCTCAGACAGGAGCGTATATGATGCTCTGTGAATGAATATGTTAGCTGATATTTTTAATTTCTAAAAAATGGGGATTAGTGACATGATTGCGAATAATCCGACCTATAATCTCGCCTGTGATATCGGGATAATTAACATCAACTGTACTATTATTTTCAAGCCAGCTCGCGATAACCATATCATTCCTCGATTTAAGATTTTTTATCACCGGAACGCCCATACTTTTAAGTGCAGCAGCATTTAACTGCTGCTCATATTGATTCCTCATCGGGATAACCAATAATTTCTTTTTCATATACAATGCTTCTGCAGGGGTTTCGAAACCCGCACCACATAACACTCCAGCGCTCCGGGCCATGCTTTTGACGAATTTATCATTGTGTATAGGCTGTATAGAGACATTTTTGCTGGTAAAAGCTTTTCTGTTGTGTTTAGAGAACACATCCCATTTTACATTTTTAAACTGGCAAAGCTTCCCAATTAGCCTTTTATCATCATAAGATGGCAGGTAAACCGTGTAATATTCGCCGTTTTCAAGTATCTGCTCCCTCACCTGTCTTCGAATTACGGGTGTATATATGTCTTTCGCATACGGCTGGAAGTGGAAGCCATACTTCGCTGTGTTTGGTGCATAGTTACTAAGGATAAACTTGCCCATCATATCTGTAACATCGGGAGCAGGCGTTTCATCCGCCAGCACAGCTGATTGATGACTAAGTCCTATACAAGGAAGATTTTTAATATAGCAAGCCCATGCCGAAACCGGTTCAAAATCATTGATGACCAAATCATAATTTTCTACAGGCAGTTCCCTTATTTCCTTAACCAACTTTCTAACATTCGACCTGACCATGGTTTTCCAGAGGTCCACCCCCCCGCTCTTCCCGAATATAAAACTGAGGCCACGTAACTTATATTTTATTGAAAAGGGAATTGTCAAATCACTTTGTATGCCGCTGACCAAAATGTCAACATCACCGTGCTTCATAAGGCATGGAATAACGTCCATTGCACGGCTCAAATGGCCATTGCCTGTTCCTTGAATAGCGTATAGAATCCTCATCGTATATTCCTCGCTAAGATAAATAACATTAGTTAATAACCACTGTCGAGAGTGGCTATTTACAACTTAAAGTGTCACTCAACAAGAATACCCCAGGAATTACAAAGATTTTTTCTCAACGGGAACGGTGATAGCCTGAGGTTGTTCCTCATCTTTTATATCACCGTCTTTTGCGTTTTTAAATTCATTAATGCCCTTACCAAGACCGCGCATAAGTTCTGGCAATTTCTTGCCTCCAAAAAGAAGTAGTACAACTACTGCTATCATTATCAATTCCGGAGCACCTAATCCCATAATGTTTAAATTTATTTGTCTTTGTATATACGCTGAAAAGTTCTTCCGGGTTTTGTAAATACAAAAATATATGGAATTAAAAATCTGCACCATTTGAATCCTTTGTTCAGTGTTACGCGTATATTAGTTTGCAAAATTGGAGAACATGGATGTTGTAACTGAAAGTAATAGAGTTAGTGCAGTTCAAAGGTATCTGGAGTTTAATGTTGATAGACAGAAAGACCTTCAGGAAATTGTTATGCTGGCCTCAGTTATCTGCAATAGCCCAATTGCATTAATAACTCTTATGGATCACGACGTTCAGCTAATCAAAGCCAAAGTAGGAATTGAAGCAACAGTTATGCCCCGCAGTACCTCTTTCTGTACCCATGCAATCGAAGAGGAGGAAATTATGGTTGTAAAAGATGCCAGTAAAGATGAACGATTTGCTGCTGCACCTGTTGTTGCCAATGATCCTCATATACGGTTTTATGCAAGTGCAAACCTTAAATCTTATGATGGATACAATGTGGGTACACTCTGTGTTTACGACACAACGCCTAAAGATTTAACCCAACAACAACTGGAATGTCTTGCAGCGCTGGCTAATCAGGTAAGTCATATCATGGAACTGGACAGGAGCTTAAATCAATTAAAAAAGCAGAACAGCGTACTCAGAAAAATTGCCTGGATTGAATCGCATGAACTCAGACAACCAGTGGCGTCAATTATGGGAATAATGATGCTTCTCAAAGAGAATCCTTATACAGAAGAGCCTGAATATTTAGAATTACTGGATAAATCAGTTAATCAATTGGACGAGAGAATCCGAATGATCGTAAGTCATATAAACGAATACCCCGAATAAGACGGCTCTTCGAAAGTAAACTTTTTCGCATAGCAGCTTTCCATATTAATCGATAGAAGATAATTGGAAATTCCATAAAAAAAGGCCATCCGAAAAAGATGACCTTTTTTTCCTAAAGTGAAATCTTATAAAAGCAGAATCAATAATAAGATGACGATGATAATCGCTCCAACAGAAAGATAGATTCCTCCGTTCATAGCTTTCGCCTCTTTTTTCATTCCCTGAAGCTCGTTACGAAGTGACTTGCGGTCTTCGCGGCTTAATTCAGATTTGTCCATGCTTTTGATTTCTTCAATTCTTCTAGTGATCTCTGCAAAACGAACCTTTTGATTATCAGTCATCTCAGGTTTAGACTTAGCATCATTTGCCATTACAGATGGGGCTGAAAACATTAACATTAATGCTGTAGCCAGGAAGTAAACTTTCTTTTTCATCGTACTTTTTTTAGGTGTTTTAAACTTTAGTTTATAAAATGTTTAGGAATTAATTATTAACTCTAACACAAATATCATTCCACACACAGTTAAACCAAAAAGAAATATTTCAAACGAATGCGACTTATAATTCTCTTTCTGCAGAAAGAGAATCAAAAGAAATTACCCGTTCCGGGAATTTAACAGCATGGTTCTTGACCATGTTTTTTATATAATCATTTGAAGGGTGAACTGTCAGGAGGCCCTTAAGCTTAGAAATATCGCAGATCTCCTGATCAGCAGGAATGAATCCCATACCATAAAAAAAACCTTTTTCCATTAAAATACAACTCTTTTCTGATAATGACCTTCCTTTGTCAATTATCGCATAACTAGGCAGAATGGTATTCAGATGGCTGGTTGAACTGATAACCCTCGAATTATATTCCTGCTTTGATTCTTTTTGCTCACAAGCACCGGAGCAAGATTGACCATCATATCCTAAACACTGGTCATTATTACGTTGTATGAAACACAATTTAGGACACAGTTTAAATTCATTAACTAAATACTTAATTAATGTAAATCCTTCGGTTAAAGTTTTGAACGTATGAACAGGTCTGGAAAATTTCTTTCTTCTATCAACTGCTAACCTTAAATATTCATTTTGATCTTCAAAAAGATAAAGTCCATACGCATGTTCAAATCGTTTAAGAGCCCGGTTATGTTCAGGCCATAAGCGCTTAATTTCCACCGCCTCCATAATAAATGAAAATAATTCGGTGGCACACTCAACATAACTTATATGATATATATCACGTAAAAACTCTTGTTTCTGCCTTCCCGGCTTGTTATTAGCAAAATGGCTATTTACTCTTTTTCTTATATCAATTGCCTTTCCCACATAAACTACCTTTGCCTTGTTGTTATGGAAGTAATATATACCCGGAACTGATGGTAATTTATCAATATCTTCTTTAGGCAAATGAGGTGGAAGTGATTGCTCTTTTGATCGCTGGTTCAGGGACTTTGCAATATATCCTTCAGCATCCCGCTCGAGAAGCAACGAAAATAAGCGAGCTGTTGCTGATGCATCTCCGATAGCCCTATGGCGGTCAATAAGCTCTATTCCCACTTGCTTGCAAAGTTTTCCCAAACTGTATGAGCTATAGCCTGGCAAAATTTTTCGGCTTAATCTCACCGTGCAAAGTTTCTTTGTTTGCAAAGAAAACCCAGATGAAGAAAGATGGTACCTTAGAAAAGAAAAATCGAAGTTTACATTATGAGCAACAAATATCTTATCATGAAGCAGATTGAATATTTCAGCTGCTACTTCCTGGAAAGTTGGCGCTGACCTTACCATTTCATCACTTATCCCTGTTAGCGCTTGTATGTAAATGGGAATAGGTATTAACGGATTTATAAGAGTACTGAAATGGTGAATTATCTCTTTGCCATCATGAACTAAAATCGCTACTTCAGTAATGCCGTTTGCACTTGCGTGACCTCCTGTAGTTTCAATATCGACGATAGCATACATATCTTATTTGAGCTGATTTAACAAATATAATGCAAAGCTCTTTAAAAACTAATAATTTTAGCAAGATTGTTCTATCTTATCTTTTCAATGGCTTAAGAAGATACTCTAAACCATTCAATTTAATTTCATACATCGTTGAAAGCAGTATACCTATCTTCCCATCCGGAAAGCCATTGTTCTCATACCAAACAAGGTAATATTCAGGAATATCACAAATCAGTTTTCCTTTATACTTACCATAAGGCATGTAAACACTAACAAGATCTTTAAGGGTTTGCGGATTCACTAATTAATGTTATGCGTTTGAATAGAAACTGAAGATAAAGGTATGCGATTAAAGTTAGTCCAGCAATGATATAGAAAGTAAGTGGGATCATTTCTATATCACTAATATAAAATGCTCCCGCCATAAAAGCGCCTATTCCAATACCTGCTTCCAAAGCGATGTACATTGTAGCAACAGCTTTGCCCCGATGTTCCGGATGGCTCAAGTCGATAATAAAAGCTGTTAGCGCAGGGGAAAGCATGCCAGTAGCCACGCCATAAACAGCTGCGGCAGACATGAGGTGTAAAGGGGAACTAGAGCCTCCAATAAACACCAGGGCTACCATGAGAAGAAGAAGAGAGAATTTAATTATGCTGATCCTGCCTATCCTGTCAGAAAGGCGTCCGGATGCAAATCTAATTATAAGGGACGAAACAGTAAAAACCATGTAGAATAATCCTTTATTGGCAACTCCCAAGTGGGTTCCCCAATCCGATATTACAGTTAAAATGGCCCCATAACTAAGATAAGATAGAAATGTTACCAAGGCCCCACCTAATACTCTTTGTTCAATAATTTCTCTCTTGTTTATTCTAAGCAAGGCTAGTTTGAACCTCTCCTTTTTAACGAGTGTTTCTTTCATATTCATTAAAATGACTATTGAAAGTAAAGCAAAAACAGATGAGCAATAAAAAAGCGCATTAATGGAAAATCTTTGGGACAGTTCACTACCTATTGCCGGCCCGATAGCAAGGCCGGTACTAAAACATAGTCCGTGTATACCCATGGCTTCACCCCAGCGGTTTCCCGGAACGATATCGGCGACGTAGGCCGCTGTCGCGGTGGGTTTAAAGCCTGTTGAAAAACCGTGGAAAAGCCTTAACCACAGAAATCCGGCAACGGTAGTTAACAGAGGATAAAGTAATCCACAAATAACACATACGAGAGATCCAACAGCCATTACTGGAACTCTCCCAATTTTATCAGTCAACTTTCCGCTGAACGGTCTCGAAATTCCCGCAGTGAGTGTAAACAATGCAATGATGTAACCTTTATATTCTGCTCCTCCCAGACTTGCCAGGTAAGCAGGCAGTTCCGGAATCAGCATATTAAAACTGGCCGAAAACAGGAACGAACTCATGCACAGCAACCCAAACTGGAAATTATAAATAGGATGGCGAAGATCGGACATAGCGAATGAGAGGTGTTGCAGCAAAAGTAAAAAAAAGATCAGAGCTAGAAACAAGGAGCAAGGAATAAAGACGTAGTTTTGCCGCGCCCAATAAATATCTATGCAGAGATTCAGTTTAATCATATTTTTAATATTAATCCTAAACTTTCAAACGTCATACGGACAGAGCAGCTCTGAATTAAAAAAGCGAAAAGATGCCATTAACCGCGAAATTGAGTCTTTAAAAAAAACCCGGAGTAATGTTGATAAGAACAAAAAACTTTCGCTTACGCAGATAAATTTGTTGAACGCTCAAATAAAATTGAGGGAAGAAAAAATTGGAACTATTAATTCCGAGATCAAGATCTTAAATAACAAAATTTCTACTAATAGTTCAGAAGTTGAATCCCTGCAATCAGACTTAAGCCGACTAAAAAAAGAGTACGCAAAAATGGTATTGTTTGCCTTTCGCAACCAGGGCTCATACAATAAGCTCATGTTTATTTTTGCAGCAGAAAATTTCAACCAGGCTTATATGAGGTTGAAATATATCCAGCAAGTTGGGAGATTTCGAAAATCACAAGCAAAATACATAGTCACTACCCAGGTTACTTTGAAAAAGCAAATTTCACTTTTGGATCAAAATAAAAAAAATAAAAGCGATCTCCTTTCTGACCAGCTCACTGAAAAAGAGACGCTTGGAAAAGATAAAGATCAGCAGTCCAAGATACTTAGCAACCTGACGAAACAGGAGCGAACTTTACAACAACAACTAGCTAAAAAACAAACGGAAGCATCCAGTCTTAGCAATGCCATTCAAACAGCTATTCGAAAAGAGATCCTCGCTGAACAACGCAAAGCAGCAGAAAGAACTCGCCTTGCAGAGAAAGCAAGGCTGGCTAAGCTTGCTGCAGCCAAAGCAAATGCAAAGCCCACGGCAAAAAGTCCAGCGCCAGGAACCGCAATAAAGCCAGCTGCAAAGGCTACCAGCGGATCATCAGTTCTGGCTTCCAGCCCTGAAGATGCAAAGTTATCCTCCAGCTTCATGGGTAACCGGGGACGACTGCAAAAACCTGCTCAAGGTATTATAACACAAGGGTTTGGCTCGTACAAATACAAGTCAAATGTGACGTTGTTTAATTCCGGAATTAATATTAAGACCGCAGCTGGAGCACCTGTATATGCCGTGTTCGAAGGTCAGGTAAGTCAGGTATTTATGGTTCTGAACAATTACGCAGTTATGATCAGGCATGGTGAATATTTCACTATCTACTCAAAACTAAAGAGCGTCAACGTTTCTGCAGGTCAGAAAGTAAGTACCCGACAAACAATAGGAACGGTGGCTAACGATCCCGCCGAAGGTATAAGCGAAATGCAATTTCAAATTTGGAAAGGTAGAAATCCAATAGATCCCTCGGGGTGGGTACGATAGTTTAATGATAATTCATCGTCTTGAAAATTCAAGTTAAATTAACGTAACTTTTAAATTAATTTAAAGTTTATGGTTAATAATATTATTTTTGCCTGATTTTTAAAATACCATGATGCCAATTCGAGAACAAAGTGCCGTTGTTAGACTATGGAAAAATAACTGGCAATCAACTGATTATAGAAGGAAACTAATTTCCGGCTTAATAATTATTTCTTTAATCCTTATTTCTATGCCATTTTTCTATCAGGCTATAGAACAACGAAATGGTATTAAATTCAATGACTACCTACTACAATGGCTTCCAGCGTACGATCTTTCATTATTTATATTTGTGACTATCTGGTCGATGGCCCTGCTATCTTTTCACAGGTTTAAACAGGATCCTCAGATATTTTTAACCTTCCTATGGGGCTTTATTCTAATCAATCTCTCGAGATTCGTCTCAATCGGCTTGGTTCCATTGAATGCACCTGATAGTTTTGTGTCTATTCATGATCCGATCAGCAACTACTTTTACGGACCTACTCTAATTACAAAAGATCTTTTCTTCTCGGGCCATACTGCAGCGATGTTCCTGATGTTTTTATGCCTTAAGAAAAGGTCGGACAAGATCTTAACATTTATTGCTACAATTGTTATAGGTCTGGCAGTGCTTGTACAGCATGTTCACTACACGATAGATGTGTTAATGGCACCTATAATCACCTACTTTTTATGGATTGCGGCAAAGAAAATCGTTAAGACGTAATATTAGGATTTGAAGTTCTTGTCTATTAGCAATTGGATTACACCGTCTACAAGGCCCACCCGGGGTACATAAATTTGCTTTACTCCTCCCCATTTCATTACGGTGAGGTATATTTCGGCAGCAGGAATTATTACGTCGGCCCGGTCTGGGTTAAGGCCTAATACGTTGATCCTATCCTTTAGTGAAAATGAGTTGAGATAAGTGTATAATGACTGGAGCTTTGCAAAAGTGATCGGATCACTATCCTTGCCGTCTGCCATCCGAAACAGTTTGTTGATATTGCCTCCAGTACCTATCCCGGAAAGATTTTTATAATTTTGCACCTTATCCTGTACCCATTCCTTCATCTCTGACCATGTTTCTTCCTTATCCTGATTGTCCAGAATACGTATCCCGCCAAGGTTGAAGGAACGGGATGCAATCATTTCACCATCACTAAAAACAGACAGCTCGGTACTGCCCCCTCCAACATCGATGTACAAATAGTTCTTTTTTCGTTCGAGACTTAATTCGATATGACTCGCATAAATTATGTTTGCTTCACGTTGACCCTCCACGATTTCCAGATCAATAGCTGCCTGCTGCCTTATTTGACCGACAATATTTTGGCCATTCTTCGCTTCCCTCATTGCTGATGTTGCACATGCCATGTAATCACTCACCTTGTAAACATCCATCAGGTTACGAAAAGCGATCATTGTTTTAATAAGTTCTTCAGTCTTCTTCACAGAGATTTCCTTGTCAAGAAAGGCATCATCTCCCAGCCGGAGAGGTACACGAATCAAAGTGTTTTTTTTGAATGAAATTTCCTTATCGTTTTGGATAATATCAGCAATAAGAAGTCTTACAGCATTTGATCCTATATCTATCGCAGCGTATCTCAATGTTCTATTTCTTATATTTCAAGTATGAATAAATGTCAACCTGTGCCCGATTCTGGATTTTACTTCTATTTCGTTTATATCGGTTGTTGTTCAATTGATTTATTTCTCTGGCCTTTGTATTATCCCTCAACTGAATATCTATGATATCCCGGATCTCCGATTTCACCAAAGGGTCCAGAATAGGAAACCCTACTTCAACACGATGGTCAAGATTACGCGCCATTAAATCGGCTGAAGATAGAAAAACTTTTTCATCCCCATTATTGCCAAATATCCACACTCTCGCGTGTTCAAGAAACCGATCTATTATACTGATCACTTCGATTTGCTCGCTAAAGCCGGGAACACCAGGAATAAGACAACACATTCCCCGGAGTATAAGATTTATCTTTACCCCTGCATTATTCGCATCATAAAGCTTTGCGATCATATCCTCGTCAGTAAGACTGTTCATCTTCAAGATGATGTAGGCAGCTTTCCCCGATTTTGCTATTTTAATCTCTGTGTCTATAAGATTATATATCTTTTGTCGGCTTTCAAGGGGTGAAACAATAAGGTTTTCAAACCCTCTGTAAAAAACTTTTTTCTGGAGACCGTCGAATAACTTGACTAATTCCTGAGTAATTTTTGGATTTGCTGTAAATAAACTATGATCACAGTAGAGAGAAGCAGTTTTCTCATTAAAATTTCCGGTGGCAAGGTTGGCGTAATAAACTTTCTTGCCCTTTTCTACTCTGGTTACAAGGCATATCTTGGAATGGACTTTATAATCCAGCATTCCATAATTTACTTCTATTCCCTCATCTTCTAGCCGGTTTGTCCAAAAGATATTTGCCTGTTCGTCAAATCGCGCCTTTAACTCGAGAAGGCAGTTTACTTTTTTTCCATTTTTGGCAGCATTAATTAAAGCATGTATCACCCGCGAATTTTCAGCGAGACGGTAAAGGGTAATATTGATTTCCCTAACCTTCGGGTCGATGGCCGCCTCTCGCAGAAAATGTATGATATAATCGAATGATTGATAAGGCAGGTTGATCAAAAAATCGCGCTTTGCAATTTGGGCAAAAATGCTGCTAATACTGGAAAAATTACTTACCGGCAAAGGAGAAATCCGTGGATATTCCAATTCCGGACCGCCAACATTGGGAAAACTTATAAAATCCTTGAAGTTATGATAGCGGTTACCCGGAATAAGACCATCTGCAGAAAGGTCAAGTTCTGCCACTAAATGGGTCAACATATCCAGGGGCATGTCAGAATCATATAGCAACCGCATGGGTTTACCTTTACCGCGCTTTTGGAGGCTTTTGGAAAGTGCATCAATAAATTTCTCACTCACATGTCTGTCAAGATCAAGTTCGGCATCCCTTGTCAACTGTATGGAATAGGCCTCAATCGCATCATAGTCAAAAATGAAAAATATATCGTCCAGACAGTATCTTACAATGTCGTCAATAAGCGTAATAAACTTTAGATTATTTGTCTCCGGAAGCACTATAAACCTGTTCGATCCGTCAGTTGGAATTTCGATTAATGCAAATTTAAACTTGTCTTTATTTTTGTGTTTAGTAAGTTTAACAAAAAAATATATCGCTCTGTCTTTAAGCTCCGGAAATGGCTTATCCTTGTCAATTATTAAAGGAACAAGCGTAGATAATACTTTATTCCTAAAATATTCTTTAACAAATTGGCCCCTCGACACATTCAACTGCTTCTCACTGATAATGAATATTCTCTGACGTTCAAGCTCTTTTACAATGTCATCCTCGTACAAATGATTAAACTTTCGCTCTTGACGGACGACAATAGTCTTGATTTGGTTTAGAGTCTTTCTGGGATTATATCCAAGAATTTCTTTCGACTTAGTATTTAGATTTGAAAGGCGGCTCAGTGTTGCAACCCTAACACGGTAAAATTCATCGAGGTTGGAGGAAAATATGGCGAGGAAACGAATGCGTTCAACGAGAGGGACAGTTTTATCTGCTGCCTCCTGCAACACCCGGTCATTAAACGATAACCAGCTAACCTCACGATTGATAAGCGGAATATTTTTTGGCATTTAGTATAAATAAACAGTCCCGTACCTGATGGACGGGACTGTAAAAATCTCAATTTTATATTAAATTAATATTAAAATCACATTAATTCTATTTGCTAATTAAACAATCAGTTTACAGATTAGTTTTATCCGCTTCTTCAGAATTATTTTTTGCGGCCACTACATTTGTCGTTGTTGAAGCTGTAATTACTTTATCACTTCTTCGCCGAACCGGAACCGCTTTTTTAGTCGGTGCTTTCGCTGCCGGAGTTACTTTTTTAGCGGGAGGCACAGCAGCTTTTACAGCAGTTGCCGATGAGGACTGGCTTCCTGAAGATTTGACTGTTTTCGACGCTGGTTTCGCCGGGGCAGACTTGCCTGCAGTCGACTTTACTGTTGGCCTGGCTGTTGTCGATTTAATAGCTGCACTCTTGCCAGTTGTCTTTCGTCCTAATACCTGAGCCTTCCCCGCCGCAGCTGTAACGGCTTTTGCAACAACTTTCTCAGCTTTTACAACTGCGGAAGTCACGGTCTTTTTTGGTGAAGTAAGTTGCTTTTTTTGCTTTTTAGCTTTCTCCTTTTTATTGCTTTC
This sequence comes from Daejeonella sp., assembly GCF_046590655.1. GTDB lineage: Bacteria > Bacteroidota > Bacteroidia > Sphingobacteriales > Sphingobacteriaceae > Daejeonella. The sequence continues at coordinate 37,034 of NZ_JBKJUM010000103.1, forward strand.
AATTTTCTCTTCTACAGCAATCTTAACTTCATGATACTTATCTGCAAGTTTATTGGCTAAAACACGGCTTGCCTTTTTTATCTCTTTCGTTAATTTCCCGGCATCGTGGCCCAGGCCTTTCATTGCTTCCAAAAATTTATCGGATATAGAAGTCTCGAGTTCCTTTTTAATACTTCGTTTAGAAACTTTTTTTACCGTTTTCTTAGATGTTTTTGCTTTATTTGCTTTCATGATATAAGGTTTCTTTAAAAGACTACTTAAGTTAAGTGTGTAAGTTAAATATATTAAAAGTTTTTTTACCAGTAGAATAATATTTATGCCAACATTTGATATTGTAAGCAAAATTGATGGGCAAACGCTCGACAATGCAATAAATACTGCAAAAAAAGAGATACTCAACCGGTATGATTTTAACGACTCAAAAAGCAGTGTTGAGCTGGATAAAAAAACTAACGAAATTACGATAGTTACGGAAAACGATATGCGTCTGAAAGCCATTCAGGATGCAATTATTTCACGGATGGTCAAACACAATCTAGATCCTGGTAGTATGGATCTTGGGAAGGCAGAATATGCTTCAGGTAATATGCTTCGGAAAGAAATCAAGATCAGAGAAGGAATAGACAAGGAGATCGCAAAAAAGATTGTTAAAAGCATTAAAGATAGCGGACTTAAAGTACAGGCATCTATAATGGACGATCAGGTTCGGGTGCAGGCCAAAAAAATTGATGACCTCCAGTCTGTAATTGCACTTTGCCGGAAAGAAGATTTCGGACAGCCCCTACAGTATATTAATATGAGGAATTAGGGGCTTGGGTGTTAGTTGGTGTATAGTTATTTAGGAAGTGAAAGTGGTGGTTGCCTGACTGACGGTAGGCAGGTTGGTGATTGATTTGGCCGTGTTGACGTATAACTTAAAACGTATAACTTATAACTTTCAATTAAACCGTTTTTACGTCCTTCGCATCATAGTGATCGATATCAGTTATATAGCCGTTCTGAACCAGGAATTCGAACAAGTGTTTTGCTTCCTTTGACACAGGCATATTTTTCGTAGTTATAATTTGGTTATTAGCTTTATCGAGATATGGATAAGCATATAACTTTGCTTTTTTACTGAACAAGTCGCTGATATATGCAAGTAATTCATCTGTGTAATTTTCAGAATAATTTTCAGAATTAAAAATATTTTTCAGGTTTGCGATGTTTGTTGAAATGCCAACGCTTTTGGGGTTGCATCGGGAAAGATACTGGGCGAGTTTGTGGTTTCGGGCAAAGTCAGATACGATTACGTGATTACCTGTCCCGCATAATTCTTCAGCCCGTAGGGCAAACTTTTCAAGCTCATCTGTGCCTACTTCGGAATCATCAAGGAAATTCGTCATGAGGACTTCAATCAATACGACAATATTTTTGTCGTCAACCTTCTGCGACCTCTTAAACTGTTCGACCGCCCGGTTAAAAAGATCAAAATTCGGGGTAGATTTTTGTCCAAATTTTGTGCGAAGAATCATAACATCTTTTTTGTAAAGTACATCCTTAGACTGCCGCGCTTCTCCCTGAGGGTCGAAAATAGCCGCACCGGAGAATCCCTTTGCAATCAAATATAAATTGACTAGCCGATCATTGGCATTTTTGAACTGCGGACCGCTAATACTAATTAGATCTATCTCTACAGACCCAACAGACAAATTATCGACGAGTGATTCAATCATTGCCTGCAAATCGTCTGTATAGTAATATGCTGCGTAAACCAAATTAACTCCCAACACGCCCAAAACGTTTTGCTGGAGATTAGAATCGCTATCAAGCAGTCTGACATGAAAAACTATATCGTTAGGTTCACCGCCCGGGGTAAGCTGAAATCGGATACCTAACCAGCCATGCGGGTCATTAGTTTTATTAAAATTTAAGGTACTAACTGTGTCAGCGAAAGCAAAAAAAGTCTTGTTTTCATACTGAGGGCCGTGAAGTCGTTCAGATAATAGTCCAAACTCGTGCCGGATCATTTTGTCAAGCCGAGACTCCGATACATATCTGCCTGATTCCTCTGCACCATATATCGAGTTACTGAATACCATATCGTATGCCGACATTGTTTTAGCAATAGTTCCTGAGGCTGCACCCGCAGTAAAAAAATTTCGGGCTACCTCCTGACCAGCTCCAATTTCAGCAAATGTGCCATAAATTGCTTCATCGAGATTTATTTTAAGCGCTTTCCGTTTATTTTCTAGAATTTCTCTCAGCATAGGGCAAATCTACAATTTTTGATCCTGACCGGATGAATAAAAAAGAAAAGGCCGGGTTAAGTAATAAAACAACAAATGTCTGAATACGGCGATTTCAAAGCATCAGATTGTTGTCCGTTGTTGAATTTTACTTGAGTCATTGCTGTATCTCCTATTGTTAGTAATTAATTTTCAAGAGAACAGAACAATAGGAATACCAGCGTGTTATGACTGTAGAATTACACACGACCTAACGACATGTGCACAATAGAAGGATATCATTATAAAACATCAATCCCAATAAGATTTGCTGATATTGATGCATTCGGTCACGTGAATAATGCTATATATTTGACCTATTTCGAAATTGCCCGCTCGGTTTATTGGAAGGAGATTATAAAGTGGGATTGGAATAGTATTGGAATAATTGTCAGAAAGTCGGAGATAGAATATTTGAAACCGATTTTACTCAATGATGAGATCTACGCCTATGTCCGAACTTCGCGGATTGGTAATAGCAGCTTTGATGTCGAATATATTCTGGTCAAAAAGAGCCTGGGAAAAGAAGAAATTTGCACAACTGGACTTACAAGCTGTGTAACCTATGATTACGGTCATGGAAAGTCAACACTTATACCGGTTTACCAGAAAAATAAAATGAAAGAGTTTGAAGCGCTTAATGCTCTAAGCCCAGAATTTCAGGTTTAGCTAAAAATTTATCTGTCAGCCTGCTAAAGTGTTTTTTATTCCCTCTCACTTCAATATTCGCTGTTAATTTACCGTCTGCTTTGGAAAAATGCATTACAGATGCTTTAAGTTTCTCAGCTTTTGCCATCTCCAGGATCAAGTCTATATTAAAAAGTTTATCGTCTTTAAAGGTAATGTAATAGTTGCTTTTATGGTTTATTGAATCGATTTGAAATTCGAGCTGTTCAAACCCACTGAGAACTATCAGGATAATGACGGTAAGCAGATAGGCCATATTATATTCTCCAATACCGACTACCATCCCAATAGCTGCTGATATCCAGATAACAGCTGCTGTTGTAAGGCCTTTTACATTGAGGTTTTCTTTAAAGATAACGCCGGCGCCTATAAAACCGATGCCTGTAATGATGTTCGCTGCTACCCGGTCATCACTACCGCCAATGCGCTGGGAAACCATCGTAAAAACGGTAGATCCCAGGCAGATCAATACGATTGTTCTTAAGCCCGCTGATTTGTTGTGATATTCTCTTTCAACGCCCAGCAAACCTCCGCAAAGAACTGAGACTAGCATTGTAGTTAAATCATTCCAGTCTATTACCATATTTAAAAAATTTTGCCGGGATTAAGTATTCCTTTTGGATCAAAGGCGCTTTTTATACCTCGCATTAAATTCAAATGAACATCACTATATTTAATACTCATAAACTCGCGCTGCACCAATCCAATTCCATGCTCCCCGGAGATCGTTCCCCCGAGGGATACAGTAAGTTCAAATATCTCACGAATACCATCTTTTAACCGGGTATTCCAGTCAATATCGCTCATATTTCCTTTAATTATATTAACATGCAAATTTCCGTCTCCAGCATGACCATAGCATATGGAGTCAAATCCGAAGCGTAATCCTATTTCCTTTATTCCACGAATAAGTTTGGGCAGCTCAGCCCTGGGAACCACTGTATCCTCTTCTTTGTAGATGGAATTCGATTTAACTGACAGCGGCATTGCCCGTCTCATCCTCCAAATTGCATCCTTTTGAGCCGTCGTATCAGCCAGCAATACTTCTATGCATCCATGGGATTCCAGAACCAGATTGATCTTTTCTGCGTCTGTCATTAATAAATCTAAATCATTACCATCCAACTCAATCATTAAAAACGCTCCAGCTCCAGGTTTGAGGTCGAATTGAAAATTGTCGTATTTAATAACCCATTCCACACTTTTCCTTTCCATAAACTCGAGAGTAGAAGGAGTAACGCCGGTCATAAATATCGAAGATACCGCAGCACACGCTTCTTCATTAGTAGAGAACGATGCGAGCATAATTAGGTTATCCTTAACCCGCGGTATTAATTTCAACACTATTTTAGTTATTATACCTAATGTTCCCTCAGATCCTATCATTAGCTGAGTAAGATTATATCCGGCAGCGTACTTAAGGGTGTTTGCTCCTGTCCAAATAACCTCGCCAGTTGGAAGCACAACTTCCAGGTTTAGAACATACTCTCGGATAGTCCCATATTTCACAACACGCGGCCCACCGCTTCCGTGGGCAACATTACCCCCAATGAAACAAGAGCCTTTACTTGAGGGATCAACCGGAAAAAGTAATCCTTTTTGTGCCGCCGCATTCATCAGTTCTTCAGTTATAACACCGGGTTCGACTGTAGCCTGAAGGTTCCGCTCATCGATTTCAATGAACTTGTTAAATTTCTCCATCGAAATGACTAAACCTCCGTGAACCGCAAGCGCGCCACCTGAAAGCCCTGTTCCAGCACCACGTGGAGTAACAGGTATCATGTTCTCATTACATAATAGCATTAAGCGGGAGACTTGATCTGTATTTATTGGGCAGACCACGATCTGTGGATAAAAGCGAAGATCTTCTGTTTCGTCATGAGCATATTTCTCTAGATGCTCACGTTTTGAAATAGCATTTCCTGTCCCGACAATCTCTGTTAAACGAAGGAGAATTTGATCTGATATTATATTAAAAGTCATCTTAACGATTATAATTAACTTCGATCGCCGAATTATGAACTACACCACCCAATGGGGGATTCATCTTTCGAATAACTACGCGGATATTTTTCACAGCCAGAAACTCATGCCGTATCTGGTCAAGTATGGCATGCGCCACCGTTTCTATCAGCTTTCTGGGGGTTTGCATTTCGTGTGATATGATGTGAAACAACTTTTCATAATTTACCGTATTTGAAATTTCATCTTCACCGGCAGTAAAAACTTCGAGCTCCGTATCAACATCAACAATGAATTCGGTGCCCAGTATTTGCTCTTCGGGATAATAACCATGGTATGCAAAAACCCGAACACCTTCTAAACTAACCTTTTGCCAAATTTTACCCATGACACAAAAATAAAGTATTTTGAGCATAGTGTTCCTTTTCCTTATATTAGGCATATAAAAATGTAAACTATGTTTAAAATCTCCTGTATCAGCACATGTTTAATGTTCACAGCTCTTATAGCAAACGCTCAGAGCAGAAATCCTAAAGACACAGAAGTGTGGACTCCTGTACCAAAGATCGTATCCGCTCCGGTCGATTCTCAGGTAGCCCCTGCCGATGCCATTATCCTTTTCGGTGGCAAAAATCTTAATGAATGGATAACAGTTAAAGACAAATCAGCGGCAAAATGGACAGTTTCTGATAATTCGTTTACCGTTAAAAAGGGTACCGGAAACATCCAGACAAAAAAAGCTTTTACGAATTATCAACTTCATATTGAGTGGAAAATTCCAGTAAATATTACTGGTGAGGGCCAAGCCAGAGGAAACAGCGGAGTATTTCTCGCGTCTACCGGAGGTGGCGATGGTGGATATGAATTACAAGTTCTTGACTCCTATAATAATGTAACTTACAGTAATGGTCAAGCCGGAAGTATTTACAAGCAATTTATCCCATTAGTAAATGCCTCCAGAAAGCCGGGAGAGTGGCAATCTTACGATATAATATGGACCGCTCCAGTTTTTAATGAAGACGGATCAGTTAAATCGGGTGCAAGAGTTACTGTTATGCACAATGGAGTTCTAATTCAGAATAATATTGAACTTACAGGAGAAACTGCTTATATAGGACCACCAGTTTATAAAAAGCACGGACCGTCGCCCATTAAATTACAGGATCATGGTGATCCAAGTCCTGCCATAAGCTTCAGAAACATCTGGGTTAGAGAATTATAACGTCTTCTGCAGGACCAGCGAAAGCGCTTTGGCCGGCCGACCCATTTCGAAGGGTGCGACAGGTGGCCTTGTATTGCCTGATTTCTTATACTTTATTATAACGGTTATTTACCTCTCCTTTCCTGATTCGAATGGTGCAAGCCGATGTCTTGTTACCCCATGCAAACCATTTCAATATTAGAATGTTTAAGTGGTAAAGCAGTTGGAATATGAGAGCAATCTGGAAAGGTTCGATTGGATTTGGCCTGGTAAACATCCCTGTAAAATTATACTCAGCCGTTCAGAAAAGCAGCCTGGACATGGACATGCTTGATGGCAGAGACCATTCGAGAATAAAGTTTCAAAGGATTAATGAAAACACGCGAAAGGAAGTCCCTTTTGAGAAGATCGTTAAGGGGTATGCCATAGACGATAATTATGTAATTATTGAAGATCAGGATTTTGAAGATGCCAGTCCTAAAAAAACGAAGATGATCGAATTGGAAAATTTCGTCAATATGACAGAAATCAATCCAATCTATTATGAAACTTCCTATTATTCAGAACCAGAAACTCAGGGACGTAAAGCCTATGCCCTACTCCTACAGGCCCTGCTTAGATCCAAAAAAGCAGGAATAGGGCGGTTTGTACTTAGAAATACTGAAAATTTGTGCGTCTTACATGCTCTTGAGAAAGTAATTGTGATCAGCAAAATCCGGTTTGCAGAAGAAATCAGATCGATGGAAGAAATTCTTAGCCCAACGGATATCAGTATTAACAAGAAAGAGCTTGATGTTGGGCTCGCTTTGATCGGACAATACACATCAAAATTTAAGATCGACCAATTTAAAGATGAATATACAAGTGACCTTTTAAAAATCATTAAGGCCAAGGCAAAAGGTAAAAGGGCATCAATTAAAAAACTTAAGCCGGAAAAAGCAACTAGTGATGACCTATACTCTCAATTAATGGAAAGCTTGAGTTCCCGAAAAGGGGCTTAACAAAATAATAAATGATGAATAATAAATATAAACCAAGTTTAGCTATAAAAATGAAAAATTATATTTTATTCGGTTTTCTTACCGGTTCCCTTTTTCTTGTAAATGCTTGTGCTGTAAATCCTGTTACCGGGAAAAAGCAAATTGTACTGATGTCAGAAGCTCAGGAAATTGCTATGGGAAAACAATCAGACCCACAGATAATAGCGCAATACGGTCTTTATGAAGATAAAAACCTTCAGGACTTTATAACCCAAAAGGGTATAGCTATGGCGGCAATTTCGCACCGCCCAAATCTTCAGTACGAATTTAAAATAGTCGATTCTGAGGTAGTAAATGCTTTTGCAGTTCCGGGGGGATACGTTTATTTCACGCGTGGAATAATGGCTCACTTTAACAATGAAGCTGAATTTGCAGGAGTTTTAGGACACGAAATCGGACATATTACAGCACGACACACGGTGTCCCAACAAGCCAAAGCAATGCTAGGACAAGTGGGTTTAATAGGAAGTATGATACTTGTCCCCCAACTCGGCCAATTAGCGGAACCATTATCCCAAGGATTGGGAGTTCTGTTTTTGAAGTTTGGTAGGGATGCTGAAAGGCAATCTGATGATCTTGGAGTAGAATATTCGTCCAAGATAGGCTATGATGCCCGGGAAATGGCTGGGTTTTTTAACACCCTACAGCGTAAAAGTGCGGGATCTGAGAATGCGGAACTTCCAGATTTTTTGTCTACGCACCCAAACCCGGAGGACAGGAACGTAGCAGTAAATAATCTTTCCGTCGAATGGAAAAACAAGTTAAATTTGACAAATCCCCAGGTAAACCGCGATTCATACTTAAGAAAAATTGATGGGATTATCTATGGTGAAGATCCGAAAGGAGGATTTTTAGAAAACAATATATTCTACCATCCAGTGTTAAAATTGCAATTCCCTGTTCCGCAGGGCTGGAGCTACGAAAACACACCCCAACGGGTTCAAATGGCTCCCAAAGACGGACGGGCATTAATGATGATGACATTTGCTCCAGGGAAAACTCTGGATGAAGCCGCCAATGCTGTAGTTCAGCAAAATAACTTGCAGGTCTTAGAGTCGAATAGAGTAACCGTTAACGGCTTAAATGCGCTTGCGCTAGTCGCCGATGTTAAACCCCAGCAGCAAGGGCAGGCATCAACGGCAAGAACACTAACTTATCTGATTGAATACGGAGGAAACATCTATATGCTTCTTGGGGCCTCTTCACCGGCCGACTTTAATAATTATTCTCAGACGTTCTTACAAACAATGCGGAACTTTAAACAGCTGACTGATCCTCAAAAGATTAATAAACTCGCTGATAGAGTTAGAATTAAGACAGTCAAACAAACAGGCACCTTACAGCAGGCACTTACCAGTTATAATGTCCCACAGAAACGGCTGGAAGAAATTTCCATTCTGAACGGGATGAGTTTGACGGAAAGAGTTTCGCAGGGTTCTCTGATCAAAGTGATAGAGCCATAACCACCGAACAAAAAAAGCCCAGATATAATAATATCCGGGCTTTTCAATTGGCTATTTGACAAGCCAAATTTCCAGAGAATTAAATATCATTCTCGCGTTCAACTTTTTTAGTAACAGTAACTCGATCAGTAGTTCCTGAAGTACTCTTACTGCTGCTACTGCTACGTGTTAAGGCAACAATTATTATAATAATAACTGCCGCACCAACTATCCAGACCCATGGTTCAACAGTAGTTGTTTCCGTTGTAACGGTACTGCTGGATCTGGTTGATGTTGATGTGCTCGAGCTATCTTGCGCATTTACTATAGCACTGTTGAAAGCAAGGAAAAGGATAGCGTACAAGCTCTTCAATTTAGTTAATTTTAAAGTTTCCATTGAATTTTCGTTTAGTTAACAATTTATTATTATCTCAACATTTATATTCCAAAAAAGTTTCCGTATCATTAACCTTGCTAAACGATTTTTTTATTCCGTTAAATATGTTTTTAACAATATGTTTAAACTTGAATGCCTTTTAAGAAACCTTTACTTTATTTAACTGGTGATTATTCAAAGTTTTCACTCGAGACCAGAATATTCCATACGTTTTGCCTCGTTGCAATAGCCGCACTGGCCTACTGTGTTCCCCTTAATTTTTATCTAGACCTGCCGATTTCCGCCTGGTTATCATTGGCGGCAATGGTGGTTCAATTCACTCTCTTTTTTTTGTCAAGATTTCTGAACAAAACAAAACTGAGTATTGTGCTTTCGATAGTGATCATACATGTAGTCCTTATCTTTAATTATATTCATAATTCCGGAAGCGGTGGTCCAACCCTGTTACTGTTGCTGGCAGTATTTTTTATGGTCAGCGCCGTCTCTGAGCCCGAGGCATACAAATACTGGTTATCACTTAATGTTTTCATTGCTCTAGGGCTGACATTAATGGAATATTTTTATCCAAACATCATTCAAAGCATGTACGTAAGCCGCTTTACCAAATTTGGTGATGTGGCGACGAGCTATTGCTTATGCACACTTACAATCCTTATAGGGCACCTTTTTATCAAAAATAATTATTACAAAGCGCAGCGTCGTTTAGAAGCTAAAGCCGAAGACTTGGAAGGGATAAATCGAACGAAAAATAAAATGTTTTCTATTATATCTCACGATCTTAAAGCTCCTATCGCATCAATACAAAGCTATCTCGAAGTCTTATCCGAAGTGGACCTTGATCATCAGGACAGGAGGAAAATTAAGGGTGATTTGATGACAATGACCCAAAATACTGATATGATGTTAACAAACCTCCTTATGTGGTCGAAGTCTCAAATGGAGGGTATTGTCCTGGATAAGCAGCTATTAGACCTGGAAGAAACGATTGGTCCGGTAATCGAGGTTTTCAAAACTATTTCCAGTCGGAAGGAAGTTGTCCTGTCATATTCAATTGATCCGAAACTTCAGGTTTACGGTGATAAGAACATGTTACAACTGGTGATCAGAAATATTCTGAGCAATGCGATCAAATTTACCCATCCGCATGGAAGCGTAACTCTTGAAGCAGGATACGAGAATTCGAATTGCCAAATAGTTATAAAGGATACTGGCACCGGAATGTCTGATCAAATAAAAGCAAGTATTTTTAGTATAAAAGCAGAATCTTCTTATGGCACCAAAAACGAAAAAGGCGTGGGTTTAGGTCTTAGTTTAAGCAAGGAGTTCATTGAACTTCAGAATGGCTCCTTGAAATTTGAAAGTGAATCAGGAGTTGGAACTACATTTTTCATTTCACTTCCGCTTTCAAAAAGTTAAGAATTTCACCCCGATAGCAAATAGTAGAAAGTTGAACAGGGCAGATCAAAATATAATATTTACTTATTTAAAAGCTCCACCTGAAGTATATTTCCTTCTTTCTTATTGCCCTCATTAGAAATGTACAATTTTCCATCTGGACCAAAAGAAATACCCTCTGGCTGAGGAAAATCTTTTTCATCAAGCTCATATAAAGAAAGCATTTTGCCTTCCGGGCTCATAATTAGTAGCTTTGGTTTGGTTCCTTCAAGAATGTAAAGATTACCATTAATGGGATGAATATCTATATCTGACGGACTTATTGAATTTTTCGCTTTGCCTTTTTTGATGTCGCCGAAAATTTCGTGTTTCAGGTCTATTTTGAATACGGGAGCTTCAGGCATCGTTTTAGTCGTCAAATCAAATGCATAAATGCCCTTGAAATCCGAACTTTCAGAACTAACTTCTTTCGCGGCAATAAGTAACCTCTTATTCTTTTCATCATAGGCCAGACTTTCGCTATCCTGCTTTTTAGAGAGCCTTGTTTTATACATTTTCACGCTTCGTTTATCGCCTGAATAATTTTCAATTCCGAATAATACACCGTCAGCCCGCAACACGTATATAGTCTCCCCAACAACGGCTATTCCCTCATAATCACCGTTAGGACCAAATGGTATCTCCTGATCTATCTTGTTCTGGCGAACATTGAAAATAAACACTTTCCCAAGCTCATCCTGAACACATGCAAAATGATCTGCATCTAACCATGCTATACCAGAAACTTCCAGCAAACTTTTTGGAAGCAACCATGAGATAATCACATTTGCACCCACCTTTCTATCAGGGTCTATAATACCGGGATTCTCATTTTTGTCAGGATTTTTATCCGACTGGTCCTTCCTATCCAAGGTTGTAAACCGAACTATTGCCGCTATAACAAGGGGAATTAAGATTATAGCAATAATTTTAATAGGTGTTTTGTCAACCATTTATTTCATTTTAAGTCAAAAGCCATAATATTTAAACTGCTTTCATACTATTTAACTCTACTCCAATATTGAGTTTTACCTATCAGGCTAATACCCATGAAAGCTCTAATTTCCAATTTACCATTTCCGTCTATTGATAATTTACAGCTATATTTTTTACCAGATCGTGGATCGTAAACGGTTCCGCCATCCCAAACTCCGTCACCTTTATAGGTAAAATCACTAAGAGCCTCCAGACCTAAAATCGGCTGGGATCTTAATGATTCCGAAGGGTTATTCTGATCAGTTTTTGGCTTCCCTGAGTCGCTATTTTCTTCTTTTAACCAAACGATCTTTCCGTTATAATTTTCGCCACTCTTAGAAATTTGAACCTGCGCGTTTCCGTGCTCACTTTGCCACATTCCGAGCACAGCATTTACATTTTGCGCTATACACGGCATCGAAAAAAGGATAGGTGTCAACAAGGCTAATATTATTCTCAACTTCATAATAGAAAAAATTAGGTAGATGTTTGACCCGATCAACGGGTTAAGAGCAAGTCATTAGCATTTCCGCCTGTTATGCAAAAACAATGCCGGGGAGGCTAATTGTCAATAAAGATTCTAATTTTTGGGAATCTTGTGACAATCAGCTTTTTGATGGGAATGGTGGCAAAGTCATCCAGTGGCTAAAGTCTTCGAGAGAGACTTTGTCGTTAGCAACTACAAACTTGTGATATTTTTCACTGTAATATCCAAAATATATTTGACCTCCATCGAACAGGAGTACATCTTTTGCTTGCTCAGGCAATTCATCTTTTACTAATTTCCAATCCATAAGTAAAGATATAAACTATTATCGAAAGAGGTTTAGCTACGACAAATTCCCATCACTTTTTGACTTGCAAAAACAGAAATACGGATTGACTATTAGACAATTAAGCAGCATTTCAGATTACTTTTCCTTGCAATTCTCATTGTTAAACATTAATTTTCTTATACCTAAACTTAAAATCACATAAGTATGAACACAAAAACACTTATTAGCGGGATTGTAACAGGTATTGTTATTTTCTTCGTAGGGTACCTTATTTATGGAATTGTAATGATGGATTATTTTGCGTCAACAATGCCGGTTTATCAAGGGCTTGTCAAAGACCCGATGGAGATTTGGGCGATTGGGGTTGGAAATTTGATCTATGGAATCTTATTGGCGTGGAGTCTGAATGCTGCAGGTATATCATCAGCATCCCGGGGCGCTTCCTATGGTGCGATTGCATTCTTTTTGTACGCAATAGCAACTGGCTTTATTATTTATGGGCAAATGAATTTGTCTACCATTCAATCCATTTTCGTCGAAGGACTTTGCAGTGCAGTAATGATGGGAATTGGTGGCGCGGTTGCGGGCTGGATGTTGGGGAGGCCGGTGAAAAGTTAAGATCAATAATTTTGATAAGACAAGGGTGTCCAGGATGTTTGGGCACTCTTTTTTATTCGTCTATATAATATTTGCCGATAACTCCCAAGGCTAATGGCTTCTGGATATGGACGAGAAATATGACGCTTGGAATGATTGCAATTTCCAGGTTTCTTTCCGCTTGAAATCAAACACTGGTATTGTAAAAATCCGGAGTTTATTACGATGTTTAATGTTAAACACATCGTGAGATGATCTTTGGAAGTACGGGCTAAAACTGGCGGGGACTATAATATATAATTTTCGTAAGAACTTCTGTTATAATTCAGGAGCAGCTTCTTCAGAATTACCCCAAACAAATGGTGCAACCGGAACCATCGCGTTTTTTGCTTTGATAAACTTTAAGTCAACCGGGATATCAGCATCAGGTTCGCCGAAAGTGAACTGAGCGTTCGGAACGAGCAGGTGTCTAATTTCAGTAATGTTGTGTGCATCTTCAGGAGATCCCCATACAAATGGTGCGACTGGAACCAGGGCGTTTATTGCTTTACATTTAATTCCGTCCGGTGCAGCAGTCTCAGGGTCTCCCCAGATGAAAGGCGCAACCGGCACTACAGAAGTTTTTTCTCTGTTCTTGATTTTATCATCAGCCTTGCTGCTTAAAGATAAGGCGATTAGAGCGATTGTTGTAAGGGTGTATAATGTTTTCATGACTTTATGTTTTTAATATTTCTTGTTTGCTTTGTTGATCAAATGTACCCCAGTATTCCTCTGCGGCCTATCACTAATTGGCAGGCACAGGTCAATACTCGGTGAAAGCAGGAGAAAAATCGGTGGAAGAGGTGTGAGGTATCAGGTATTGGCCTTTTCGCCGGTACAAATGGTCATATAACCCACCCCTCAAGTTCGAGAGCCTACTTGATACCTGATACTTGATACTTAATTTTTATTAATTTTGAAAAAAGAATTCTTTATGCCCTCAGAAACTGAAAAGCTTAACCAGATACACAAATCCTCTAAAAAGGATCTATATGAAGCTCCTGACTACTATTTGATAGATGAGTTATTAAATGACGAGCATAAACTCGTCCGTGATAGTGTGCGCAACTGGGTGAAGAAAGAAGTCAGCCCGATAATTGAAGATTTCGCTCAAAAAGCGCAATTTCCTAAACATTTGATTCCTGGGCTTGCTGACATTGGCGCCTTCGGTCCTACTATTCCGGTGGAGTACGGTGGTGCCGGACTGGATTATATTTCTTATGGCTTAATTATGCAAGAGATCGAGCGCGGCGATTCCGGCATCCGTTCGACCGCATCTGTTCAGGGTTCGCTGGTGATGTATCCCATATATGCCTATGGGTCTGAAGAACAAAAAAAGAAATACTTGCCCAAGCTAGCTTCCGGTGAGTTTATAGGCTGTTTCGGCCTGACCGAACCGGATTATGGTTCTGACCCGGGCAGTATGATTACCAATATAAAAGATCAGGGCGATCACTATTTGCTAAATGGTGCCAAAATGTGGATCTCCAATTCTCCTTTTTCGGATATCGCCATCGTCTGGGCTAAAGATGAAGAAGGGATTATCAAAGGACTTATCGTGGAGAAAGGCATGGAAGGTTTTTCTGCTCCGGAAATCCACGGAAAGTGGAGCCTGCGTGCGTCTGCCAGCGGCGAACTGGTTTTTGATAATGTTAAGATACCAAAGGAAAACCTCTTACCTAACGTATCCGGACTGAAAGGGCCCCTGGGCTGCCTTAACCAGGCTCGGTATGGCATAGCATGGGGTGCTCTTGGTGCAGCCATGGATTGTTACGATACAGCGCTACGGTATTCTAAGGAACGCATACAATTTGGCCGCCCAATCGGCGGATTCCAATTGCAACAAAAGAAACTAGCTGAAATGATTACAGAGATCACAAAAGGACAGCTGCTGGTTTGGCGTCTCGGTGTCTTAAGAAACGAAAACCGGGCTACCCCGGCCCAGATATCTATGGCCAAACGCAATAGTGTGGAAACTGCAATGAACGTTGCCCGTGAAGCACGCCAGATGCTTGGCGGAATGGGAATTACCGGAGAATATCCGGTAATGCGTCATATGATGAATTTAGAGTCTGTTGTTACGTATGAAGGAACGCATGATATCCACTTGTTGATTACGGGAATGGATGTTACGGGGATAAATGCTTTTGTATAAAAAGTTGGAATAAGGAACAAAACCTGTCTACCGGCAGGCAGTAAACAACAAGGTCGTGGAATAATATGCTCCTTTGTTCCATGTTCTATTTTTTGTGTTCCTTCAAATACGCAGATATTGCCGCATTATAAACCCTACGCCCTGGTTCGAGGGTGGCTTTAAAGGTTGCTTTCTTTTCCGGATCATTAATGATGGATCGGGCGTAGACAATAGCATCAGCAAACAAACTTTGCTCTGCTTTCTGGCTATCAGTAAACTCAACGTTGCCCATATCGGGGTACTTACATAAGAATGTATTATTTCCGTAAGTTTTAAGCACCATTTGTTGATTAAAATGACCGCTGGTGCCTTCCATTATCTTGTTATCCTTATAACGTGCCATAATTGACAATCTGTTATCTTTTGTGTAGCTAAATATCGTCTAAGGCAGGGCTTAGGAAGCTCCATCCTACGTTTATCCTACGTTTATCCTACGTTCGACCGGCCTTTATAATATTGTTCGATTTGTGATATAAATAGTTTGGTTCCGGAGTTTTATCCGTTAGAGGCTAACATAAACAATATAAGAAAAAGGAAGCAAAATACCAAGGAATTTTTAAAAAAAATGCTCCGATTAGCAGCAACAAACTATTAGTAAGGCTATATTGGCCGGCTAATTACTCAGACCTCAGACCTCAGACCTCAGACCTCAGACCTCAGACCTCAGACCTCAGACCTCAGACCTCAGACCTCAGACCTCAGAATATTCCGACCTCACAATATCCCTCAAATTATACCCTGAAGCCATCACCTGCCCATAAGCCCCCGCAGTTCTTAGTATGACAAGGTCGCCGCGCTTTGAAACAGGAAGTTCAACTTCCTTTCCAAGCCAGTCAGTACTTTCGCAAATAGGACCCACAACGTCATATTTGAGTTTGTCAGCGCTTGTACCTGCCGACATATTTTCAATTTTATGGTAAGCCTGATAAAGAGCGGGGCGCATCAATTCAGTCATGCCCGCATCGAGTATTATAAAGTTCTTCTTTAAGCCGTTCTTAACGTAGAGTATCCTGCTGATTAGATTTCCGCATTGGGCGACAAGTGCCCTGCCGAGTTCGAAATGAACTTGTTGGCCCGGTTTCCGTTCCAAAAATTTATCGAATACTTCAAAATAACTTGCGAAATCGTTAACAGCTGCGGCGTCAGGGTTATGATAATCTACCCCTAACCCACCCCCCACATTTAGGATCTGAAGTTGAAAACCGTGGTCTTCAAACCAATGGCTTAATTCATTAGCCTTGACACAAAGACTTCGAAATATTTCAAGTTTTGTAATCTGCGAACCAATATGGAAATGGATTCCTATCAGTTTAAGGTTTTCTGATCTCTTCAACTCCTCTATACATGCTTTCAGTTCCCACTGGTTTACACCAAATTTGTTCTCTTCGAGTCCGGTAGTTATGTAATGATGCGTATGGGCATCCACATTAGGATTGATCCTGATGGCAACCCGCGCAGTTTTTCCAAGTTTAGCTGCGAGTGCATTTATCACCCCAAGTTCCTGAACAGATTCAACGTTAAAGCAATAGATATTTTTATTTAATGCTTCAATTATCTCTTTGTCAGATTTTCCGACACCAGCGAATACTACCTTTTCAGGGTCGAAACCAATCTCAATAGCTTTCCTAACTTCGTTGCCGCTGACACAATCTGCACCAAAGCCCACAGTCTGAATGGCTTGTAATACCCTCTGATCGAAGTTTGCCTTAAATGCATAATGGACATGAAAGCCATATTTATCTGCTGCAGATTTACAGACGTTTAAAGTCTTATCAAGTAATGCCATATCATAGTAGTAAAATGGCGTATCAAGACCTTGGAAACGTTTTAGTATTGAGGGATCAAACATATAGTCAATTGAATCAGCGCGAGGCTGATTGAGTTATTCAAATAAACGGTTGTGCAGAGAACGCAGGGCTTCAACTTTGTGCTTGTCGTCCAGTAGCATGGATATATTATAGCTGCTTCCCCCGTAAGATATCATTCGAATAGGTATGTGCTTAAGGGCTTCGAAAACGCGTGAGGCATAACCATGCTTATCAGCGGCGAAATCACCAACTACACACACAATGGTTTGGTTACTATCTATTTCAACGGTTCCAAAATTGTTCAGTTCTTTTATTATTTCATCAAGATTGCGGGTGTCGTCAATTGTTACCGATACTGCAACTTCAGAAGTTGTGATCATATCGATCGGCGTTTTATAGCGCTCAAAAATCTCGAATACTCTTCTTAGAAAACCGTAAGCAAGAAGCATCCTGCTCGACTGAATTTTAATTGCTGTAATACCATCCTTTGCAGCAATGGATTTTATTTTACCACGCTCGCTCTCATTAGTTATTAGTGTGCCCCCGGCCTCCGGTTCCATTGTGTTGAGTAAGCGAACCGGGACTTTGTATTTCTGAGCAGGGAAAACACTTTGGGGATGAAGTATCTTTGCACCGAAATAGGCAAGTTCCGCCGCCTCGTCAAACGAAAGCTGTGCAATAGGTTTTGTACCTTTTACAATGCGCGGATCGTTATTATGCATGCCATCAATGTCAGTCCATATTTGCACTTCTTCAGCGCGGATTGCTGCACCAATGAGTGAAGCTGTATAATCACTGCCTCCGCGGCGAAGATTGTCGACCTCACCAAAAGCATTTCTGCATATATAGCCTTGAGTGATGAATAATGTTTCTGATGGATCTTCATCAAGCAGCGGCTGCAGATGTTCAGTGGTATATTCAATTATGGGTTCATTATCCTCATCGATTTTCATAAAATCAAGGGCAGGCAGTAATTTCGATCTAACTCCTATTTCTGTAAGATAGATGTGGTATAAGGTTGTCGAAATCAATTCTCCCTGGGCGAGGATGATCTTTTCTTCAATAGTGGTAAAATGCTCATTGGCAAACGAAGCAATCAGATTAAAGTGGTAATTTATCAGGTCATTACCATTCTCCAGCCCCTCTTCTGTGGCAAAAAGCTCTTTAACGAATATCTCATATTTGTCTTTTAGCGCAACGGTAAGATCGGAAGCTAAATTTTTATCTCCCGAAAGGTAAGCCTGGGCAATTTCCAATAGGCTATTTGTAGTACCCGATACTGCAGAAAGCACAACAATTTGCCTATTCTGTGGTTGAATAATGTCTAATAACTTTTTAATGCGATCGGGACTGCCGACTGAGGTTCCTCCGAACTTTAATACCTTCATTTAATCGTTGAATTTTAGAATGCAGCAAATGATTTTTATACTTGTGCAATGTGCAGCTAAAAATAGAAAAAAGGCGCTAAATTTCCACGAATAGTGTAATTTAATTAGCAACAAATAGTCTGGTTTAGGGTTGTTTATCATTATACCAAAAAACAATATTCCATGGAAAACTTAGAACCATCAGTTTCAAGTAAGATAAATCAATGGCTCGAAGGCAACTATGACGCCCAGACTAGAGCAGGAATACAAAACCTCCTGGATTCAAAGTCTTTTACCGAACTTACAGATTCCTTTTATAGGGATTTGGAATTCGGTACTGGCGGCTTGCGAGGAACCATGGGACCGGGAACAAATCGAATAAATAAATACACAATCGGCTCTGCAACCCAAGGCTTATGTAATTATCTCATTAAAAAATATCCCGGAGAAAAGATCAAAGTTGCTGTTGCACACGATAGCAGGAATAAGTCGGATTATTTTGCCAACATCACCGCTGAAGTCTTTTCGGCCAACGGGATACACGTTTATTTTTTCAAAGAGCTTCGTCCTACACCCGAACTTTCATTCGCCATCAGACATTTAGGCTGTAAGAGTGGAGTCATGATTACCGCATCACATAATCCGAAAGAATACAATGGCTATAAGGCTTATGGAGCCGATGGGGGTCAGTTTACTTCGCCCGATGACAGAATGGTAATGGACGAAGTAGCCGCTGTAGGGAGTATAGATAATGTAAAATTTGATAGAGTTGATGCAAATATTGAACTTCTCGGCGAAGAAATCGATCAATTATATCTGGACAAGATCACTGAACTTTCGGTCTCAGGCGAGGCGATACAAAGACAAAAAGACCTTAAGATTGTATTTTCACCGATTCACGGCACGGGGATAACCTTGGTGCCAAAAGCTTTGAAAAGCTTCGGCTTTACGAACGTTACTATTGTTGAGGAACAGGCAACTCCTGACGGTAATTTTCCCACAGTTATTTATCCGAACCCAGAAGAAAAAGAAGCACTTACTTTAGCTCTGGCCAAAGCAGCAGAAATTGATGCAGACCTGGTTCTTGCAACTGATCCGGATGCCGACAGGGTTGGGATTGCTGTTAAGAACACCGAGGGCGAATTTGTGCTTCTGAACGGCAACCAGACAGGAAGCCTTCTTATTAATTATATGTTAACCGTATGGGAAGAAAATGGGAAGCTCACAGGAAATGAATATATCGTATCAACTATCGTCACCACTCCTTTGATTATAGATATCGCCAAATCAAAAAAAGTCGATTTCTATGAAACCCTCACCGGCTTTAAGTGGATCGGAGCCATAATGACTGAGCTTCAGGGAAAGAAAACCTTTATAGCCGGTGGAGAAGAAAGCTACGGATACCTCGTAGGTGAACTGGTTAGGGATAAAGATGCCGTTATTGCCTGCGCGTTCATTGCTGAAATGACAGCCTATTACAAAGATAAAGGGAGCAGTTTGTATGAAGCGATGCTTGATATGTATCAGAAATATGGTTTCTACAAAGAAAAACTTGTGTCATTAACCAGGAAAGGCAAATCCGGTGCCGAAGAGATTAAAGCAATGATGGAACGATTTAGGACCAATACACCTGCTTCGCTTGGGGGCTCAAAAGTTGCAACACTGAAGGATTATGAACTTGGTAAAGAAACTGACATGGTTTCCGGTAGCTCAAAGAAATTGGATTACCCGAAATCGGACGTATTGCAATTCATAACGGAAGATGGTTGTATCATTTCGGCCCGGCCTTCAGGCACCGAACCTAAAATCAAGTTTTATTGCAGTGTGAAAACAAGCCTCGCTGATAAAAGCGACTTTGCAGCAAAAAGTAAAGAGCAGGATGATAAAATAGAAAAAATTATGGCAGACCTGACTAGCTGATAAGAGATAATTGCTTTTCAAGGAAGTATATTTGCTGATGAAATACGCATCATCGCACTATTGTACCAGTCTGTTGGTTACATTTCTTTTTAAGACAAGAATACTCCATGAAAAAACTATTATTATTTGCTGCAATAATCTGTGTACTCCAGGCCTGTACAAATAAATCTGACCAAAGACTCCCCATCCTCGGAAACCGAGAAGCTGTAGAAAAAACTGTTGACGGTAAGACTATTGTAGATACCGTGTATCAGACCGTCCCTCCTTTTAGTTACCTGAATCAGGACAGCGTAATTATAACTGATAAAGATTTTGACAATAAGATATATGTCGCTGATTTCTTCTTCACTTCATGCAATTCAATTTGCCCGGTTATGCATAGGAATATGCTGGAGGTATATAAGAAGTACAATGACAATCCCAACGTTAAGTTCCTTTCCCACTCGATTGATATAAAATATGATTTGCCATCCCGGCTCAAAAGCTATGCGACCAAACTAGGTGTAGAAAGCGGCAAATGGGCATTTGTTCATGGATCCCGTGATTCCATCTTCAACATTGCAGCCAAAAGTTATCTCGTAGGAGCCTATGAGGACGATGCAGATCCTCAGGGACTTGTGCATCAGGGTTGGTTCGTACTGGTTGATACAAAAAAACAGCTACGCGGAGCCTATGATGGCACAAACGAAGACCAGGTTAAGATAATGATGGGCGACATTGAAAAGCTTTTGGACGAAGAAAAGCTGAATGAGAAATAAGCTTCTTTATTTACTTTCCACTCTATTTGCTGGTGTCCTGGTTTTTGATTCCTGCAGTAATGAACTGGAACTAAACTATCAGCGATACTTTGTAAACGGCAAAGGGCTATACGAAAAGAACTGCCAGAATTGTCATGGCGCTAATGGAGAAGGATTGGGCAAACTTTATCCTCCTCTTACCGACACCGCGTTCCTCTCCAAAAATAGATCTTCACTTGCCTGTATGATAAAGAACGGCCTCAAAGGAAAAATGTCTGTCAATAATGTGAGTTATGAAACTGAAATGCCGGGTAATACCGCTTTGGCGGATATTGATATTGCCCAGATCATAGTTTACATCACCAATTCGTTTGGGAATAAACAGAGTTTTTATGATCAGAAGCAGGTAGTAGCGGATATTAAGGGGTGTCAGTAAATCCGGCGATATCGAGTGAATTCATTTTACTGCGGGAAGGACAGTTTTAGCGACGATGTCCTTGCGGGGAGGCAAGACGAAGCAATCTTAACACGTATTTCGTTTCTTTCGGTACGTTGGGTCGGAGTCTTAATACTTGATATTTGATACTTGATACTTGATACTTCCAGCTTGCGGTTAACAGAACGATTTGTATTTTTGCAACTCAATAAAAAAAAATGGCTAAGCGTACACGAATTAAGGATCTTTTAAACACTACGGAATTTGGTCAACAGGTAACTGTAATGGGTTGGGTAAAAACTTTTAGAAATAACCAATTCATTTCTATTAACGATGGATCCAGTATAAACAATATCCAGGCTGTGGTAGATTTTAATTCTATGGACGAAAGCCTGCTTAAAAGACTAACCACGGGTGCCGCAATATCAATTGAAGGCGAGCTGATAGAATCAATGGGCAAAGGGCAACGGGTTGAGGTTAAAGTGAACGGGCTGTCGATACTCGGGGATAGCGACGCAGAAAAGTTTCCCCTTCAGCCCAAGAAACATAGCCTCGAATTCTTGCGTGAAATAGCGCACCTGCGCTTTCGTACCAATACATTTAATGCAGTATTTAAAGTACGTCATGCTTTGGCGTATGCCGTACACAAATTCTTTAATGACAAAGGTTTCCTTTGTATGCACACTCCTATTATTACTGGTTCAGACGCTGAAGGTGCAGGGGAAATGTTTCGGGTATCTACATTAGATCCAGACAACATGCCACGCAATGAAGATGGTACCATAAATTACAAAGAGGATTTCTTTGGCAAAGCAACTAACCTCACCGTGTCAGCTCAGCTGGAAGGCGAGCTTGCCGCTTTGGCCTTTGGCGATATTTATACTTTCGGACCTACTTTCAGGGCTGAAAACTCGAACACCACCCGTCACCTTGCTGAATTCTGGATGATTGAGCCGGAAATGGCCTTTTATGACCTCACCGACAATATGGATTTGGCTGAGGAACTGCTGAAGTACCTGATTAAGTATGCAATTGACAATTGTTCTGATGAGCTGGAATTCCTTACATCACGCCTGCTTGAAGAAGAAAAGCAAAAACCTCAGAACGAACGTTCAGACATGGACCTGCTGGCGAAATTGAACTTTTGTCTTGATAATGACTTTGAACGGCTTACTTATACTGAAGCTATCGGCATATTAAGAAACTCAAAGCCTAACCAGAAAAAGCAGTTCAAATATATTATCGACGGATGGGGTTCAGACTTGCAATCTGAACACGAGCGTTATCTGGTAGAGAAACATTTTAAGAAACCAGTGATATTAACAGATTACCCGGCAGAGATCAAATCCTTTTACATGCGTCTGAATGAGCCTGATTCAGAGGGACGTACAACTGTAAGGGCTATGGATATCCTATTCCCTGGAATAGGTGAAATTGTAGGTGGATCACAAAGAGAAGAACGCCTTGACAAATTGGAAGGGAGAATGGCAGATCTTCATATACCGGCCGACGAAATGTCGTGGTACCTCGATACCCGTCGTTTTGGCTCAGCTCCCCATGCTGGATTCGGCTTAGGATTTGAAAGATTGGTTCTATTTGTAACTGGCATGACGAATATCAGGGATGTTATCCCTTTTCCGAGGACTCCCAAAAACGCTGACTTTTAATTATTAATAGGCAATCCGGTTTTTTTACCTAGATTACTAATAGTTTCAGTTTTATTCCATGGATAATGGATAATTCAGGACATCACTATTTAGAAGATTTATGAAACCATCAGCACCAAACAAAGTTCTCTGGGCAGTTGCTCTTATCACAGGTATTCTCGGAATTGTGGGACACCTAACTTCAGTAAATTATCTGACTGAATATAGCTTTATGCTGGTTTTAGTTGGATTTGTTTTATTAGCTATTGGGACATCGTTTAAAGGGACCTGAGTGCAGGAGTTAGGCGTTGGGCATCAAAATATGCCTAACGCTTAATACCCAAATGCTCCCACTTATTCTGCTAATTTGAGAAGCTCTTCCAAATCTAGCCTATTCGAAGTCATCTTCAGATTCCGTTCCCCGTCCATCGGCCATTCCTCTGTGGGCTTGTCCCAATAAAGTTCTACACCGTTTCCATCGGGATCATTTAAATACAATGCTTCAGAAACACCATGATCTGATGCGCCAGTAAGCGGGTAGCCGGCATCCCGTAGGCGTTTTAAGATTACAGCGAGTTCCTTTCTTTCGGCATACAAGATGGCGGTGTGAAATAAACCGGATGAGTTTTGCGGCGCAGGGGGCGCATTTTCTGAATACCAAGTATTCAAACCTATATGATGATGGTATCCTCCAGCCGAGATAAAGACTGCCTGATGCCCATATCTCTGGGTAATTTGAAAACCGAGGAGATCCCGGTAAAATGAAAGTGATCGGTCCAGATCGGAAACTTTTAAATGAACGTGCCCTATACGAGTGGAATCTGGTATTTTATATGTCATTTCTAATCTAAATTAATTTGAACACTGCCGGGAAGATTGGTGATATCTCATCAGAAATTTAATTTAGTACTTTTAGCCATGCTTATCAAGATATATCCCGAAAATCCGAACGAAAAAATGATACAGCAGGTGGTTGATGTGCTAAAAAAAGGTGGCGTTATCATCTACCCTACCGACACCGTTTACGGTCTTGGCTGCGACATTACCAATCAGAAAGCCATTGAACGGATTTGTAAAATAAGAGGTATAAAACCTGAAAAGGCTAACTTCTCTTTTATCTGTTATGACCTCCGTCATATTTCAGATTATACCAAACCAATTGATAACGAAACATATCGCATTTTGAAGAAAGCATTGCCCGGGCCATTTACTTTCATTTTTAATGCCAGTAAGAATGTTCCGAAACTCTTGAGTTCCAACAAGAAAACCGTCGGAATACGGATTCCAGACAATAATATTGCCCGGTTCATTGTAAAAGCCCTCGAAAATCCAATTATGTCTACATCTATACACGATGATGATGAGATCTTTGAATATTCTACCGATCCGGAGTTGATCCATGAAAAATATGAAGACCTGGTAGATCTGGTTATCGACGGTGGTTTCGGAGATAATCAGCCTTCCACAGTTGTGGATTGCAGTGAGGGTGAGTTCGACATTATTCGTCAGGGTAAAGGCAATCTTGAATTGTTTCTGTAATATTTTTACCACTAACCTAATAGTCTGGTATTTAGATAGAAACCCCTGAAAACCCTCTGAGGTTGGTATTAATATTCCCAAAAATACTAAAACTGTTCTTACTGACTTTTAAAGATATTAGTATTTTCGCGCAATGACCAAAGGAATTAATCTAAAAACATTCCGGAATTTCTTCCGATCCAAACAAATTGGCGGAATAATCCTGCTCTTTTGTGTGGTTATCTCCCTAATTATTGCAAATTCTTCTTTAGGTAAGAAATTCGAAGATTTTCTTTCACTTGTCATAGGCTATTCCGGTAAGATTTTTAGCCTTGAATATTCCGTTTCAGCCTGGATAAATGACGGACTGATGGCTATCTTTTTTCTGTTAGTCGGACTTGAAATTAAACGGGAGATCGTTGAAGGCGAGCTATCATCGCCAAGGAAGGCTGCAATGCCAATTTTTGCAGCTATAGGCGGGATGGTTTTGCCTGCATTAGTATATGCCCTTTTTAACTTTAACACTCCAACTTCGAGTGGATGGGGTATTCCTATGGCTACCGATATTGCTTTCGCATTAGGTGTGCTGTCTCTTTTGGGAAAAAGAGTTCCTCCATCTCTCAAAGTCTTTCTTGCCGCTCTTGCAATAGTTGACGATCTCGGTGCAATTCTGGTAATTGCATTTTTTTACACCGAAGAAGTACATTTCAAACAGCTGCTTTATGCAGCGGGCATTATGGCTTTCCTGATATTAATTAACCGTTTGGGTTTTAAAAAACTAATCTTCTATATCATACCCGGAATATTTCTCTGGTATTTTGTACATCATTCGGGAATTCATGCCACTATTGCAGGCGTTCTCCTCGCGATGACAATCCCAACAAACACAACCGAAGACATTTCCCCTTTGGAAAAACTCGAGCACATGCTTGTTAGGCCAGTAAATTTTCTGATCATGCCCATATTTGCGTTGGCTAACACCAATATAAAATTCGAGAATGGCATGATCGATGGCTTATATAGTCCAATGGGACTTGGAATACTCGGGGGATTGATTATTGCTAAACCTCTTGGAATAACTTTATTTTCCTGGTTATCTGTTCGGTTTGGCTATTCTTCGCTTCCATCTCAGTCTACCTGGAAACATATCTTCGGACTAGGATTACTTGCCGGTATCGGGTTTACAATGTCTATTTTCATTGCTCTGCTCTCATTCGAAAGCATGGAATATCAGCTTGGAGCGAAATTCTCTGTTCTAATTGCATCAGTTATTGCAGGTATTTCAGGATACATTTTCCTAAGTAAAGTCAATAAACGTGTAAGTTTTGACAGAAAAAAATTGCTTAGAAGGCGCAAGCCCTCGGCAAATCCTGGACGGTAAGCCGTATCAGGTTCCGCCGATATACTGTTCCATATTTTGGATAATGAATTTTTGCTCGTCGATGATAAATTTTACGACATCACCAATAGAGATAATACCAATAAGCTGACCTTCCTGCATAACAGGCAGGTGACGAATAAAGTTGTTCGTCATGAGCTGCATACATTCATCAATTGAAGCAGAAGGGCCCACGGTAGTGATGTTTTCCGACATGATATCCCTGATTTTTGTTTGCTTCGAGGCTTTTCCTTTTAGAATTACCTTCCTGGCATAATCCTTCTCAGAAAACATTCCCACAAGCCTGTCATTTTCCATAACAACCAGGGCACTTACGTTCCTTTCAACCATGATCTCGAGCGCGCGGTAAACAATTGTATCAGGGGCAATAGAAAATGTTGTACCGCCTTTGGCTTTTAAAATACTTTGTACAGATCCCATAATGAAGTTTTTAACGAATGAAAATCCACTTATAATAGTTAATTAACGATGCATCAAACAAATTTAAGGGGCAACATGGAGTAGCGTTACAATTAGGGAATAGCTAAATCTTAATATTCCAAGGCTATCATTCGAGGTGATTATCTAAAAATAAGAATTTATAATAAAATAAAATATTTTTTTTGGCTCATTGTAAATTTATTAAAACCTGTATATTGTAGTAAGATTTATAATTGCCGCGTGGATCTTAGACTTATTGAGCCGAAACTTAACGTTCATTACACATAGAAGTCTTATTTAAATTTACTGTATGTCAAGGTATGTTAAAATCAATCGGGGCTTAAATATCAAATTGGCTGGCGAAGCCGATAAATCTCTTTCCAATCAACTTCATTCTGAAACATACGCGGTTAGTCCTGCCGACTTCTCCGGACTAAGTCCGAAACTCCTTGTTAAAGAGGGCGATGAAGTTTTAGCAGGGTCTCCTCTTTTATACGATAAAAATAATGAATCTATTAAATTCGGCTCACCCGTTAGCGGCGAAATTATTGGAGTAGTCCGCGGTGATAAAAGAAAGGTCCTGGAAGTTAGAATTCTTGCCGACCGGGAGATCAGGTATCTTGATCATGGGATTTTTAAACCCAACGATCTCAGTCGTGACGCAGTAATTGATCACTTGTTAAAAAGCGGAGTTTGGCCTTTTATACGACAAAGACCCTTTGGTATTATTGCGGATCCGCAGACAGTTCCAAAGTCCATCTTTATTTCTGCATTTGATACTAACCCGCTTGCCCCTGATATTGAATTTGTTTTAAAAGGCAAAGAATCTCTTTTTCAGTCCGGTCTCGATGTCTTACAGAAATTGACCGATGGCAAAGTGCACGTAAATGTTCACACTGAGTTAAACTCTTCATTTTTCAGCGACTTTAAAGGAGTTGAATTAAACACAATTTCCGGTCCTCACCCATCAGGAAATGTTGGAGTTCAAATCCATCACATAGACCCATTAAACAAAGGCGAACATATCTGGACTGTTAATGCCCAGGATGTAATTGTTATTGGGAACTTGTTCAAACACGGAACATACGATGCACGTAAGATAATTACTCTTGCCGGTTCGCAAGTTCATAAACCTGGGTACTACCAGGTGACGGGTGGATGCAGTATCAAAAATCTGCTCAATGACGCTGGTGTTAAGGATGGCAATAACAGAATTATCAGCGGCAGCGTTTTAAGTGGCGGCAGGATAGCGCCTGAAGGATTTCTGGGATTCTATGATTCCCAGATCACTGTAATCCCTGAGGGAAATCATCCGGAATTCTTAGGATGGTTAAGCCCTGGTTTCGACAAGTTTAGTGTATCACGAACATTCTTTTCATGGCTCAGCCCCACTAAGAAGCATGAACTTAACACTAACCTGCATGGCGAAGAACGCCCCTTTGTAGTTACAGGGCAGTATGAAAAAGTTTTCCCTATGGACATTTATCCTGTACAGTTGTTAAAATCGATTCTTATTGAAGATATTGAACAAATGGAAAAATTAGGGATTTACGAGGTAGTGGAAGAAGATTTTGCATTATGTGAATTCGTTTGCACGTCAAAAATAAAAGCGCAGGAAATTGTGCGTCGCGGAATAAACCTGATCCAGAGCGAATTCAGTTAATTTGATTTCATTACAGAGACTATATATTTATTTTACTAAGATCCTTTGAAATAACAATTAAGGCCCTATTGATAATATAGCCGAAGAACTACAGACAGACTAAACGGGCGGGCAGCCATTTTTTTATCACACAAATTATTTTCTTTTGGAAGCACTTAGAAAATTATTAGATAAAATAAAACCCCACTTTGAACAGGATGGAAAACTGGAAAAGTTTTACCCTGCTTTCAATGCGTTTGAAACATTCCTTTTCGTACCCGATCATACAACCGCTGCACGGGGTACCCATATCCGGGATGCTATCGATCTTAAACGCACCATGATATTAGTGATATTATCCTTAGTACCGTGTTTGCTGTTCGGTATGTGGAATACCGGCTATCAGCACCATCTCGCTCTGGGTTCGTCAGTCGCAAGTTTAACAGATAATTTTCTTTTCGGGGCTTCAAAAGTTTTGCCTTTAGTAATAATTTCTTACGTCTCAGGTCTGACTGTCGAATTTATTTTTGCTATCGTACGGAAGCACACGGTTAATGAGGGTTTCCTTGTTTCGGGTATGTTAATTCCTCTGGTTATGCCAGTAGACGTTCCCCTCTGGATGGTTGCTGTTTCAACAGTGTTCGCAGTTATTATTGGTAAAGAGGTTTTCGGCGGTACCGGAATGAATATCCTTAACCCCGCTCTTACCGCAAGGGCATTTCTCTTTTTTGCCTATCCAACGAAAATGTCGGGTAATGAAATTTGGATCAACACCAGTCGGCCTGAAGGACAGTCTCTTGTTGACGGATACAGTGGGGCTACTCCCCTGGGCGATGCAGCAGCAGGGTTTGCTGATAAAATACCTGGAATATGGGAATCATTTATCGGAACCATACCCGGTTCAGTAGGCGAAACCTCTGCCCTGGCTTGCTTAATTGGAGCATTCATATTGTTATATACAGGTATCGGTAGCTGGAGAATCATGCTGAGTGTGTTTGTTGGTGGATTTGTAATGGCTGCTATATTTAATCTCTTTGGAACAACAACCCTGATGCAGATCAGTCCCATACATCACCTTGTGCTCGGTGGCTTTGCTTTTGGAGCTGTGTTTATGGCCACCGATCCGGTAAGTGCCACACAGACGAATACGGGCAAATATATTTATGGCTTTCTAATAGGCTTGTTTGCCATCCTGTTTAGAGTTTTCAACCCAGCTTACCCGGAGGGAATGATGCTATCAATTCTGTTCATGAATGTGATGGCGCCATTAATTGATCATTACATTGTTGAAGCTAATATTAAAAGAAGGATGAATCGCACTAAGACTTTGCAAAATGGATAAGGACAGTAACAAAGCCACCTTTCTTTTTTCAGGCGTAATGGTAGTTATTATTGCTGTATTGCTTTCGGTAGCAGCTATAAGTCTGGGACCCTACCAGCAAAGAAATGTAAGGATAGAAAAGATGCAAAATATCCTGACCAGTGTCAGTATCATAACGAATCCAATGGAGGCCGAAAAGCTGTTTGCGACTTATATAACTGAACAGATCGTGCTAAACAAAAAAGGTGAAGCTGTCGAAGGAGGTGCGCCCGCGTTTGACATCGACCTCAAAAAGGAGCTGGATAAAGCAAAAACC
Organism: Daejeonella sp.; assembly: GCF_046590655.1. GTDB lineage: Bacteria > Bacteroidota > Bacteroidia > Sphingobacteriales > Sphingobacteriaceae > Daejeonella. The sequence goes on from NZ_JBKJUM010000103.1 coordinate 66,575, forward strand.
GGGAATGCCGATAAGGAATTGTTTCCTTTATTTATCTGCCATAAAGACGAAAAATCCTATTATATCATACCGGTAAGAGGCAAGGGCTTGTGGGGTCCTATATGGGGTTACATTGCCCTTGAAGGCGATATGAACACGGTATATGGAGTTAGCTTTGGCCACAAAAGTGAAACCCCCGGACTCGGTGCTGAAATAGAAACTGAAAAATTCCAGAATCAGTTTACCGGCAAAAAAATATTCGATGAGAAGGGGCAGTTTGTTTCGATAAAAGCCGTAAAGGGCGGAGTCTCGCCTGAGAATACACATGGTGTTGACGCAGTATCCGGCGCGACCATTACTAGCGATGGAGTCACTGAGATGGTAAAACGTACCCTCAGTAATTATGTGCCCTATTTTAAAAAAGTAAAATCCTGATAATAAATAGAATTTTATGGCTAACGAGACTATCAGCGTACCAGAAAAGATAAAAGAACCTGTAGAACCTCTATTCTCACCCAAGAATAAAAGGCTGCTTTTCGATCCCTTGAACGATAATAATCCAATCACAGTTCAGGTATTGGGGATTTGTTCTGCCCTAGCTGTAACCGTAAAGGTTAAGCCTTCCATCGTTATGGCTCTTGCTGTGATGGTTGTGTGTGCATTCTCCAATCTGGCGATATCATTTATACGAAATATTATCCCCAACAGGATTAGAATAATTGTACAGCTTACGATTGTGGCAGCAATGGTTATCCTCGTTGATCAGGTTTTGAAAGCTTTTGTATACGACGTCAGCAAGCAGCTTTCAGTTTTTGTAGGATTGATTATTACTAATTGCATTATTATGGGTCGTCTGGAAGCTTATGCAATGGCGAATAAACCCTGGCCCTCATTTATTGATGGAATAGGTAATGGCCTGGGATACGGACTAATCCTGATAATTGTTTCGGTAATCCGGGAAATTTTCGGCACGGGAGAATTGCTGGGATACAGGGTTATTCCCCAATCACTGTACGATATGGGATACTTTAACAACAGTCTTGTCATCATGCCGCCAATGGCCCTGATTATTGTAGGAATTATAATCTGGATACAAAGGAGCCGTAACAGAAAC
>NZ_JBKJUM010000040.1:0-7053 GCF_046590655.1 Daejeonella sp.
CCGATATCGATGCGAATTACGAAAATTTCGTGATGGGACTTGCACGTACTTTGAGGTCGCAGAAAAAAATGATCACCTCTGCATTAACGTTTGGAACCAGGGCAAAACTGACGGATGCCCGAAATCTCTTCCAAGGCATCGAGCATGAATTTCAACCAGATCATAACCTCATTCCCTGGCGCGGAGCAGGTCGATCAGTGGACTATGCCGGGGGGTGCAATAATGTATTATAACGGCATCCCGACCATTAAAAAGAAAACTGAGCTGGCTAAAGAAAAAGCTTCCGGAATTATGATCTGGCAGGTGCTTGGAGATGCCCCGGGAGATAATTCCCTGCTTAAAGTCATCAATGATGCAGGCTACGGAAAGAAATGATATTTATTTAACTAAAACACATGTACCTATGAAAAACATTCCGTTGAGAAGTGTATTTGCAGTTCTTCTGCTTTGTATTTTGGCACTACCTGCCTTCTCCCAGTCTGAAAACAAGTTCAGGGTTTTATCTTATTATTCAGGCCCGCCTGATCCACTGGAAAGTTATGATGTCACCAAAATGACGCATATCATTTTTTGCTTCGGCCGGCTGAGTGGCAATAATTTCAAGATCAGAAGCGCCAGGGATACGGCAACCATAAAGAAAATGGTATCGCTGAAAAGCAAGAACCCCGACCTGAAGGTACTGATTTCATTGGGAGGCTGGGGCGGATGCCAGACCTGCTCAGATGTTTTTGCAACCAAAGTAGGACGAAAGGAATTCGCACAGTCAATTAAGGAGGTTTACGATTACTTTAAGGTTGACGGCCTGGACCTGGATTGGGAATATCCCACCGTGTCCGGTTTCCCGGGACATAAATATTCCCCGGGTGATAAAAAGAACTTTACCAAACTGGTGAACGAGCTGAGAAAGCTTGGCGATAACTATGAATTAAGCTTTGCGGCAGGTGCATCAAAGCGGTATCTTGATTCGGCAGTTCAGTGGAAGAAGGTTATGAAAAAGGTCGACTATGTTAACCTGATGACCTATGACATGTCTGGTGCTGGGTCTAAAATAACCGCGCATCATACAGGATTGTATTCGACACCTCAGCAGCCAAGGTCTGGGGATTTTACGGTTAAATATCTTATCAATTTGGGTATCCCGGCAGAGAAGATCGTTCTTGGCGGAGCTTTTTATGGGAAGATCTTTGAGAATGTTGAAAATGTTAATAATGGCCTTTACCAGCCTGGCAAGTATAAGAACACCGTGAACTATAAAAATGTAGATATCGAGCTTTCCGCCGACAGCGGGTGGGTTAGTCACTGGGATGACATCGCGAAAGCGCCCTTTCTGTATAACCCCACGAAAAAGCAATTTTTTACCTACGACGATAAGCACTCCATAGAATTAAAAACAAAATATGTTGTCGATAATAAATTGGGAGGTATTATGTACTGGCACCTTGGGCAGGACGTCTTAAAAGATGGCTTGCTTTATACGATCGACAGGGTAAAAAAGACTCACCACATCATAAATGATAATTTGCGGGCGAAGGAGCAGTAATGCTATGATGGAAGGGATACCAAAATAGATACTCCAAAATTAATTCGTTGCAACACTTAGAGGATAAGACTGACCATTTTCAGGGTTGATAATCAAACAGACTGTTCAATACAAACTGACCCACACGTTTACCCTGGGCAACGCCCTGTTCACAGGCATCACGGAAATGAATGCCTCCGTATAACCTCGAAACCGCGGCTTCATTCGCTGCCTCATAAAATGAATTAAAACGTCTTTCCGGTAAACCGAAATAAATTTCCGAAGTGTCAGTAAAACTGAAATTATCCCCTAAAAAATAGGTCAGCACGACCGCCACTGAAGCAGAAGCCACACTGTGTCCACTGGTATATTCCGGAAAAGGTGGTGTCTGAAGAAAAGGACGCCATTCGGAATCTAAATATTTATTAATAGCAGCTTCCGGACGTATCCGGTCACTGAAAAATTTTTCCTGCCAGCAACTTATAAAGGCATCGTGCAACGTTGTAGCTACCAGCATATGTACAAAAATAGCCGAATCAAGCGAAATGTCTGCTTTCTTGCAGGCAATTCCGGCAATACCCATCCAGTGGCCACCGGGCGAGATCTTTTTTAATCCAATAGCCATGTGACCTGAAATCGCTACTGCAAACGGATTACAATCCCAGAAATTGGCAATTTCTTTCTGCGCATCCGTTAAATGATTACTGAGATCATAAACTTCTCTCATCTGCCGGTAAAAAGAACTGGCCGTATCTTTACTGAATGGCGCAGGTGGAAGCGGTGCAAACTGGGCAGCAGAATCAATAAAAAATGGCCTGACCGTTTGCCATTGAGGTTCAACGGCCGACATATACGCAGGGGGTGTCGGATACCAATAACCTTCCCCTTTTTTGGGTGTATACCGGGTATATGTACTGAGCTTATTATAGTCATCTGATTTGGCATATTGCACAACCTGTCTGGCGACTTCCATCGAATACCGTACATGCTGCGCGATATCCCGCTCAGAGAGTTTTTTAGCGTTTATAAAATGATCAATGAGTGTCTTCTTTTTTTCATCTAACAAAAATCCGGACGGCATGAGTTGGCGACCCACTTCCAGCAAAGTATAATTGGCGCAAAAAGAAAGATTGAAGTTTTTTGGAGGGGATGGCGGTTGCATGCCCGGGTTTACCTTTAACTTTTGATTGATGTCCGGCAAGCCGCCCTTCCCAAAAAAAGTAGCTTCATAAGCACCCAGCAGAGCATAGGCGTAAACCCTGCATGCTGCAGGAGGACTGACGACATCGTGTAACATGACCTCGGATAAGTTAAAGACGTTATCGGCAAGCATTTGCAAATCCTGCTGATGTTGGTTTTCATTTTGCGAAAAAGTGTTGATCGCAAAAGACTGTAAAGCCACCATCATCCATAAACTTTTTACCACTGCCTTCATTATCAATTCAATTTATACGTGTGAACGCCAACATTATTTGTCCCAACCATCAAAAACAAATCGCCATTGACCGTAACAGTCTGTAACGATTTCGTATCTCCCGTAAGGCTTAATCCGGATTGTGCCTGCGGTACATAGGCAAAATTACCTTTTCCATCTCCTTCATACAATTGTCCGAAATTCGCATCAATCACACCCATACGAATACGGATAGAACTTTGATTACCCGCAAGAATGACATCCATATTCCCATCTTTATTATAGTCTATTAAAGTCATTGCGTATATGGGCGAGAACTGAGCTGCTTTTGGAAGCGGATGTGAAAGAAACTTGCCTTGCCTGTTCTCAAGATAAACACTTGTCAATTCCGTGGCTTTCAGTACACCGGCATCCTTCAGATCACTCGCCGGGAAGATGGCGTTAAGTCTGGCATTTGCATAGGAAGCGTAGCTCGTGTATTTGCTTCTCATACCATACATCTGATCCAATAATTCATCCCGGCTGGCAAAAGGATAGGATATACCCTGAATGTAATGCGTCATGATGGGGTCGACCGAACCATTCTTATCAAAATCTTTATATACAAGTTCAATAGGTTCTTGAGAACTTGCCCGCAGCTGTGTATTCAAACCCAGGTTACCCAGGATAATATCCTGATCACCGTCCTGATCAAAATCATACACGATCATCTTGTTCCACAATCCTGTTAAAGGTCGATCAAAAAATCTCTTACTGGCCCGTTCGAGATTTTTTCCCTGCTTATTCAGAAAAACCTCAATGGCCATAAATTCTCCGATCACAACCAGATCTTCCCATCCATCGCCGTCTACATCCAACCACTGGGCATCGGTTACCATACCGATTTGCGATAATTCCCGCGCCTTTGCGTCAGTGATTTTCGTAAACCTGCCGCCTTTGTTTTCCAATAAAAAACTTTCAGGGGTTACTGGATACTGACCTGGAATTACCCTTCCGCCAATGAACAAGTCGAGATCACCATCATGATCAAAATCCGATGTCGAAACGCATGATTTACTGACAAGCATCTCAGGTAGGCCATCCGTTGAAAGCATGAATTTTCCTGTCCCATCGTTTAAATAAAGTCTATCTTGTAAGGCTTTATCCTTTGGTCCATATTCATTATAACCACCACTTACGATGTACAGATCTGCATCCTGATCGCCATCAGCATCAAAGAACAGGGCATCAGCATCCGTAAACTGCTTATCAAAGGCATTAAAAGGAGATTCTTCAAAAGATCCCTGAGTATTCTGAATAAAAAGTTTTCCTGGATTTCCCTGAGCCCCGCCTATAAAGACATCAATTCTGCCATCATTGTTAACATCGCCCGTAGCCATAACAGGTCCGCAGGGTGTTAACATGGTTAATAAAAGCGGCTGTCTTTTAAAATCATTAAAACCTTCCTCCACGTGAACGTAATTAATTACCGGATTTACTTTTGAGAATACCGGTGGAGCCACTGACATTGGATGGTCTTTTTGTATGAGATTATTTTCTTCTGCGATCTCTACAATTTGATTTACTGGTACATCTATCAATATTTTTTGCCCTCCCAACGGCCAATCTATTTTCAGGGAATCCACCTTATCTGTTTTGCCTAAACCTATATGAATGCGATCGCTTACCGATGATTGAAATCCCCGTGAGGGGATTTGTTCGAAGTATTGAACTTTTCCCTGATTATAAATACGAATCTTTGTTCCAATCGCCGTGGAATTTTTTCCGGCACCCTTTAATGAAAGCTGCAGATAATTTTGACCTGGATATTTTTCCCTGCCAAAGTTTTTATAAATAGAAGCTGTGGCGTTTAGATTATTGACTACTAAATCCAGATCACCATCATTATCCAGATCAGAATAGGCGGCACCGTTCGAAAAGTTGAGTTCCTTAAATCCCCATTCCTTAGACTTATCGCTAAAAGTCAGATCACCATTATTTTTGTACAGGTAGTTATGTACCGGTGTTGATGTCATCGTACTCACCAGATGAAATGTGTCTGCTTTTTCCTTTGCCTTTCCTTTTTCGAAAAAATAATCGCCTTTATATTTCAAAAAATCCCGGTTGGTATAATCGCGGTAGTAGCCGTTGGTGATAAAAAGATCCTTCAACCCATCATTATCATAATCGGCAAACAAGGGAGCCCAACTCCAATCTGTTTTAGATACTCCTGCAAACTGACCGATCTCACTATAGGTGCCATCGCCGTTGTTAAGGTGGAGCATGTTGCGCATGTTTTGAAAATAAAAGCCATTCAACACCATCAATGCGTAATGCTCATAGTTCTCCGGACCATATAACAATTTCTGTCTTTCATTATCCTCCGGTAACATATCCAGTGTAAAAATATCCGGCCATTCATCATTATTAATATCGCTCACATCACTTCCCATGGAGAAATAGGAAATATGCTGCATGTAATCCATCATGCGGTCAGTAAACGTTCCGTTGCCATTGTTAATATATAAATAATCCGGTTCGAGATAATCGTTAGACACATACATGTCAGGCCAGCCATCTTTGTTAATATCTGATACCGAGACACCGAGACCAAATCCAAGGGGGTTTCCTTTTATACCAGCTTGTTCACTGATATCAACAAAACGGCCATTATCGTTTCTGAATAATTTATCTCCGGCATAAGGGTGTCTTGTTTTTTTTGCTTTGGCAAATTCAAATTCCTGAATGACAACTATATTATGATTCAACAAATACATGTCAAGATCTCCATCCCTGTCAAAATCAAAGAATGAAGCATGCGTGCTATGCCCAGGATCATCCAGTCCAAGTTCTGCAGCCTTATCCGTGAATGTCAGATCACCATTGTTGATAAAAAGTTTGTTTCTCCGTTTTTCAGGATCCCCTTTTCCCGAATAACAAACGTAAATATCCAGATAGCCATCGTAGTTTACATCTGCCATGGTTACTCCTGTTTTCCATCCTGTATTACAATCAACACCCGCTGATTCTGCGATTTCCTTAAATTTAAAATTTCCAAGATTAATATACAAGGCATTTGGTGCCATGTTTCCGGTAAAGTATATATCATCAAGGCCGTCGTTATTGAGATCTCCTACCGCCACACCGCCGCCATTATAAAAATATTCATAGGTCAGAATATTTGATTGGGGTGTCTCGGGCAAAATATTTTTAAAAGTAATACCAGTCCTGGATGAAGACAATGATTCAAACAAAGAGGGCTCCTGTGAGTAACCTGACAGGTACATACATAAAATCAAACACAAGCCTGCGGCAGTTTTCATGGTTTATTTATTTTTACGTCATATAATACACATTGCAGACAGTATTCACCCGACTAAACCGAATCCGTGTATACATATGACCGAGCCAACTATAAAGTTAAAAATTAGGATGGTACCATGCAATTTCAAAAACTAATAATACCCGTTGTGCGGTCATATCTGTCGAACAATTTACTAATCCGTTTGAATAAGTGTCTTATAGTATTTCAGAATTGGACTTCATTCCGGGGGACTGATACGTGCTGGGGGCACCTTTCGCCGACGGACCATAGTAAGGATATTTATCAAATAAAACATCATTATTACTTGCCCTTGGGTCTCTGGTTTGCACCTGCCACCTATTTAAATCGGTTCGCAGGGTTTTTAAGACTTGCGCATACCGGGCACTGGCGGCTACATTATTTAATTGGTTAGGGTCGCTCTTCAAATCGTATAATTCATTGGCCGGGCGCTTCTCAAATCCCCTCCTAAAAAAGGGAGCAATAGATTTTTCGGATTTATGTTCCAAAATAAACGTTTTACTGGGCGAGTTATCAATATCGCCGTATGGGCCAACGGAATGATAAAATTCCGGGTCGCCAGCGGGCCAGCGTTCCGGAAAATAATTTTCAATGTACAGAAAATCAAGGGTACGGATAGCGCGGCTGGGATAGCCTAACTCACCTTTGCGCACGTTGGCGTGTCGTTCACGTTCGAAGTATACTTTGCTGCGGTCTTCGGCTATTTTTTTACCTTGTAACAAAGGCAATAAACTTTTCCCGGTCATTTGCACAGGTACTTTTTGTCCGGCGGCTTCTAAAAAAGTAGGTGCTAAATCG
>NZ_JBKJUM010000068.1:0-3816 GCF_046590655.1 Daejeonella sp.
GGGAAAGGTGCATTTAGCTGCAGACCTCACTACAGAGGCGGATCGTCCGAAAGTGTATGTTTATTGTTCAGATACGATTTGCAGCTGGAAATATCTGGAACCCATAAAAGACTCGGATACTTTATATCACGAGGCTACTTTCCTTCATGATATGCTTGCCAGAGCAGAAGAAACATTCCATACAACCGCCCTCCAGGCTGCAGAAGTCGCACTAAAATCAAACGCTAAAAAGCTAATAATTGGTCATTTTTCGGCAAGGTACAGGGAGCTGGGGCCATTATTGGAAGAAGCAAAAACGATATTCCCTAATACTTTTCTGGCCATTGAGGGACTGACATTTGAAATATAAGTAGAGCAAGGAACAAACAGCTAGGAATTAAATTAATCCTTCTTCCCTCCAAACACAGAGAAACTAACGTATCTCTTAGGATTAGCTTTTAAATCAATCATCAACTTATCCAGATTCGCGGAAGCATTGTTAAGATTATTGTACATCTTTTCGTCATTAATAAGCTGGCCCAAAGTTCCTTGTCCGGTATTCACTTTGTTAACTATAACCTGTAGATCAGCGACGGCTTTATTAGCCTCAGCAATAGTTTGAGCAAAGTTTGCTTTAGCGACTTCATCTGAAAGTTTTTCAAAATTGTTCATGATTGTAGTAATCTTCGCATTATTATTCTTGAAGTTACCCGTGATGGATTCCAGATTACTCATTATCCCTGCGATCTTCGATCCCTGTGTAGTTACAAGCCCATCTACAGTCTTTGTGGTCCCTTCAAGGGTTTCCAATGTTCTGGTGATACTTGCAAAGCTTCTGTCGAAATTCCGCTGAAACTCGGGGCTTAACGTACTGTTAACAGAAGTTAGAACTGAATCCATTCGTGCTATGATTTGTTCAGCTTTCTTTTGGATAGGTTCGATCTGATCTGTGAGGTTTCTCTGAATGTTGGCATTTAAAGTGTCTCCATCTTCTGCAAAATCACTACCAGTGCCCAGTTCGAAAACTATAGCTTTCCCGCCAAGAAGATCAGTACTTTCCAGTCGGGCTATAGTGTTTTTAGGAATTGCATATTCCGGATCAATTTTAAATTGGGCAAGGATTTGCCCATTTGACTGTAGAGTTAAATCTGAAACTCTTCCGATTTGATATCCATTTACCAGTACTGGTTTAGAAACAGCAAGACCATCTACCCGATCATAGGTGGCATAAAATTCGTTCTCACTGGAGAATACGTCGTTACCCTTCAAGAAACTGTATCCGACAATTAATATGACAATTGCTACTGCAGCTAATACTCCTACTTTGGTTTCGTTAGTTATTTTCATTTATTTTTATGATTTGCAACAGCGCTAATGACTATAATCAGTTTATTAGTCTATTACTCGCTAAGTTCCGCCTGTTTCTTATAGGTCTGGATTGCTTTTAACAAGTTATTTACAATTTCGTTTTGTCCAATTTGCGAATTCATGTATTCTTCCTCATCCGGATTAGATACAAATCCAATTTCTGTTAGTACGGCAGGCATTCCGGCTTTGGCTAACACAGCGAGGCTTTGTTCTTTCACCCCGCGATCCGTCCGTCCTGACAGAACGTATTCATCCTGCATATAGGATGCCAGCTTTATACTTTGCTCACGAAAAGCGTTTTTCATAAGAGAAAGCATAATAATACTTTCCGGATCTTTAGGGTCATAACCCTCGTAATTGTTCTTATAATCTTTCTCTAAGAGTATCGACTCATTCTCCCGTATAACCACGTCTTGCTCATCCAGGCGGCCGAAACCTGAAACAAAAGTTTCTGTTCCCCTGGTAGAAGTACTTTGTCTGTTAGCATACCTCGGAATTTTACGTCCCCGGCTATCTTTTCCATATCCTACAATAACCCTTTTTATAGGCATCGAATTACAATGGATAGAAATAAATAAATCAGCTTTCGTATTATTAGCGATTCCAATTCGTTCATAAAGTGGAACAAATACATCCGTTGATCTTGTATATACTACTTTGACGTCTTTTAGATTAGCTTCAACGGCCCTTCCAAGCTTTAATGCGACCTCTAAGGCAATGTCTTTTTCGCGGGAGAAAATGCCTCTGGTTGCGCCGTCATGTCCGCCATGCCCTGCGTCGATCACTATTGTCTTAATACGGTAGGGGATATCGGGAAGTTTGTTGGTGAAAGAAGTAAAAATTAACGAAAGTGAGACAGGCAGTAATACGTAAATGTATCTGATCAATGGTATATTTTTCATTAATTTTGAGCGTATATTATTATCTATCATTGCAAAAATAGTATTCATCATCGAATTTGAAATTTATTAGCCACCTTTTTAATTATTTTTTTATAGCGATGCTTTCTATAGGGTGTTTGCATACTACCCTGTATGCTCAGCAGCTTACTATCCGTCCTGATAACGCTAAACGCGATACAACATTGCGGTTACCTGCTCTAAAATCAGACACAGTCACGAAAAAATCAACAGGCGGTTCGGCTCTCGAATCTGAGGTCATTTATTCTGCTGAAGATTCAATAATTTCCGACCGTGAAACTAATATAGTCAAAATGTATGGAAAGGCACGTGTTAAGTACCAGGATATGGAACTCGACGCAGATTATATCCAATACGATCAGAAAAACAACACCTTATTTGCTAAAGGACTTATTAATCCGAAAACCAAACGGTATTCAGGACGGCCTTTATTCAAACAGGGTTCTGAGCAGCCGATAACAACTGATTCGCTATTCTTTAATTACAAAACTAAAAAGGGGAAATCTTTTGGCGTTTATACTGAGGCTGAAGGTGGATATCTCCAGGCCAGGCAATTTAAAAAGAACGAATATGGTGAAGGTAATTTTGCGCACGGCGTATATAGTTCCTGTAATTTACCTTATCCGCATAATCATTTTGGAATAAACATCACTAAAGGAATTGTAACCGAAAAGCAAATAATTACAGGACCGGCATATCTTGAAATTGAAGGTGTTCCACTCCCGTTGGGTGTTCCTTTTGGATTTTTCCCAAAGCCAAATAAACGATCAGGAGGGCTTTTATTCCCGACGTTTGGCGAAGATCTTAGAGGTTTTTTTATGAGGGACCTTGGGTATTATATCGGACTTAACGATTATTGGGATCTTGCAACCCGCGGAACACTTTATTCAAAAGGCTCTTATGAATTAAGTTCGGCAGCAAGATATCGGAAAAACTACAAATACGATGGTAATGTAAATTTTAGATTTGCATCAACAAAAAATGGAGTTGAAGGTACGGAAGCTTTCAAGAATCCAAGCAAAGATTTCAACATAACCTGGAGTCATTCCCAAAGCCCGCAGGCGAATCCGGGTACTACTTTTAGCGCATCAGTTAATGCTGGAACAGGTTCATTTTTTCAGAATGTTCCGGGCGCAGTAGCATACAACCCTACTGAAATTGCACGTAATACTTTATCATCCAGCATAAGCTATGGAAAAGTATTTTACGACGGACTATTTAACTTTACTTCGAGTTTAACCCATAGCCAGGACATCGAGCAAAAAACAGTTTCATTGCAATTGCCTCAATTCAATCTCGGGATGTCTACTATTAATCCTTTTGACAGTAAGGATCGCGCCGGAGAGCAGAAATGGTTTCAACGAATTAGCCTTGGTTATACCATGCAAGGAACTAACTTAATTAATACGGCCGAAAGTTTGCTTTTCAAAAAGGAGACTCTAAGGAAATTTCAGAATGGTATAAGGCATGATATTCCCATCTCGATGTCACTAAACGTGGCAAAGTTCTTTCAGTTTAACTCGAGCTTAAACTATAGTGAAAAATGGTA
>NZ_JBKJUM010000073.1:0-23847 GCF_046590655.1 Daejeonella sp.
AACATCTGCGTTTCCGCTTCCCCCTGAGGCATCATAAAGCTCTCAGCCCGGCTCATTTTCCACCAGAATAAACCCCTTGGCTTTTCCCGGCTTATGGTCTCGTTCATGGTCTCGGCATCATACACCCGCCCATTTACGATTACATACTTAATCTTTTCAGTATTTCTGATATCCTCTAGCGGGTTAGCATCAAGGACAATAAGATCAGCGAGTTTGCCAGTCTCCAAAGAGCCTAACTCCTTACCCATTCCCAAATGTTCAGCCCCGTTCAACGTAGCGCTTCTGATAGCCTGTAGAGGGCTCATTCCGCCCTGAGCCAACATCCACGTTTCCCAGTGAGCGCCAATCCCCTGAATCTGTCCGTGAGCTCCCACATTTACTTTTGTGCCGCCATCGGCAAGTTGTTTTGCAACTCTGGAAACATCTATATGGCCATAATCTGCAAACTCTGAGGTATTCCTTCTTCTCGAACGCGAATCAATTAAGTTTCTGGGTGTATAGCTAAGTAAGCGCTCATTTTCCCAAACATTTGTGCGGTCGTACCAAAAGTTTTCACCCGATTGCGAACCATAACTAACAATTAAAGTAGGTGTATACGATGTGCTGCTTTTATTCCAGAACGTTTTCACGTCTTTGTAGATTGGTACTTGTGGGATGTTATGTTCTATACTAGTATGGCCATCCGCAATTTGAGTTAAATTGTGAAAGAAAGTCGAGCCTCCTTCCGGAACTACTTCCATCTGCAGTTCCCTCGCTGCCTGAATAATCTGCTGGCGCTGGTCACGTCGTGGTTGATTATAGGATTTTACAGAAAATGCTCCCACAGCTTTCATTCTTCTTAATGCAGATCTCGCATCTTCCAGACTGTTAACAACTGTTTTAAAGTCGCCATCTGCACCATACAATATCGTACCCGTAGAATAAACTCTCGGGCCCACCATTCTGCCTGATTTCAACATCTCAGCCTGGCTGAATACCATCTCCGTATTCGCAGATGGATCATGGGAAGTAGTTACACCATAGGCAAGGTTTGCATAATAACTCCAATCCTGCTGCGGGCTTACTCCATCACCACTTGCACGTAAATGACCATGAACGTCCACTATCCCAGGCATAATTGTTTTTCCAGTACCATCTATTACCTTTGCTTCAGCGGGGATATTAACATTGGCCCCTATAGCGACGATTTTATTTTTATTGATAACAATCGTCCCCTTTTCTATGACATCATCGCCTTTCATGGTTATGATACGTGCACCCGTAATTGCAATAATTCCTTCAGGAATATCAGACTTTAGTGTCAACCCTATATCGACCCCCAAACTATCATTTTTTGCTGTTTTGTCTGCCGCGCCGTCTAAAAAAGGAAAGGCGGTTTTAATATCTTTTGTGAAATATCGTGGCCCTAGCGTCCAGTTCAGCGTTTGTGAATCTTTGCTCCAATGAATGTATGTACCTGCATCTTTTGTGATTTTGGAAAGAGGAATAGATTTATTGCTTGCAGAAAGATCAAGAGCAGCCCCGGTGTTTGTGAGAGGGGTGATGTAAACATTAAACAATTCTGAGAACGCGATCCATTTCCCATCAGGGCTTGGAGAAAAGATATTTGCATACTGCGATGTAAAATGAGTGCGAACCGTTCCACCATTTAAATCCACACTTTTGAGAGCCTTTTTCCCAGCCTCAGTGCTTTGAAACCAGATCCGTGTATCGGTTGAATTGAAGGATGGACGGATACCATTATTTAAAATAAGCTTTGGAGAACCTCCCTCTGAAGGTATGACATAGATGCCGATATTTTTCCCAAAAGCATAACCCAGTACATCATTGCCAGAACCTTTTCTGAACACGATCTTATCACCTTTTCCTGAGAACTTGGGTCCATAATAATATCCTTTGTCTGTAGTTAATTTGATGATTTGCTGAGTTTGAAGATCTTTTTTGTAAATGGAACCTCTTTGCTCATCGTTCCAGCTCACATAGACTAAAAACTTGCCATCGGGGCTAAATTCTGGTTCAAATTCAAAATCTGTTCCTGAATTGATCCGGGTTGGAACACCGTCCGGAAGGACTTTAGTATAAATATAACCCGCAGCATTAAATGCTATCATTTTTCCGTCCGGGGAGGTGCTAACCTGTCGGATCATCTTAACATCGAATTCATCGCGAAACACCTTTTGTTCAAAATGTAAGGCTTCGGTAATTGACTGTGTTGCATTAACTTCAAAAGGAATATCACTGACATACTCCGTAAGAATATCAAGATTCTTGAACTTTCCCTTCGCATAGAAAACGATATTTTTGCCATCCGGTGTCCATGAGAAATTTGGATAAAGTCCGAATATTGCCCATGCTTCCTGCTGATCATGTGAGAGATCTTCATATACAGGCCATTCCTCACCTGTGGACAGATCCAGAAGGTACAGAACAGATTTGAGGCGGACGCGTTTAACAAATGCAAGTAACTTTCCGTCCGGTGATACCTGAGGCCTTACCGCACCACCACCTCCGCCTGCAACGGTTTCTATGTCGCCCGTTTCCCGGTTTAACCGCTTGATATTGTAAATCTCCCCATTAGGATCTTTGTTATATTGAAACTGTGGCCCGGGACTTACATCTTCAGAATAATATATATATTTCCCGTCAGGTGATACTTCCGGCTCACCAGCGTCCTGCTGATCGTTTTTGCGTTTGGTAAGCTGAACACCCTCGCCGCCACCAGCAATATGATACATCCACATTTCACCGGCACCTAGTGATCTGCTGCTTGTAAAGTGCTTTCTGGCTATTAAGTACTGATTATCTGGTGTCCATACTGCGTTATTAAGCAGTCGAAAGGTTTCTTTAGTGATCGCTCGCTTACCTGAGCCATCGGTATTCATCACCCATATATTATCACCTCCATTTTTGTCGCTTGTATATGATATAAATTTACCATTTGGGCTAAATCTGGGCTGAACTTCCGAAGCAAGTCCTCCGGCAAGAAGTGTCGCTTTCCCGCCAGCAACAGGTATTTTGTAAATATCTCCAAGCATATCAAAAACGATATCCTTGCCATCAGGGCTAAGATCCAGGTTCATCCAGGTACCCTCATCAGTTTGAAAGGAAAATGATTTTGTCGGCCCTGCGGGCTTCTCAACATTCCATTTTGGAGCTGGCTGGCCAAAAAGCGATTGCGAAATTATAATGCTGAATGCGATAAATAAGTATTTCTTCATGTATCTGGTTTATTGAAGCGCAATTTAGCAAATTAGTAAATTAGTAAAATGAGCAAATTAGTAAATTAGTAAAATGAGCAAATGAGCAAATGAGTAAATTTGCAAATTGAAAATGAGCATTTCCATTCAAGTATGCTAATTTAATAACTCTCTAATTCTCTGATACCCTATGACGATATACCAAATCCTGCAAAAATACTGGGGCTTCGCTAAATTTCGCCCATTGCAGGAGGAGATTATTCAATCCGTTCTGCAAGGGCGTGATACATTGGCGCTGATGCCCACGGGTGGTGGAAAGTCTGCCTGTTTTCAGGTACCGGCATTGGTTAAACCGGGTATTTGCATTGTAGTGTCGCCTTTGATTGCACTTATGAAGGATCAGGTTGAGAATCTTAAAGAGAAGGGTGTTAATGCGATTGCTATAATATCCGGAATGGGAAAAAGGGAGGTGGATATTGCATTGGACAATTGCATTTACGGCGACATTAAGTTCCTTTATCTTTCGCCAGAAAGACTGCTTTCAGATCTGGTGCGTGAACGGATCAGACACATGAATGTAAATCTGATTGCGATCGATGAAGCTCATTGTATCTCGCAATGGGGCTATGATTTCCGCCCGCCCTACCTCCATATTTCAGAATTGCGCAAACTCCACCCTCATATTCCTGTGCTAGCGTTAACGGCTACAGCTACGTCGACGGTTGCATTAGATATTCAGGAAAAACTTAATTTCAGGGACGGAAACGTATTCAGAAAATCATTCGAAAGAAAGAATCTGGGCTATTTGGTGTATAATGAAGAAAACAAATTTCGCAAACTGTTTTCCATTGCAAGGAATGTAAAGGGAAGTGGAATTATTTATGTTAGAAACAGGCGAGAAACACAGGAGATAGCTCGCCTGCTTAATTTAGAAGGTATCTCTGCCGAGTATTATCACGCAGGTCTCGATAATACCGCCCGTACCAAAAAGCAATCATCGTGGAAAAATTCCCGAACCAGGGTTATGGTTGCAACCAATGCTTTTGGCATGGGAATCGACAAAGCGGACGTTAGATTTGTGGTTCATATGGATCTGCCAGAGAGCCTTGAAGCATATTACCAGGAAGCAGGACGCGCCGGCAGAGATGAAAAAAAAGCTTACACCGTTTTGCTTTACAATTATGCTGACAAGAGCAGACTTATAAAAAAACTAGCACAAAGTTACCCGTCTGTTCAGGAGATTAAGCTTGTATATCACCACCTGGGAAATTATTTTCAGCTTGCCTATGGAGCCGGGGAGGGTTTAACACTTGAGATTGACATCGCAGATTTTTGCAATCGCTTTAAGCTTGACGCAATAAAAACCCTAAACGCCCTTAAGTTTCTGGAACATGACGAATATATCGCATTAAGCGAAACTGTTTTTCTGCCGTCCCGTGTGCAGATATTAATTGGACAGGAGGAGATCTACAGGTTCCAGGTAGAACAACCTGCATATGATGCTTTTATAAAAATATTACTGCGCTCTCATGGCGGATTATTCGACCAATTCGTGGCGATCAAAGAGAGCGATCTCGGCAAAAGACTTGCATTGAACAAAGGGGAAGTTGCTGAGCTCCTACGCAAGCTGCAATCGATGGAAATTCTCAGCTATGCTGAACAAAGCGACAAGCCTCAAATTACCTTCCTTAAACAGCGGCTTGACAATCAGCACCTGCAGGTCAACGCCCGCTATCTGGCCGACAGATACAGGATAAATAAAGAGCAAATTGAGTCTGTTATTACCTATGCAGAAACTTTTAAATGCAGGAGCCAGCAGCTGTTGGGCTATTTCAATGAAACACATGCATCCGAATGCGGCGTATGCGATGTATGTTTGGAAAATAAGAAAAAACGGAAAAAGGAATCCATCACGGATGAGATCATAAAAGATATTCTGAGTGTGTTAAGCAATAATTCCCTCTTGCTCGACAACCTGGTTAATTCAATCAATTCCGGGAACGATAAAGAGAAGATTGAGGTAATAAGGAATCTTCTCGATGCTGGTAGTATAAAAGTCAATGGGGAGTATTATTATGTTTCTTAGAGTATAAAGATTTTAATAAGAGATGTTAGCAATTCCCATATCGGATTTTTTATTTTTTTGGAAAGCAGGGTTCATCTTCCATCGGGTGCTGTAGTCGTGTGCTCTGCAGTAGTTTTGCAACATGTTTCTGATTAATTTCACGGCCATGCTCGCAAAAGCTACTACTGACGCCCACGTTTATTTACATAAGACAGTGCTTTTCTGTCAGTTTTACTAACATACGGAATGCCAGGGGCGTTAGAGTCTCAGATAGTAGCACATCATCTTCCGATTTAAACCCGGGCGCAGCGAGTAGCTTTTGCCTAAGAATAATTTTATCAGTTAAAAGGAATTTAAAAGGCAAAACTACTGCGTAGCACGGGACTACCGGAACCGAAGAATTACTTCATTTGCTTTCCAAATACATCTAATCTTTTTTTATATAAATCACTTTATAAACCTTCACATTCCTTATATCTAATGCACTTTATAAACCTTCACTTACGTCTTATTTCTTTACCTTGTGTAACCAAAACCAAATCCCACGTCTAAACCAAAACCTTCACATGAACACTTTTACTAAAATTACTGCCTCAATTCTTTCAATCGGGATTCTCCTCAGTTCCTGTAACGAATTCGACTGCATTGAAGCTTCTGGGAACCAGATTTCTCAGGACAGGAATGTAGGGCAGTTTACAAGGATTGAAACAAGCGGATCTATGAAAGTCATCCTTAAGCAGGGCCCCGTTAATAATGTAAAGATTACGGCTGATGACAACATTTTAAAGGAAATAGAAACTAATGTGAGGGGAAATAAGCTTTATATCGATTTAGAAAAGAGTTTTTGCAATGCCGGGTCGATAACCGTTTATATAACTTCGAAAGATTATGAAGGGGTTGACGCTTCTGGTTCTGTAGAAATTCTTAGTGATGGAAAGCTGAATCTGAATGATTTTGAACTTGATCTCAGCGGCTCCAGTAAAGTCACCTTGAATCTAAATGCTGCGAACTTGAAAACCTCTTCAAGCGGAGCTTCAGAAATTTTTCTGAAAGGCCAGGCCGGTTCTCATGAGCTCGAACTCAGCGGGTCAACTTCGGTGGAGGCATTGGAATTTGTCGTAGGCAGATATCGTATTGAAAGCTCAGGTGCAAGTAGTTCAAGAATTAATGTACTGAATGATCTGAACTTGAGTTCCAGCGGCTCGAGCGACGTAGAATACCGAGGTAATCCATCCAATATTAAGAATGATGAATCGGGTGCTTCAAGTCTGAAGAAGATCGACTAAACTCAGCTTCTAAATTGCTATATTGAGTCTGTAAACCAATTATTTTTAGATGCAAAATAACAAAACTACTATAAAGGCATGGGCGATGTTCGACTGGGCCAACTCAGCATACAATCTTGTTATTACATCTACAATTTTCCCCGCTTATTACACTATAATTACCACAACTCAAGAGAATGGCGATCAGGTGTCATTTTTTGGCAGAACTTTTACCAACACTGCGCTTTCAAACTACGCCCTTAGCGTTGCTTACCTCGTCATGGCCTTATTGCTTCCTATACTGTCGTCAACAGCCGATTTTCGGGGAAATAAGAAGGTTTATATGAAGGTATTTACTTACATAGGAAGTGTTGCCTGCGCCGGCCTTTTCTTTTTTAAACTGGAAAACCTTGAATTCGGGATTATTTGCTTTGCACTCGCCGCAATGGGTTATATAGGTGGGGTCATGTTTAACAATTCTTATCTGCCGGATATTGCAAGCGTGGATCAGCAAGATAGAGTAAGCGCTAAAGGCTTTGCATACGGCTATGTCGGGAGTGTTATTTTACAGATAATCTGCTTTATATTTGTTCTAAAACCGGATTTATTTGGAATTACCGACGAATCACTTCCTGCACGGTTATCATTTCTTCTCGTCGGGATATGGTGGATCAGCTTTGCTCAAATTCCGTTCAGAAAACTTCCTCCTGGAGGTATAAATCATTCCAGGATCGTTAAAAGTAAAGTTAGTAGCGGATTCGAAGAGCTCATAAAAGTGTGGAACCAACTTAAAACCATGACTCATTTAAAAAGATTCCTGCTGGCCTTCTTTTTTTATTCTATGGGAGTCCAAACTATCATGCTAGTCGCCGCTGGATTTGGTGAAAAGGAACTCCAGTTGGGAACTGAGAATCTTATAAAAATAATACTTGTTATTCAAATTGTAGCAATTATTGGTGCGCTGGTGATGTCATACTTCGCAAAAAAATATGGCAATCTACTTGTTATCATCTTTGTGCTAATCATCTGGATAGGAGTTTGCAGCGCCGCATATTTTGTTCAGAACGCATTTCAATTCTATATCATAGCTGCAATAGTGGGCTTGGTAATGGGTGGAATTCAATCAATCTCCAGATCAACCTATTCAAAATTTCTGCCTGCAAAAACACCCGATACAGCATCATTCTTTAGTTTTTATGACGTCACTGAGAAAATAGCAATCGTGATTGGCTTATTTACGTTTGCCTATATTGAAGAATTCACCGGCAGCATGCGAAACTCAGCTATAAGCCTGGCAGGATTTTTCATAGTAGGACTGTTAATCTTAGTTTCACTGTTATTTATTAAAGAAGAAAAAACAGTTTCTAATGAAGAGAGCTAATTATTTTTTCTGAATTTAGCACTTTCGAAAGTATCAAGTATCAAGTATCTAGATTTGGGCAGGATAATTTTCCGAACATCCCGGATTTGTGGCTCGTTGTAAATTTTAAAAAACGTATAAAAAACCACCTCAGAAATCGATACCTACTTAATATTTGATACTTAATACTTGATACTTAAAAAATGACTATTGA
The DNA here is from genome assembly GCF_046590655.1 of Daejeonella sp. Taxonomy (GTDB): domain Bacteria; phylum Bacteroidota; class Bacteroidia; order Sphingobacteriales; family Sphingobacteriaceae; genus Daejeonella. The sequence goes on from NZ_JBKJUM010000073.1 coordinate 8,102, forward strand.
ACTGTTTATTCCCTGCTTTATAGATCAACTATACCCTCAAACGGCTTTTAACACTGTAAAGATTCTTGAAAAAGCAGGATGTAAAGTCATTTATAACACGGAACAAACCTGTTGTGGGCAACCTGCCTTTAATGCGGGCTATTGGGAGGATGCGAAGGAAGTTGGCAGTAAATTTTTAAATGATTTTTCTGAAACCAATTATATAGTCTCGCCTTCTGCTTCCTGCACAGGGATGGTAAAAAATTACTATAATGATTTGTTTACCAATACTTTACTTCACAATAAGTGCAGGAATATACAAGGTAATATTCATGAACTATCAGACTTTCTGGTCAACGTAATCGGAAAAGATTATTTCGGTGCTGAACTGGAAGGCCGCGCAGTTTACCACGACTCCTGCGCTGGCCTCCGTGAGTGCAATATCAAATCAGAACCACGAGCATTGCTGAGTAAGGTACACGGCCTTGACCTTGTTGAAATGAAGGAAACGGATGTATGCTGCGGTTTCGGAGGAACCTTCGCAGTAAAATTCGAAGGAATCTCGAGCGCTATGGCGCAACAGAAAGTTAATAATGCCCTGGAAATGGAGGCTGATTATATTATTTCTACTGACGCTTCCTGCCTGTTGAATCTTCAGGCCTATATTGATTCGAATAGTCTCCCTATCAAAACAATGCATCTCTCGGATGTACTTGCAAATGGTTGGGGGAATGTGTAGGTGTTTCTTACTTAAAAGTACGGCGGTTAACCGGCCTTTTGTAGGAGAAAGAGCTTCGTCGGGAATGTTTTAATTAAACAATACATCCCGCTCAAAGTTTATTATTAATCTTAACTTGCTTGAACGTAAAAACGTCCTGCCAACCTTCTTTTATGTAGAATACTGGAGTTGTATCGAAACATCATAGATAATAATTGAATTTTTGTGCAGAGTCAGCTGAAGTAATATGGGAAGGAGTAATGGGCTCGAGCAAAAGATTGTCGAGCGCACCCTACAGCTAGAAGGATGCCAACCGGGAGTTGCCGAAGCAGTTAATAAATTATTGACTAAACTATGCCTTAATATATCAGAAAAATTACCAATTTAGGTTAGCAATTTAAAATTTCCATTATGAGTGCTGATCAATCAAAGTTCACAGAGAAAGAATTGAATCCTATGTCCAGCCTGGATGTTTGGGAAGACGATGTGCTTAAAAGGTATCCGGATCCGGAAACTATCGCAAAAGCGAAAACCAAGGATGAGTACCGCAACTATGAAGAGCCTGGGCGCGATTCGGTAAAAGAGTTCTATCGGTTGAATCATACGTATCAAACGTTTGATTTTGTGCAGGAGAAGCGAAACAACTACTTAAATTTTAATAAGAAAGAAATGCCCGTTTGGGAGGCGTTCCAGTTTCTGAATCAACTGGTAGATGATTCAGATCCGGATACTGATCTCGATCAGTTTCAGCACCTGCTGCAAACGTCAGAAGCAATACGGCGCGATGGCCATCCTGACTGGATGGTATTGGTAGGGCTTATGCACGACATGGGTAAAGTTCTTTGTCTTTTTGGTGAACCCCAATGGGCTGTAGTGGGAGATACCTTCCCCGTAGGATGTGCATATTCAGATAAAATCGTTTACCCGGAGTTTTTTAAAAATAATAAAGACTTCTCTAATCGTGAGTATCAAACCCAATATGGGGTTTATAAAAAAGGCTGCGGTTTGCGAAATGTGAATATGTCTTGGGGACATGATGAATATGTTTATCAAATGCTTAAAGATCACCTCCCTGAAGAAGGACTATATATGCTTCGTTACCATTCATTCTACGCATGGCACCGCGAAAATGAATATGAATACCTTCTTGACGATCATGACAGGGAGATGCTTAAATGGGTGAGACTATTTAACCCTTACGATCTTTATTCAAAAAATCCCGAGCCGCCTGACTGGAAAAAACTCCAGCCTTACTACGAAGATCTGGTCGCTAAATATTTGCCAGCTACGCTGAAATTTTAATAAAATGAGCAAGGAACAAAGAGCAAGGATTAAGGACCTTGGGTCGTTAACCAGTCGGGGGTGGTGAAGGTAACGTTAAATCAGTTAGGTGCCCTAGTCTTTGTTCCTTGTTCTTTGTTCCTTGTTCTTTGTTCCTTGTTCTTTGTTCCATATTCTCCTGTCCTTATCCCTAGCCCGCAACAATTTTGAACCGCTTACAATCCCTGGATTATATAGTTTTCTTTATCTACCTCATTGGTGTAAGTGCGTATGGTTATTGGGTGTACCATCAAAAATCTGCTAAGCAAAAAAAGGCTGGGGGAATGGATTCCAAAGATTTCTTTTTGGCAGAAGGTTCGCTGACCTGGTGGGCAATCGGGGCTTCTTTGATCGCATCTAACATCTCTGCAGAGCATTTTATCGGCATGTCGGGCTCCGGCTTTGCTCTGGGACTTGCTATATCGTCTTACGAGTGGATGGCGGCGGCTACGCTAATTATCGTTGCAGTATTTTTTATACCAATTTACCTTAAGAACGGCATCTTTACCATGCCGCAGTTTCTGGCTCAACGATATAACGACACTGTTGCCACTTTAATGGCCATATTCTGGTTGTTAGTGTATGTATTCGTCAACCTTACGTCTATTATATACCTGGGTGCGCTCGCAATTAATTCTATTTCAGGCATCAGCTTTGTCTGGTGTATGGTGGGTCTGGGCATTTTTTCTATCGTTGTAACGTTGGGGGGTATGAAAGTGATAGGATATACGGACGTGATTCAAGTACTTGTGTTGATTATGGGTGGCCTTGTGACTTGTTATCTCGCCCTAACGCTGGTATCAGAAAAGTTTGGTTACGGCAGCGATATCCTTAAAGGACTGGCAATAATAAGAGATGAAGCACCTTCGCATTTCCACATGATATTTGATAAATCAAATCCATATTATACAGACTTGCCGGGTTTGTCGGTGTTGATAGGAGGTATGTGGATCAACAACCTGAATTATTGGGGTTGTAATCAATATATCACGCAAAGGGCTTTAGGTGCGAGCCTACCTACGGCGCGAAAAGGTATTCTATTTGCTGCATTTTTAAAGCTATTGATACCATTGATCGTTGTTATTCCCGGCATTACCATGTATGTAATGTATCAGAACGGAATGTTTCAAACAGAAATGACGGACATAAATGGTGTGATCAAACCAGATCATTCTTATCCTACGCTGATGAATCTTTTACCTAACGGCTTAAAAGGCCTTGCCTTTGCTGCACTTACCGCTGCAATCGTGGCCTCTCTTGCCGGTAAAGCAAATAGTATCTCAACTATTTTTTCGCTTGACATTTATAAAAAATTCTTTAATAAAGACGCTTCTGAAAGACAGCTCGTACGCACGGGCCGTATCACGGTGATAGTAGCCATGGTTCTTGCAAGTATCGTAGCGCCTGCTCTACGGAACCTGGATCAGGCTTACCAGTTTATACAGGAATATGTTGGTTTTATTTCACCGGGTGTATTGTCGATCTTCCTGCTCGGATTTTTCTGGAAAAGGACTACCTCAGCCGCAGCGCTTGCTTCTGCCATTACAACCATACCGCTTTCTACTCTTCTAAAATTTCTTCCTGGCTGGACGAACGGGGCTTTCCCGGATTTTCCTTTTATGGACCGGATGACTATTGTTTTTGTGTTCCTGATGTTATTAATGGTGGTGTTGAGCCTGGCCGACCGCAGTGGTAAGGAACGCCATAAAGCGCTGGTTATAGATACTGCAATGTTTAAGTGTTCTCCAGGCTTTATTGTAGGTTCAGCAATTATTATTGGGATTCTGACAGCTTTGTATACCGTATTCTACTAAGTACATTTGCGGGCTAAGGGAAATACAAGACTCCAACGTTCAAGGGAAGGTTATACTGGTAAGTTGTTAAATCTCAGAAGACGCGTTTTTGTCGGCTTCTGAGATTTGAAATAGGTTAATACTTTAAATTAAAATTATAGATTTTACTCTTTTGTAAATTTTTCTCTATCAACGCTGGTCAGAACACTGGCTACCGGGAACTTAATTCCGCCTCCGGCTTGATTAATGTTGGGTTTGTAAGTAGAAAGTTTCAAGCCGCCTCCCAGATCTTTGTAATCAGTCCAGTTGAAAGCTCCTTCTTGTTTACTTTGAAGCAGAAATTTCCATCGTTTAACTTCGCCGCTTGCCGGATCGACAAATAGCCAGTATTGATCACCCGGAGTAAGGCCAACTTTACCGAAAGTAAGATGTAAAACATCTAGTTTCGTTCCCTCTATAACTTCAGGATCCTTTAAGGTTACATTAACCCCTTCATCTTCTAGTTTTAACGGAGCAAGAAGCCAGTAAGAATCGTTAATAAAATTACCGTAAGCTCTTTTGATTTCTTTAGAATTTAAAGAATCAGGAAGGATTTTACCGTCGAGGTACGACGTTCCTTTCTGACTATTTACATTGAATAAAACGACTAACGTTTGGTTAGTTGGCGTTTTGGTCTCCAAACGGTAGTCCCCGGTGTATCGGTCCCATAAATGTGTACGACTCGACACGGTTTTCCCCTCTCTTTGCGGTGCGAAAGCAAAGGTTAAGTATCGGGAATTTTCCCAGGTCTTCCTTCCACCGGAATTCTCCCAGATTTTGTTAATTACATCTTCTTTGCTCCTGACAGTCGAAACATTTTTAGCCTGCCGCGTCGAACACGAAGAGAACAGAACAATAGTGGCTATGAATAAGCAAGTTTTTTTCATGGTATATTTTTGTTTAAATGAGTGATAAATCTGTTAAAAGCTTTTCCCATAGTTCTCTTTAATCAGTTCTTCTGCAGGTTTATTTTGAGGGGTGTAGTCTGTTTTATAATTTCCGCGTTCTGTGTTAATACGATCATACCATTTCCACAGGAAACCACCCGCAAACCAGGGTTCCATCCAAAAGTTATCGAAAAGAGCCTTAAGTGCAATTTTTTGATTTTCTCCATTTACTGCATCTCCTTCCGACGACCAGGGTTCTTTTGCGGTATAATCAATGCTGCGATAACCGTATTCTGTAAATAAAATCTGCTTTTCCTCTTTAATGCTGAGATCTTTGAGACCTTTTTTATGCTTATTCCAACCCTCGTTTAGCAATTTTAACGTAATATGTTGACTGTTATTTAATGGGAAATATGCATCCACACCAATATAATCAAGTTTACTCCAAAAAGGTACATTGGCGTAACTGTCCCAGTTCTCGGCATAGGTAATTTTGCCCTTATAAACTTTCCGGATTTTATCAATCAGATTTACCCAATATTCAGGTCTTTTAGAAACAAAGGTATTAAGCTCCGTACCGATACAAAACATATCGAATCCTATTTCCTGTGCATGCGATGCAAAATCGAGTATGAATGTCTCATACTGATCTTCCAATAACCGCCAGTTTTCCTCAGTTTCCATGCTGATATGTCCGGTAAAGTTTCCTCTTCCTATCCATAATTGAGGCTTTAACATTACTTTTATACCACGTTCTTTAAATAAAAGAGCGGTTTGTTTAATTCCTTCTTTGCTTTCGCCCCACCACTGTCTGTCGCTATTGTAATGAATCAGCGGATCATCAACATTTCTAATGAAGCCAAAAGGCATAAGAGTAACCCAATTTGCATTGATGTCTATAACAGGTGCGATTACGGAGTCGGTTACTTTACGGGGTGAGGCAACGAAGCTTAATCCGTTGATTTTTTTTTCAATCCTGGCATAAACCGGGATTTTATTGGAAGTCTGCGAACAGGAGCACAAAAATATGCACAGTAAGGTTAAGTAGTAAGTCTGTAACGTGCTCCTAAAACGTATATCCTTGTTCAATCTCAAGATTAATTAGTTGTTTTATCAAATTTAATATTTTGTGATAGAAATGTTCACGACAGATTAGTAATATTTATATATCGTTTGAAATATCATCATACTATTTAAAAACGAATGATTTATTACATCTTCTGCAATTCAAAAAATAATTTATTTTTATAGCAGAACGGTCAGGTTTTTGTCATTTGTATTTAAAGGAAGCAGCAGCTAAGTCGCAAAAACGTATTTACAAAACATTTGTTTAAATTGGTATGAAAAAAATAATAACAGTTTGTGTGTTCATTTTCGCAATGATTGCATTAATTTCCTGTACCCAGCAGGTGCAGCGAATGCCGCAGAAGACTAGTTCCAAGGCAGATCTTTCTAAACTTAGTCAGGCGACCTTTGCCTCCGGCTGTTTTTGGTGTGTGGAGGGTGTGTATGAAAGTGTTATAGGGGTGCATGAAGTCGTATCAGGTTATTCAGGGGGAAAAGAGCCCAATCCGACTTATAAACAGGTTAGCTCCAATACAACTGAACATGCAGAAGCGGTGCAGGTTTATTATGATCCATCTATTGTATCATACGCCACCCTATTAAAAGTTTATTTTGCTTCCCAGGATCCTGTACAGGTAAACGGACAAGGACCTGATAACGGCGCATCTTATCGTTCCATAATATTTTACCGAACACCGGAAGAAAAATCAGCGTCTGAAAAGTACATTTCAGAAGTCCAAAAAAAATATTCTGAGCCGATAGCTGCACAACTTTTACCTTTTGAAAAATTCTGGGATGCAGAGGATTATCATCAGCAATATGTTCAAAACAACCCTAATGTGCCTTACGTGCAAATGGAAAGCATTCCCCGTATTAAGCGATTCCAAAAACAATTTCCCGAACTGATTAAGCCGGACCACAAACTTTAAGTCACATCTGATACGAAAACAATAAAATGCCAGCCATGAAGAAGATATTTATTTCAGTCACCTGCTTTTTAATGGCGACGAATATGTTCGCCCAGAAAGTTCCTTCGCATACACAGTGGGATAAATTGCTAAAAAAACATGTGAGCGCTGCTGGCATGGTAAATTACAAAGGTTTCCAAGCTGATAAGTCCGAATTTAATGCCTATTTGAAATCACTCAGCGATAGTGCCCCTCAAAAAAGCTGGAGTGAAAATGACCAGAAAGCTTTTTGGATCAACGCTTATAATGCATTTACTATTTCCTTAATCCTTCAGCATTATCCTGTAAAAAGCATTAAAGATATTGGCGGAAAAATTTATAAGATAAACACAGCCTGGGATATCAAATTTATACCTATTGGCCGGGAAAAATACGATTTAAACAATATCGAGCACAAGATACTTAGAAAGTATAACGACCCGCGTATCCACTTTGCTATTGTCTGTGCCTCCATGTCATGTGCAAAATTAAGGAGAGAAGCTTACACCGGTTCAAAACTTGAGGCACAGCTTGTTGACCAGGGTAAAGACTTTTTAAATGATAAATCAAAAAATAACATCCGGGCAGACAAAGCTGAACTATCTAAATATTTTACATGGTACGGCGGTGATTTCACTAAAAATGGAAATTTGGTGGACTTCATAAATGGATATTCTCAAACTAAGATAAATTCGAGCACCAAGATCACTTACGTGGATTACAATTGGAACTTGAATGATCAAAAATAATTTGTTATGTGATCACGTCCGTGAGGAATTAAAAGGGCTTGCAGGATCGCATTTCCGATCTTGCATGTCCTGAGATGAATTTAAGCCATCCATGATCTAAATTTACCGATTAGTAAATAATCATTTAATGAAATTTAAGTCCCCGATCCCAGTTTTTTCGTACATACTTATAGGTCAGTTAACCAATTAAACATGTAGCTTTTACACCATGAAAATTATTTTGACAATTTTGATGACCTTTTCAAGTGTTTGTTTTGCTCAAAAAAGCAAACCCGATGATGGGTTACACCAGCCATTTGATAATCTTCTTCAGAAATATGTAAGAACAACAGGGCAGGTAGATTATTCTGGGTTGAAGCAGGATGAGAACATACTGGATAAATATTTAAATGATTTGTCGAAGAATGTGCCCGATAACTCATCTGGCAGGAATGTATCATTGGCATACTGGATTAATGCATACAATGCCTTTACATTGAAACTTATTCTTGAAAATTATCCTGTGAAAAGTATAAACGATCTTTACAAGGGTAAACCATGGGACGTGAAATGGATTAATCTAGGTAGTAAAAAATACTCACTAAATAATATCGAAAATGATATTATCCGACCCGTACATAAAGATGCCAGAATTCATTTTGTGCTCAATTGCGCTGCTGTCTCGTGCCCGCCGCTTCTAAATAAAGCGTTTACGGCAAACAATCTGGAAGCACTTATGGAATCCAGAACCAGAAATTTCATAAATTCGACGGCAAACGAACTGGGATCAACCAAAGTAAAGATCTCAAAAGTGTTTGACTGGTATAAAAAAGATTTTGGGGATGTTATTACGTTTATTAATAGATATAGCAAAACAAAAATTAGTAATAATGCCCTCATCAGTTACAAAGAATACAATTGGAACTTGAATAAGAGTAAATAGCGGATTGTGAAGAATAAATTTATCGTGCTGGGTTTTCTGTGTCTTACAAATAGTGTGTTCGCTCAGAACGCTGACATTGGGAAAGTGTTAAACAGGCTCAACTCAAATAAGATCCCTTATGCATATTCTAATCAGTTTGGGCTGAATAAAAACACGATATTTTTAGATGCCAGGGAATGGGACGAATACGCAGTCAGTAAAATTCCCGATGCTTATTACGTGGGTTTCAATTCGTTTGAGTTAGCAAAAATTAAAACATTGATTCCAAACAAAGATTCCAGAATCGTTGTGTATTGCTCAATCGGGGTACGAAGTGAAAGAATTGCTGAAAAAATTAAAAAAGCAGGGTATAACAACGTATTCAATTTATGGGGTGGTATTTTCGAATGGAAAAATAACGGGAAAACTGTTGTCGACCTTAACGAAAAACCTACTGAAAGGGTTCATGCTTATTCAAAAAAATGGGGAGTTTATTTAGAAAATGGCATCAGGGTTTATCAATAAGCAAAATTAAATGATTGAGATTAAGGAGATTATTTTTAACTCTTATTCCGGCTATTACAATTATTTAAAGAATGAAATCTTATACCCTGGCTGGGATAATTATTTCTACGGACTTATTATCATCTCCTTAGTCGTTTGGACATTGGAAATTATCTTCCCCTGGAGAGAACATCAGAAGCTCTTCAGGAAAGATTTTTGGCTTGATTTATTTTATCTTTTTTTCAACTTTTTCTTATTAAACCTTATTCTCCTTATTGCACTTTCGGAAACAACCGCACATTTTTTCGACAAACTGCTTTTTTCTATAGGCTTAAAACTGGAAGACCTGAAGCTTTTTGATGTAAACGAGCTGCCATTTTACTCGGGTTTATTATTGTTTTTTTTAGTGTCCGACTTTTTTCAGTGGAATACTCATCGATTACTGCATAGGGTAACCTTTCTTTGGAATTTTCATAAAATTCATCATTCTGCTAAGGAAATGGGATTTGCCACGCACATGCGTTTCCATTGGATGGAACCTGTACTTTATAAATCAATATTATACATTCCATTAGCCTTAATAGGCGGATTAAATGCTCAGGATGTGATTTTTGTACATTTTTTCTCTATTATCATTGGGCACTTGAACCATGCTAATATTGGCTGGAACTATGGAAAGTTAAAATACATCTTTAATAATCCTAAAATGCATATCTGGCACCATACAAAAAGCATCCCTAATAAATATGGTGTCAATTTCGGGATCTCGTTAAGTTTGTGGGACTACCTGTTCAAAACCGATTACGTTCCGACTGATGGCAAGAACAATGAGTTAGGGTTTTTAGATGATCAGGAGGTTCCGGACAACTTTCTGGGCCAGGAAGTTTATCCGTTAAAGTTTTAACGATGGAACATGTTGTAATTATTGGAAATGGAATTGCAGGTGTTACGGCTGCCAGGCATATACGGAAGCTTTCGGATAAAAAGATCACCATCATTTCTGGTGAATCAGAATACTTTTTTTCCAGAACAGCGCTTATGTATGTCTACATGGGGCACATGAAATTTGAGCATATTCAACCATATGAGCATCGCTTTTGGAAGGAAAATCAGATTAACCTCGTAAAAGCTTATGTAGCACAGATCGATGTGCATGCAAAATCCTTACATCTCCTTGATGGCGAAGTAATCTCTTACGACCAATTGATTATCGCTTCAGGTTCCAGATCAAACACCTTTAACTGGCCAGGTCAGAATTTGGCCGGAGTTACAGGCTTATATACAAAGTCAGATCTTGAAAACCTGGAAAAATTTACTCCTGCATGTAAGAGCGCGGTAGTAGTAGGGGGAGGCTTAATCGGAATAGAACTTACAGAAATGCTTTTATCAAGAAATATAAAAGTTGTTTTTCTGGTCAGAGAAAAAAGTTTTTGGGATGCTGTATTGCCTGAAGGGGAGAGTCAGATGTTAAACCGGCATATTCGTGAACATGGCGTTGATCTGCGACTGGAAACAGAGCTTAAGGAAATAATTGCGGATGAAAGTGGAAGGGTTGAATCGGTTCTTACAGGTAAAGGAGAAATTATCCCCTGCCAGATTGTTGGTCTTGCCGCCGGTGTCTCTCCCAATATTGAATTTTTAAGAGGTAGCGGTATAGAAATTGAAATGGGTGTAAAAGTGAACCGGTTTCTGGAAACAAATATAGAGCACGTCTATTCCATTGGTGATTGTGCAGAACAATTGCAGGCACTCCCCAATAGGAAAGCGATTGAAGCTGTCTGGTACACTGGCCGAATGATGGGAGAAACAGTAGCTCAAACCATTTGTGGAAATCGGATGAAATACAATCCCGGGAATTGGTTTAATTCGGCAAAATTCCTGGACATAGAATATCAAACGTATGGCTGGATATGGCCTAAAGCAAGGGAAAATGAAGTTCATTATTACTGGGAGCATGCATCGGGTAGAAAATGCATCCGGATATCGTACGATAAAAACACCTCGGCCTTTTTGGGCATCAACACTTTTGGGATTAGAATGAGGCATGAATTTTTCGATGGTGCGATAAATGACAACCGATCTGTTGATTATATTATAGATAACCTTTCCCGCGCAAATTTCGATCCTGAGTTTTATTCAAAATATGAACCTGAAATTCAATCACTATTTTATCAGACCTACTCTCATACCGTAAAATTATAATGAGCATGAATAAAACATATAAAAGCATGTCTGTTTCTGATCATGATAGCGGATCCCCTTCCAATATCCAAAAAATTGCAGTAAGTATAAGTTCTGTTGGGTTAGTGATTTTATGTCTGGCTCTACTTAATGTGGAATTTGCATATAAAGCAATCTGGTTGACAGTTTCATTATTTGCGATAATATCGGGAATTGCTTTATATGCAAATGATTTGTATCTGAATCAACCTGCAGGGATTAAATTTAATGGTGTCTGGTTTAAATCTCTAACAAGCAGAGGAATGTTTGCATGGATGTTGGGGTTATTACTAACCCTTTTTTACATCGTTATATATTGGTTTCCACAATACCTGGGCTATCACGATAAAGGCGGGAATACAGGATTGGTCTCATTATTTGACCCCTTGAGTATTTTTTTAAATGGAAAGCCAGCTACTCAGTGGTTTTTGTACGGAACATTATATACTGTGGCTATTTTAGCAATGGGATATAAATTTTTATTAAAGTACAGGGATAATAAATACCAGGTGGTAAGAACACTCTCTGTGATGTTTTTCCAGTTAGGCTTTGCTTTTCTAATTCCGGAAATATTATCAAAACTAAATCCAGATACCCCATATTTTAATAAGGATATTAAGAACATGTGGCCGCTTAATTACTATTTTTTTGAAGAGTGGCACTTAACGAACATGTTTAATGGGGGCAATCTGGGGATATTTATGCTGATTTTTGGACTGGCAATGATCTTTTTAATTTCACCGGTACTGACTTATTTTTATGGTAAAAGGTGGTATTGCTCATGGGTTTGTGGATGTGGTGGATTAGCCGAGACTGCAGGAGATCCATTCCGGCATTTATCTGATAAATCAAAAAAGGCCTGGAAATTTGAACGGTGGAGTATTCATTTAGTTTTAGTGTTTGCATTTATCATGTCAGTGGCTGTTGTCTATACTTTCCTAGGTAAGAATCCAGGTCAGGATTTAATTACCCGAAGACAGTTTACGATCGGAGTTGTAGTATTTCTGGCAATATTAACTGGTTGTTTATACCTGTTTAAAAGAAAAAATATGGATAAGGATGCTCTTTTTACAATGGTGTCTTTGGTGGTAATAATCATTGGGGTGATCATGCTTAATCATTTCTCTGGCAACGATAAAATATTCTTCGTTGAAAACTATACCCTGACCTCATGGTACGGGTTTGCTATAGGCGCTCTTTTTAGCGGTGTTATAGGTGTTGGGTTTTACCCGATCATGGGAAATAGGGTTTGGTGCCGTTTTGGTTGTCCGATGGCAGCAATTCTGGGTTTACAGCAGCGTTTGTTTTCAAGGTTCAGGATCACAACCAATGGAGGACAATGTATCTCATGTGGTAATTGTTCAAATGCCTGCGAAATGGGGATAGATGTGAGAGCCTATGCCCAGAAAGGTGAAAACATAGTCCGGTCATCATGTGTGGGTTGTGGGATATGCTCAGCCGTTTGTCCGCGAGGTGTTTTAAAATTGGAAAATGGTTCTGAAGAAAACAGGATTAATGAAAATCCTGTATTACTAGGTAATGATCTCGATTTACTGGCATTGTTGAGGCAGGAAAATTCACTAAAAAATAATTAATAGCGCCAGAACAATTTTATATGAAAGGATTAGTGAAAAGGATCAAGGTTATCATTCCAGCCTATAACGAAGAAAAATCAATTGCCCAAGTAATTTACGAGATACCCGACAGAGTAGAACAAATTATTGTTGTCAGCAATAATTCCGATGATGCGACCATCGAAAATGCTGAAAAGGCTGGTGCAACGGTATTGTCTGAAGATCGTGCAGGATATGGTAATGCATGTTTAAAGGGGATTGAATACATCTCACAGCAAAAAATAAAGCCGGATATAATCGTTTTTATAGATGGCGATTACTCAGACTATCCTGAGGAGCTATTAAAACTAGTGGCTCCAATTATTGAAAATGACATTGATTTTGTTATTGGAGCAAGAGTAAAAGAATTACGTGAAGAAGGATCTATGACCCCACAGCAGATATTTGGGAACTGGCTAGCAACGTTTTTAATGAAATGGTTATTCGCATCCAAATTTACCGATCTGGGTCCCTTTAGAGCGATTAAATATGATAGGCTTATTGACCTTCAAATGATTGACAAAACCTATGGATGGACTGTAGAAATGCAGTTAAAAGCTTTAAAACAGGGGTTGACGTACATAGAAATTCCGGTTCGGTACAGAAAAAGAATTGGAATTTCAAAAGTATCTGGAACGGTTAAAGGGACAGTCATGGCGGGAATTAAGATAATCGGATGGATTGCAAAATATAGCTTTAAGTAAAATGTGGATCTACATCTCATATATTATTATTGGACTTTACGGATTTGCGCTGTTAATGGTGTTTTTATACAACATTTCTCAATTAAATCTATTATTCAGTTACATTTCTTCAAAATACAAAAAAGAATGTGTGAAGGTTTTTGATCTTTCAAACGAAGATGAAATCCCCTTTGTTACGATCCAACTACCTGTTTTTAATGAAAAGTATGTCATGGAACGTCTATTATTTTGTATGGCAAAAATGGATTATCCAAAGGAAAAATTGGAGATCCAGGTATTGGATGATAGTAACGATAATAGTGTAAAACTAACTTCAGAACTTATTGATAATCTTAAAGAAACCGGACTGGATATAATTCACATATGCCGGAATAGTAGATCAAATTTTAAGGCCGGAGCATTAAAAGAAGGCTTAAAAACTGCTAAAGGAGAATTCATAGCAATTTTTGACGCAGATTTTCTACCAGATAAAGACTGGCTAAAGAAAACCATCATTTTTTTTAAAAATCCCAGGATTGGGGTGGTACAAACCCGTTGGGGTCATTTAAATCGTGATTATTCACTTCTAACAAAAGTTCAGGCGTTTGCTTTGGATGTTCATTTTACGCTTGAACAGACGGGAAGAAATGCAGACCACCATTTTATGAACTTTAATGGAACTGCGGGGATATGGCGTAAACAATGTATTTTAGAATCAGGTAACTGGCATGGCGATACCTTAACTGAAGATTTGGATTTAAGTTACAGGGCTCAGTTAAATAATTGGGAGTTCAAATATTTGGAAAATGTGATAGTCCCTGCTGAACTGCCTGTGATTTTTAGTGCCGCACGTTCCCAGCAATTTAGATGGAATAAAGGAGGAGCAGAAAACTTTATTAAATTGTTTAGAATGGTCCTCTCATCAAAGAAATTACCGCTCTTTACCAAGATACATGCAATAATGCATTTGGGCAGCAGTTCCATGTTTTTCTTCCTTCTTATTATATCTGTATTGAGTATTCCAATGCTTTACATTAAAAATGAGTACCCTCAGCTTGATTTTGCTTTTAAAGTACATAGTTTTTTTATTGTAAGCAGTTTTATCTTATTCGTGAATCATTGGGTAGTTTATAAAAATATTCATCTTAAAATGTCGTACCGTTTTATGACTTTTATAAGCATGTTTTTTACTTTTTTTACTTTAACGCTTGGATTGTCTTTGCATAATACTTTCGCCGTTGCTGAAGCATACATGGGTAAAAAAAGTGATTTTATACGTACCCCAAAATTTAATATACGGATGTCTTCAGATAATTGGAAAGGAAATCAATACATTAACAATAAGATTCCAATATTTGTAATTCTTGAGATACTTTTATTGTTGTATTTTGTTTTTGGTTTGTGCAGCTCATTTATTTTGAACGATTATACGTTGCTGCCATTTCACTTCATGCTGATTTTAGGTTTTGGCTATGTAGTTTATACCACACTTAAAACTTAATCTTAATGTTAAACGTCTGGCGCAATAACAAATTATTGATATTCAGCGTCCCATCTTGTTCTATTCTATATATTTTATTAGCCTATGATTTAAACCGAAGTAACTTCCCTTATCTTCTGGTACTCTCTTCAGGACTTTTTTTATTTTATATCTTCTTTATATCTTTAAAACAAGAAGGAAGTAATACAGAGCTTCTCTTCAAAACAGGGATATTTTTCCGGCTTTTGTTTCTTTTCGCAATACCGAACCTATCACAGGATTTTTACCGATTTATATGGGATGGTAGGATGATGATAAATGGGCTCAATCCATATTTATATCTGCCAGATGAGGTAATTAAAAATAAGCTTATTAATATCCCGGAAGCAGTTCAATTATATAAGGGCATGGGAAGTTTGAGTTCCGGACACTTTACAAATTACCCCCCGGTAAACCAGTTGTGCTTTGCTTTAGCCGCACTCGGTTCAGGTAAAAGTATTTTTGGCAGTGTATTTTTTCTCAGAATACTGATCATAGTTTTTGACTTGGGAATTTATACTTATGGTAGAAAGCTTCTTCATGCCCTTAAAATTCCAGGAAATAATATCTTTTTATATTTTCTTAATCCACTTGTCATCATTGAGCTTACCGGAAATCTGCACTTTGAAGGTGTAATGCTTTTTTTCCTTGTCTTGGCTTTATATCAATTGAAGATTGGGAAATACCCATGGGCTGCAGTTCTTATCACCCTGTCTATTTCTATGAAACTTATTCCCTTAATGTTATTACCATTGTTTATAAAGTATCTGGGATTTAAAAAAGTGATCAACTTTTTTGCAATAATAGGT
>NZ_JBKJUM010000041.1:0-92701 GCF_046590655.1 Daejeonella sp.
CCCAATAAAAAAACAGGTAGGCTTGACCCCGAAGGTGGTCAGATGTTTATAGAAGAATTAATTCTAGCCCTTTTCCCGACCCCGAAGGTGGTCGTATGTGAAAATTTCTGACACATGCGACCACCTTCGGGGTCGACTTATCGGAAATATCCATTACTATAAACATGCGACCGCCTTCGGGGTCGAAAAGAAAAATCTTTTTACCGGACACTAGTGATTTTCTCATTCACTAATTAAAGTTTAATTTCTTCGTCTTTTGAGTTAAGGAAGTGAAACTCTGTAAGGTAATAAGAAGGAGATGGTTTAACAGTTATCCATTTATTGTACTTGAAGAACCATTTCCACTGATTTGAAAACAAGCCCTTTTTAATATAAGCCTCAATATAAGGGTGTACGCACAACGTAACGTTTTTCTCGTTCTGTTCGTTAAGTATGTAGTTCAGATTGTTCTCTATATCATCCATTAAAATGATACTTGCTTTGATTTCACCAGTTCCATCACAGGCTGGGCATTTCTCATTTGTAACGATATTCATTTCAGGCCTTACACGCTGGCGGGTGAGTTGAACCAGACCGAACTTACTTGGAGGAAGAATTGTATGCTTGGCGCGATCGCGAAGCATCTGTTCCTTAAGATAATCAAAAAGCTCTTTCCTGTTTTGAGGCTTGTGCATATCGATGAAGTCGATAACCACAATTCCTCCCATATCCCGAAGACGCAGCTGACGTGCAATCTCCTTGGCGGCCTCCATATTGATCATCAGGGCATTTTGATCCTGATTTTCCGTGTTGGCTGTACGGTTGCCGCTATTTACATCTATAACATGAAGTGCTTCTGTGTGCTCAATTACCAGGTATGCTCCTCCTGGAAGGTTAACTGTACGTCCGAAAGCAGCCTTAATCTGTTTCTCTATACCGAAATGTTCAAATATTGGCTCCTTTCCGCGATAATGCTTCACGATCTTGTCCATCTCCGGTGAAATCTCGTGAACGTACGATCTTATCTCTTCATAAAGAGACGGATCCTGAATATGGATGTTTGTAAAATCAGCATTCAGAATATCTCTCAGAATAGTAGACGTACGACCCATCTCGCCCAAAATTTTCTTTGACGGCTCCGTAAGTGGCAAGCGCTTTGAGAATTTTTCCCACTTTTCGATCAAATCGAGAAGATCCTTTTGAAGTTCTGCAACTCCTTTTCCTTCAGATACGGTCCGGATAATTACACCAAAGTTCTTAGGTTTAATACTTTCAACGATCTTCTTAAGGCGATTGCGCTCTGTATTGCTCTTGATCTTTTTCGAAATTGAAATAACATCCGAAAATGGCACAAGGACAGAAAACCGCCCGGCAATTGAAATATCTGAACTAAGACGCGGACCTTTGGTTGAAATCGGCTCTTTAGCAATTTGTACCGGAAGCAACATGTTCCGGCTTAATAATTCTGAAATTTTACCTGACTTATTGATGTCAGCTTCCAGTCTGAAACTATTTAGCAGTTTATCTCTATAACTGCCGTTCTTTACAATCTTGGTTAGCTTTAAAAGCGACTGGACCTGTGGCCCGAGGTCAAGATAATGCAGAAAAGCATCCTTTTCATAGCCTACATCTACAAAAGCAGCATTCAATCCGGGCATGATCTTTTTGATCTTCCCCATATATATATCGCCAACAGCATAATTGTTGTTGACCTGCTCCGTATTAAGTTCTACAAGTTGCTTGTCCTGCAGTAAAGCAATAGTAACCCCACCTGGGGATGAATTGATAATTAATTCCTTTACCAATAGCTACTGTTTAAGATGCCGTTGAACAACGGCATACGTTTATACAAGGACTAAATTAAAAACAAACCGAAAACAGACAACCTCCAGCGCTTGATGCGGGGGAGGTTAGCTGTTACCTTAAGTCGTGAATAATTACTTGAGTCAAAAACTCAACAATTACACCAGACTATTTTTTCTTATGTCTGTTTTTTCTTAAACGCTTTTTACGTTTGTGGGTAGCCATTTTATGTCTTTTTCTTTTCTTACCGCTTGGCATAATGTTGTTTTTTAAAATGTTTTATAATTTAATTACTTAATTCGTTCACTTTTCGATCAACAAATTGACTCATATTAGGGTCAGCAGCGATCTCTTTAGTTTTTAAATAGGCTCCGATGGCTTCAGATTTCATACCCATATTTTCATAGCTTGATGCAAGATAAAACCATGCCTCTGCGCTAGGAGCTTGAGCGATCACCGTTTTAAAGCGGTCGACTGCTTTCTCATACTGTCCTGACTTCATCGAAAATAATCCCAGATTAAGGTTAGCCTTTAAATTCTTAGGATCGTTTTTCACGACCTCTAATAATAACTGGATACCCTGCATGGGATTAGACGTACCTGACACGTATGCAATACCCAAACCGGTTTTAACTTCAGAAGTATTAGGCTGAAGCTTATCTGCCTGCTGATAGGCAAAAATAGCTTTTTGTACAAGCGCAGGCTGCATCAAGGTATCAGTTGTTTGCTGGTACGCATCTGTAAATTTATCCCCAGCTTTTAACCAGGGCGTAAACCCAGGTTCTTTTTGAGCTATTAATTCATAATAAAAAGCTGCTGGCGTAGCCTGATTGAGATCATCCCATTGCTGAGCTAATTTCTTATGCAGATCAACTTTTTCATTCTCAGAAGCGCTTTTTAGGGCTGCTTCAAGATCGGTAACCTGTTTTCTAAGGTTTGCAGTCAAATCCTGCTTTGAAAGCACTGATACCTCTTCCACATTGAAGACTTTAGCCGGGGGCGCGGCCTGAATTGATGTCGGGCCAGCAGCAGATTCTTCTTTAGGTTTAACGAGTCCCTGGATATCCATAGACAGCATAAGCCCCATCAGGACAATTGCTGAACCCACTACCATAACTTGTTTCCTGTTTAACATCCTTAAAAATTGAAGATTATTTATTGCCGCTTTTTACTTTCTCAACAAAAACTTTAGCTGGCTTGAAGCTTGGAACAAAATGTTCCGGGATAATAATTGCAGTATTTTTTGATATATTTCGGGCAGTTTTTTTTGCTCTTTTCTTAACGACGAAGCTTCCAAACCCTCTCACATACACATTCTCTCCACTCACCATGGAATTTTTTACCACTTTGAAAAACGCCTCTACCGCTTCTTGTACATCTACTTTTTCAATTCCTGTTTTATTAGCGATTTCTGTAATAATTTCTGCCTTGGTCATATCTGTATTCTTTATAAATTTATCGTAAAAACTTAACTGTTTTGGGGTTGCAAAAGTATTGGTTTAAATTGAAACTGGGAAATATATCTGCTTTTTTTTAAAACCAAGTAGCTATAAAACAAATAGTAAGATACTTTTGCAGACTTAAATAGACCCATATATGGATTTTGCCCGTGTAATTATTGATTGGTATAGTCACCATAAAAGAGATCTTCCCTGGCGGCATACATCAGATCCGTATGTTATATGGCTTTCAGAAATAATTATGCAGCAAACCCGGGTTGATCAGGGCACTCCCTATTTCAATCGCTTTGCGGAAAAGTATCCGACTGTTGCCGATTTTGCCTCTGCAGAAGAAGATGACATCCTGAAGATGTGGCAGGGCTTAGGGTATTATTCGCGTGGCCGGAATATGCATTATACCGCTCGAATGGTCATGGAAGAATATGGTGGATATTTTCCAAGCGATTACAATTCACTGTTAAAACTCAAAGGGATCGGCGAATACACTGCCGCCGCTATCTCATCCTTTTCCACCAATGAGGCAAGAGCCGTAGTGGATGGGAATGTTTTCAGACTTCTCGCCCGATATTTCGGGATCGACATTCCTATTAACACCGGTAAAGGAAAAAAGGTTTTTACCGACATCGCCAACCAATTAATCGATAAGAAACAGGCTGGTATTTATAATCAGGCAGCTATGGAATTCGGATCGCAGGTATGCAAACCTAAGAACCCCCATTGCCCCTTGTGCCCGCTTCGACCAGGCTGCACAGCCTGCCTTTCAAGCCGCATCAATGTGCTACCTGTTAAAATCAAAACTCAAAAGGTTCGCGAACGGTATTTCAATTATATAATCGCTATTAAAAACGACTGTATTTTGATGAATAAAAGAGGGCCGAACGACATTTGGGAAAACTTATATGAGCTTCCCCTTTTTGAAACTGACAACTCGATAGAAGTCGGGAGTTTAACTGCACAAGAAAACTTTGTTGATGCATTTGGTCCCCGGGTGCACATTAAATCAGTTGTAGGTCCGGTTAAACATATTCTAAGCCACCAAAGGCTTTACGCTACTTTTATTGAACTAGAAGAGTACCAGGAGCAATTAACACTACCAAATTACTGGAAATATGTGAGAATTCAAGATCTTGAAAGGTTAGCACAACCAAAACTAATTTTCCACTTTTTCAAAAATTTCGTTAAATTAATAAAATGATTAAAACCTAATAAGAATATGTCGGGTATTAACAAAGTAATTTTAGTCGGACATCTGGGCAAAGATCCTGAGGTCCGTCACCTGGAAGGGAATGTAACTGTTGCCAGCTTCCCTTTAGCGACTTCCGAAACCTACAACAAGGATGGACGAAAAATTGAGCAAACCGAATGGCATAACATCGTTATGTGGAGAGGGTTAGCTGATGTTGCATCTAAATACCTTCAAAAAGGGAAACTTGTTTATATTGAGGGGAAATTAAGGACCCGCTCTTTCGAAGATAAGGAGGGTCATAAAAAATATACAACTGAAATTGTTGCTGAGAACTTTACTATGCTTGGCAGAAAAAGTGATTTTGACAATGGGAATGGCGATCACGCTCAGACTGAAACTACTACACAATCTAAATCAGCAGACAGTCAGCCTATGGATTACACAAGCCAGACTGAAGTTGAAGGAGACCTGCCATTCTAATCAATCTAAATTGCAAATACCGAAGGATAATTCGCTCTTCGGTATTTGAATTCGCCAGAGCAGGGGTGAAAGGTGTGGCTTTTTTTCATTAATTTTCGCACTAATTTCAAGAAGCCTCAATATCATGAAGAAAAATTTTATGTTGTCGTGTCTGGCCTGTTTTTTTGTCCTAATGACTTACGGCCAGGATGATTTGTTGCTTCGTCATCCGTCCGTTAATAATGACGGAACGATCATAGCTTTCTCTTATCAGGGTGATATATGGACTGTTCCGGCGATGGGAGGACGACCGTCGAGACTTACTATACATGAAGCGTACGAAAGCAATCCTCTTTTTAGTCAAGATGGTAAGTTGATAGCATTTTCGGGTAATCGGTATGATAACAATGATATTTTTATCGTACCTGTTGAAGGAGGATCGTCAAAGCGTCTCACTTATCATTCCGCAGCAGATAATATTGCGAGTTGGACAAATGATGGTTCGGTCATTTTTACAACAAGTAGAGAATTTCGGCAGATTGAACGAGACCCGGAAATGTATTCTATTTCCTTAACCGGCGGTACTGAACAAAGAATTACTGATATCCTCGGATTTGAGCCGGTAACTTCGCCAGACGGAAGGTTCATTGCATTTTCCCGCGGGGGAAGTAACCCAGTTGCAAGAGAAGATTACACAGGTTCTTCAGACAGGGAAATCTGGACAATGGATACCAAAACGAAAGTTTACAATAAGCTTCCGCTCTTTTCTACGAATGACATACAGCCTCAATGGAGCAGTAACAATACATTGTATTTCCTCAGCTCTAATTCCGGGACTTATAATTTATACAAAATTGGTATCGACGGTAATGGAAGAGCATCGGGAAAACCGGAACAGTTAACAAGCTATAAAGATGAAGCCATCCGGCATTACGGAATTTCCAAAGATGCGTCAACAATAGTTTTTGAAAAGGATATAAATCTCTATCTCTTAAAGACAAACAATGGAACTGCGGCGAAGATTGATATTCGACTGAATGCAGATGACCGTTTCGATGCTTTTGAAAGTAAAACTTTGAGTACAGGTGCAACCGAGTATGCACTTAGCCCGAACGCGAAGCTGCAGGCATACACTATCAGGGGTGAAATATTTATCAAAGAAACGGATAAAGAAAAAATGACTAGTGTCAATGTATCTAATCACGCGTATAGAGATATGAATCCTGTGTGGCTGAACGATTCTGCGCTGGTATTTGCTTCAGATCGCACCGGCAGCAACTTCAACCTTTTCATGGCCCGTTCAATCGATACCAGTGAAGTAAATCTGTTCAGAACAATGAAACCAGGCATCGTTGAGTTAACAAATACGTCCGAAGATGAAACATCCCCTGTTGTATCTAATGATGGAAAAAAAATCGCTTATATAAGGGGGCGGGGTAAATTGATCGTAGCTGATATTTCTGGAAACGGGCAATTGACAAATGCAAAAGTTTTGAGTGATAGCTGGGCACCTCCCTCAAGAATAGCGTGGAGCCCCGACAACAAATGGCTGGCCTACGCCCAGAATGATTTATATGCAAACAATGAAATATTTGTGCAGCCTGTTGATAATTCGGCAAAGCCTGTAAATGTAACCATGCATCCCAGAACGGAAACCAGACCGATTTGGAGCCCTGATGGTTCAAAGCTAGGCTTCCTCTCTTCAAGAAATAATTTAAGCAACGACGTTTGGTTTGTTTGGCTAAAGAAAGAAGACTGGGAAAAGGTAAATGAAGACTGGCAGGATGCGACTTCGGCAGAGACCACTACCGCACCAAAATCTTCGAAGACTCCAATTAAACCGATACAAATTGACTTTGAAGGCATTAGCGAAAGAACCGTTCAGGTAACCAGTTTTCCCGGCGATGAGGGTGATTTGGCTATTTCCAAGGATGGTCAGACATTTTTTTATACCGCGACGACAAGCACGGCGAAAGGCCGGGACCTGTATAGCATTAAATGGGACGGAAAAGAATTAAAGGAACTTACTAAAGGCGGATCTAACCCGTCATCTCTCGAATTTGATAGGGAAGGAAAATCCATTTATTTTTTCAGACAGGGTGGTTCGCTGGCTAGAATAGATGCAAAAACTTCTGCGCTGGAATCATTACCCTATTCTGCCAGATTAAAAATTGATTACCCCAAAGAGAAAGAACAAGTTTTTGAAGAAGCATGGAGAACAATTAGGGATCAATATTATGATCCTAAAATGCACGGCTATAATTGGGACGCGCTTCATAATAAGTATAAAGCGAGAGCGCTAGCCGCATCGACCAGTTCTGACTTCAGGGATATGTTTAACCTGATGCTGGGCGAACTTAATAGCAGTCACATGGGTTTTACCGTCGCTGATCGTACAGAAACACAAAGAGAAATAACTGGTCTGCTAGGCGCTGAATTAGTTTCCACTGTAGGCGGAATGAGAGTTGCGCGTGTTATTCCGGGTGCACCTGGAAGCAGAACAGGAAGCCGTTTGATCGCTGGTGATATTATTCTTGCGGTGAATGGGGAGCAGATTACAAAGGATGCAAACTTCTATAGCTACTTGACGGGCACAGTAAATCAAAGAGTATTGCTGTCAGTAAAAGGTACTAACAATATTACCAGGGAAGTAATCATAAGACCTGCCGCAAGTGAATCAGATGCTCTATACGAAGAATGGGTGGCCGAACGCCGAAAACTAGTTGATAAGTATTCGAACGGAAGATTGGGATATATCCACATTCAAGCAATGAATATTGAGAGTTTTGAAGAAACTGAAAGAGCATTCACCGCTGCAGGTTATGGCAAAGATGGTTTGATTGTTGACGTTCGTTACAATGGCGGTGGAAACACTACTGACTATCTTATGTCAGTTCTAAATTATAAGCAGCATGCCTATGCTATCCCAAGAGGTGCCAGTGAAGATCTTGAAAGAGATAAATTGAAGTTCAGGGAATACTATCCTGTTGGCGAACGCCTGGTGTATGCTGCATGGATGAAACCATCAATTGCATTATGTAATGAGAGCAGCTATTCGAACGCTGAAATTTTTGCGCATGCATACAAACATTTAGGCATTGGGAAACTTGTTGGAACACCAACTAACGGCTCTGTGATCTCTACAGGTGCAAAGTCATTGCTAGATGGCTCTTCAGTACGTTTACCGCTCAGAGGATGGTTTGTAAAAGCCACAGATAAAAACCAGGAGCTTGGCGCCGCTGTGCCAGATATACTCATAGAAAATTCTATAGATTATCGTACTAAGGGCGTAGATGAGCAGTTGAAAGCTGCAGCAGATGAGTTGATGAAACAATTACCTAATAAGTAAGGTTTCACTAACCGTAAAACATCTGATTAAAGATCTCTGGTTTATGTGAAACTATTTATGTGATCAAAAATAAAATTTACTTCTTCCCAAATTCCATGTAATCGATAGTTAGCCCCGCCAAAGCTTTAACACCGAGTTTAAAAGCACTTTCGTCAATGTAAAAATCCGGGGTATGGTGCGAGGCCGCGGTTTTAGGATCCTGACCATTCGGCATCCCCCCAAGGAAAAAAAATAAACCCGGAACTTTCTCCTGGAAGAATGAAAAATCTTCAGCTCCTGTTACTGGAGGGATAACCTTTACATTGCCCGCTCCAGCTATTCGATGGAGAGAGGGAATCATTTTTTCCGTTAAGGAGAGGTCGTTAAACGTGACGGGATAGCGTGAGCTATATGGCAATTTTATTTCTGCTACAGCTCCATTCGCTTCAGCCGTATTTGTTACGATCTGTCTGATCCTTTCCTCGATCAATTTACCATCCGAAGCACTTAAGTATCTCATCGTACCAAGCATTTCAGCCTGTTCCGGGATAATATTTGATCGAACACCTGCGTGTATAGATCCGATAGTGACTACCCCCGCGTTTTCTGTAACATTCAGGTTTCGGCTTACAATCGTCTGAAGGTTATTTACAATCTGCGCTGATGCAACTATGGGATCAATAGACGCCCAGGGAGATGCACCATGTGCCTGGCGACCCTTTATGATAATTTTCATATCATTCACCCCGGCCATCATGCCGCCGGGTCTATAAGTAATCTGGCCAGCTTCTGTTTGAGCCCAAATATGTAACCCAAAAACTACATCTACTTTGGGGTTTTCCAAAACTCCCTCTTTAATCATCAGCTCAGCCCCGCCTTCTTCACCAACCGGTGCCCCTTCTTCGGCAGGCTGGAAAAAAAACTTCACCGTACCTTTAAGGTCAGCCTTCATTCCTGCCAGTACCTCGGCTACACCCATAAGTATGGCGGTGTGCGAATCGTGACCGCATGCGTGCATTACTCCCACTTCCTGACCATTATATTGTGCTTTTACTGTCGACTTAAACGGCAGATCGCCACGTTCAGTTACGGGAAGAGCATCCATATCTGCGCGAAGCGCTACAACCGGTCCTGGCTTGCCGCCTTTTAAAATTCCTACTACACCAGTTTTGGCTACTCCGGTTTTTACTTCAATGCCAAGGCTTTCCAAATGTTTTGCAACAATGCCGGCCGTCCTTTTCTCACTATTGCCAAGTTCAGGGTGCTCATGAAAATCTCGTCGCCATGCGATTACTTTAGATTCGACCTTATCTGCAGCAAGACTAACCCTGTCTTTGGAATTAACTGTTTGTGAAAAAACTGGAAGTGAGCTTATAATTAATGCGACGAGAATGATGTTTTTCATTTGAATAGATTTGGTTTGGAATACGCACAAGTGAAATGAACACTTTTTTTTAAGATTCATGCTCTAGCGGATTTCATTGTAAGATTGGAACTAAAAGTACGAAAAATCTAAAATGAATCGAGTTATAGAAGAATTCATTATCCGCCATAATTAACTGAACTCGAACCGGAGTAGAGTTTATATCCGCCCCGGAGAGAAAATATCCGCTCGGACCTGCTTACAACTGATTGCTCACAGCTTTTCATTATCTTTCCGGCTTCAATTGAAATTCATTACATGAAATCTTGTAAAATAATTATAGCGCTTCTCTTCATAAGTCAGATAACATTTGCGCAAAGCATAATTAGCCTGATTAATCGCGCTGATTCCTTTTTTGATACAATGGACAAAGGGAAATTCGAAGAGGCACATACCTTTTTTGATGAAAGTGTAAAGGGCAAAATCAGCCCCGATGAACTTAAGCTGTTCTGGTTAAGACTTGGAAATAGCCTCGGGACATATGAATCTGTTGAAGGTGCACAAAACAAAACTCAGGGTGAGTTTTATCAGGTCACACTTAATTGCGTCTTTACAAAAGGATCTCAGGGTTTCACATTCATTTTCAATAAATCAGAGAAGCTGGTAGGATTCTTTGTAGCCCAGACAGCTGCGGAGGCTGCTTATGTCGCACCAGCTTATGCGGATACAATTCTTTACACCGAAAAAGAAATCCAGATTAAGTTTGCAGGCGGACAGATGGCTGGTTTGCTGACTACTCCAACAGCCGGGACAAATTTTCCGATTGTCGTACTCGTACATGGTTCAGGTCCTTCCGATATGGATGAAACTGTCGGGCCGAACAGACCATTTAAAGACCTTGCCGCAGGGTTGGCTGCTAAGGGTATCGCCAGCATCCGATATGTTAAACGTTCGATGATATATCCTAATTCTTTCACCAAAACGTTTACAGTTAAAGAAGAGGTTTTAGACGATGCGCTTGCTGCAATAGAAATTGCGAAAAATACACCGGGAATAAACAAATCTCAGATATTTTTAATGGGGCATAGTCTTGGTGGGATGCTTGCGCCTCGAATAGCTGCCCTTGCGCCTGACTTAGCCGGCCTGATACTTGCAGCCGCTCCTGCCCGTAAATTGTCGGATCTGATAGCGGAACAAAATAAATACCTTTATGTCATTTCTGGCGATACCACGGCAGCAATGAGAAAACAATTTGAGGATGCGGCTAATGAGATCGACCGGTCGCGACTGCTAAAATTAGGCGATATTAAGCCGGACTCTGTAATTCTTTCGGCACCAGCATCCTATTGGATAGATATTAATAATTATGATCAACTGGCTTCAGCGAGGAAATTTAGCAAGAAGATCCTGGTACTTCAAGGGGAAAATGACTTTCAAGTTTCCGTACAAGATTTTAATATCTGGAGAGCTGCTTTAGCTACAAATAGGAATTCTTCATTTAAACTTTATCCCGATCTAAATCATCTTTTGTCCTCCCAAAAACAAAAGGGAAATGGGATGCAATACCGGATTCCAGCCAATGTTTCTCCAAAGCTTATTGATGATATTGCGCTTTGGATTAAAGGGAAATAAGAGCAGGGTTATTGTCTGAATTAGGATTCATGGGATGATATGATTCATAGGATGCTGGGTGGAGAGGGAAATTTGATTTAGTGCTTTTTACTTTCCTTTTCTACCAATATCCGGCAGAAATCCCGTAATCAAACCAATCAGGGGAAGAAAGGCGCAAATACTATATACATATTCAATACTTGTCCGGTCAGCTAAGGCTCCAAGTAGAGCAGATCCCACCCCGCCCATTCCAAAAGCAAAGCCGAAGAAAAGCCCGGAAATCATGCCCACTTTACCGGGAATAAGTTCCTGTGCGTAAACCAGGATAGCTGAGAAAGCTGATGCAAGTATTACTCCTATTGGTACAGTTAGAACTGCCGTCCAGAATAAATTAGCATGTGGTAATAAAAGTGTAAAAGGTGCCACACCGAGAATAGAACCCCAAATTACATATTTCCGACCTATCTTATCGCCAAGGGGACCGCCGATGAGGGTGCCAGCTGCTACGGAAAAAAGGAATATGAATAAATAAATCTGCGAGCTTTGAACAGACACACCAAACTTGTGAATCACATAAAAAGTGTAATAGCTGCTCATACTCGTGAGATAGAAATACTTTGAGAAAATGAGGATTAATAATATCATCACCGACAGGATAATCTTATTCCTTGGAAGCGTCTGGACAGTATACGCAGTGACTACCTTATCCGCTCTGGACTTAATTTTAAGTTTGTACCAGCTTCCAACATTCAACAATATTATAATAGCCAATAAAGCGAGGACGGAGAACCATATAATATTTGATTGCCCGTATGGCACAATTATGAGCGCTGCCAAAAGGGGCCCTATGGAGCTTCCAGCATTCCCCCCCACCTGGAAAACTGACTGGGCCATACCCCTTCTCCCGCCGGATGCCATACTTGCCATTCGGGACGCTTCGGGATGAAAAATTGAAGACCCGATCCCTACAAGCGCAACAGAAAAGATCAGCATCCCAAAATTTGAGGCTTGGGATAGCAATACCAGGCCCGCCAGGCTAAATCCCATTCCGATCGCCAGTGAATAGGGCTGTGGTTTTCTGTCGGTATATAGACCCACAAAAGGCTGTAGCAAAGAAGCAGCCATTTGAAAGGTCAATGTGATCAGTCCGATCTGAGTGAAGGTTAAACTGAACGAATCTTTAACTATTGGGTAAATTGCAGGGATCAACGACTGTATGGTGTCATTTAAAAGGTGCGAAAAACTTATCGCAAATAAAATAGGAAATACAGTTTGTCCGGTAACATTCTTGATCCTGTTCACTGGTATTTCCCCGGAATTGTTTAACTGCTCATTCATCAGACACAAATATCTTAGGTAGGGTTTACAAAAGTAAATAAGATTTAGAAAACGTATGAAGTACGATTACTAACGGCAAGAGACATCCCGACCATTAGATCTGCGATTGAAAGGCCTCCCGCAGGTGCCAGACTGCTTTATTTTTATCAGATGAATCACCGATGCGGATGATGTCGCAAAGGGCGAGAAGTTTATAAAGCAGACGGTCTTTTTTTACAGCCTTTATAACCGTAGGGTATAATGGTAGAATTGTCTGCCCTCTTTCTTTACCCAGGTCATCCGCCCAAACTAATTTTTCCTCTGATGAAAAACTGAGGTACAAAGATGATTCAGAATGAGCAGTGTAAATCCCCTTCATAACAGGACCGAGTTGGGCTGGAAAAACATATTGAAGACCGTTTTCAAGGAATTTCAAAAGTGAATCCTTGTTTACCGTCCTGCTATCAGATAAAATTAGCCCGGCTATTGAAGAACGGTTAAGAGATTCACTGATTTCCGAAGCGCTTATAAATAATTTTGAAGCGAGATCCTTTATTCTGTTTCTCACTTCGCCATCAAGGGCTAATTTCAAAAGTACTACGACGTCTTGAGGGCGCATTCCTTTGTGTTCTTTCATAATGAAAGATACAATATTTTGCTAATTCGTATATCGCGAACTGCTATTATTGTGGAAAACTTCTCGAAACAAAATCAAGGTTGAACTCTCAAGCCGAAATTGGGGAGTCGAATCTAATATTTAGGGCTATGTTAAGGGTGCTCCAACCTGAACATCGCACCTATGTCCTGGCAAACCGTGTGCCGGATTAATTTTAACACCGGCTGCAGAGGGAGTTGGACCAGCTGCTGGCAATGTAGGAGCCGACTGAACTGGCATAGGATTCATATTGATAGTTGGAGGATTTTGTACGGGTGCTGCAGCTCCGGATGCTGAGCTAAGAGGAGCTCCCACCGGCAAGTCGCAGCGATGTCCCGCCAATCCATGTGCCGGATTGGTAGCGGGTGTTGCAGATCGAGAAGAAAGAGGTTCAGCAGAACCAACTTGTGAAGGTACTGCCTGTTGAATTTCAGGTGCAGCCTCCCCTTTTTTATCGTTTTGAACTACTGCAATTACAGTCGCTCCTGCCAGGACTATGCCTGCGATTACTAAGATCGTTCTCATATATTCTTAATCCAGATCTGCATTGGTACAGACCTTCCGAAGTTACTGAATTTTTAAATAAAGGCTTTGTAACAAGGTCGTCCGTTCATACGCTGGACTATCTGTAACTAGGTTACGAACTAACTGTTCAAGCTAAAGAACCATTGAATCCTTTACTATATTTTGATAGCTTAGCGGAAATACACTTCCCGTTGAGATATTTTGTCCACATATCCTACAAAGGCACACGTTATTATGGCTGGCAAAACCAGCCCAACAAACTAAGTGTGCAGGAGGTTCTTGAAACAACTTTAAGTAAAATCCTCAAAAAACCCGTCACCATATATGGCTGTGGACGAACTGATGCAGGCGTTCATGCAAGTCAATTCTTTTTTCACATCGATATCGAACAGGATTGGGATTTTGATCTGTTCTTTAGATGGAACCGAATCCTCCCAGCCGATATTGCTATATTTGACATCATACCTGTTGAGGGCCTTCCGCATGCACGATATGATGCTGTCCTTCGCACCTATGATTATTTCCTTCATACGCATAAAGACCCATTCCTAGGCGAAAGCAGTTCATTATATCTTCTACCGGAATTGAACCTGCAGGAAATGAAAAAAGCGGTTATGTTACTGCCAAAATACAATGATTACCGTCCGTATTGTAAGTCACCGGACAAGAATGAACACAACATCTGTAATGTTTCCTCGGCCGTTCTTTATATTAACGACCGCGGCAATCGTCTTCGCTTTCAAATCTCGTCCAATCGCTTTCTGGGACGCATGGTCCGCATACTTACAAGAAAACTGATTGATATTGGCAGCGGTACATTCAGTGTCGATCAATTTGAAAGTCACCTGATTACAAAACAGACCCCGGCTTTGATACTACCAGCACATCCTCAGGGACTTTATTTATCGAAAGTAACTTACCCGTTTCTGGACCTGCCCGTAAAAAATGATTTCAAATGTGAAACTGAGTTAGGAACTTTCTGGATAGAAGTCTAGTAAAAACCGCCCCACTTTATTTGTTTGATAATTATTCATTACTTTTAGTATCTAAAATTCTCAATATGAAAAAGCCACTTGTTTTACTCGCTTTAAGTATTTATTGCCTATTCAATAACCCCGTTCAGGCGCAAATGAAAATGCCGCAGATCAGCAGTTCACAAACTGTTATACAGGAATTTGGACTTGGCAGTGTTACAGTCAAATATTCACGACCAAATATGAAAGGAAGAAATGTATTTGCAGATTTGGCGCCTATAGGTGAAATATGGCGAACTGGTGCAAATACGGTTACCACGATAAGCTTTTCTGACGATATCAGTCTGGAGGGTAAGGCGGTTAAAGCGGGCGAATATGCATTATTAACTATCCCGGGGAAAGATTCGTGGACGATCATCCTGAACAAAGATACCAAACAATGGGGCGCATATTCTTATAAAGAAAGTGACGACGTTTTGCGATTTATGGTAAATCCGTCAAAGATGAAGGATAAGACAGAGACCTTTACCATTTCATTTAGCGACGTTACACCAACATCAGCCAAGCTAAACTTACTATGGGACGATACAAAAGTCGGTATATTAATGATAACCGATGTGGACAGCAAAGTAATGGCGAGCATCGATGAAGCTATGAAAAGCGAAAAAAAACCTTATATGCAAGCTGCAATTTACTATTACGATAATGGAAAAGATCTTTCGAAAGCCTTGGGCTGGATGAATGCGATTGCCCCGGCTGATCAAAAAACTCCCTGGTATAACTACTGGAAAGCCAAAATCCAGTTAAAGTCAGGCGACAAGTCGGGTGCGCTGACTAGTGCAAAGACCGGACTGGAAATTGCAAAAGCTATGAACAATGCAGAGTATGTAAGATTAAACACCGCGGTGATGGCTCAGGCAGGCAAATAATTGTATCGCTTATGGAAATAGGGGCTTCAGAAGGTACAATATTTCGATTAAGTCATCCCCATGAATTTGTTTTTGCTATTCATTGTAAAATCCATGATTCTGGTCATCACTGACAAACGGGTATATTCGTTAGAAAAAATATAGGCTCAATTAATATTTGACGATATAACCTGCTTCTTCAATGGCTCTAATTATATCTGCTTTAAGCAGGGAGTTATGAAAGGTTACTATTGCCCTTCCGCATTCCGTAGTAATGTTCACAACGTTCAACTTCTTAATTGAGTTGCAAACTTCAAGCTGTTTGTGAAGCCTGGTCATAGTAGGAATTTCAAAATGTATTGTTCTCATAAATTCAAACTTTATATAACTAATACGTCTACTCACACGATAATGCTATAGCTAATCAAATTTTTATTTCAAGGTTATCTCAACTTGTTCATCTGATGCTTCACCCCATACAAAGGGAGCAACTGGGACAGTGGCGTACTTCGCTCTTATAAAGCCTAGCTCCTCGGGTGCCTCTTCCTGAGAATCGCCAAAAACAAATGGAGCAAGAGAGACCATCAAAAGTTGTTCAGGCGCTCCCGACGGATCTCCCCAAGTAAAATCTGCAAATGGTACATAAGCATTTTTTGCCTTTAAAAACTTCAAAGACTCCGGGACTTCGATTTGCGAATTTTCCCAAACATTCGGAGCTACGGGGACTTTCGATCTTTTTTCATTACCGTCTGACAGTGCATAACTTGCTGTACTTAGTGCTAATAGTGAAAGGGTTAAAAGTGTAGTTAGAGTCTTCATATCGATTTAGCTTTGATTTTTTGTATTTGTTTGATCAAAAGTATATCGAAGAACAGGGAATAGAAACAGGAATTAGGCCGGTGAGGTAAAGTACTCGGTGAATGAGGGGAAATAAGCGGTGAGCGAATTATTTAGCAATGAACAATTTTTGGTGACACTGGATTTTCAAAAAAAATCCCCCAATTCTGTTGAACGGGGGATATTAAGAATATGAACTTTCCTTATACTTGTGCGTCACGCAATGCCTTAATTTTATCGTGAGAAATTCTTAACGTTGCTTTTTGCTCAGATATTAATGAACGGATATGACCCGGAAGATCATCCTCGCCCAATGCCATTTCATATGCTTTTTGAGCAGCATCTTCTCCAAATTCGCAGTTTTCAAGTACAGCTTTTCTATCATTACCACTGAATGCTACCTTCACATCCATCCATACGCGATAAATTTTTCCGCTGTTAGTTGTTCCCTGTTCTATTTCTTCGCCTGTAGAGGCAACTTCAGTTGCCAAAGCCAATTTCAAAGAATGACTTTCTCCAATCATCTCGGTAAACAAAGCCTTAAGGTCCTCATTTCCTTCTTTTAACTCATCTTTAGCCTTTTGATAACCTTCAATTCTGTCATTGTTTATCAAAATAAGGTCGTTTATAACGCCAGTGCTTTCTTTAGTTTCCATAATTGTCGATATTATTTTCATTTTACAACACCTCGATTTTAGGTTTGGTTTGTAAAAAGTGTAATTAACTCAAACGAGAAAAAAATTGCTGGGCATATATGACTTTTCGACCTGCGTTTGAAGTGATGTTGGCGCAAACAAGGAGTTTGATAAGAAAGGTAAAATGCGTGTAAAAAGGCTTAACATCACGAACTTGATGTCGCAAAATTAGTCTGAGAAACCCCGGAAAATGAATTAGTGTTTACTAGGATAACAACTTTTGCCTAAGCAAAAACTCGAGCTGATCATTGGAAACCGCCAGCTTACTATTCATTTCCTTTATCTCCTTGTTACTCTGGTAAACTTCGAAAGCCTTTTTAATAGTTTCTTCGAGTTCTTGTTCACTCCAGGGTTTGCTTAGATAATGATATATTTTACCCTTGTTAACTGCATCGATAACTGCATTCATATCTGCATAACCAGTTAACAATATACGTATGGGGTCAGGATACTTTTCGATCACTTTCTCGAGAAATTCTATCCCCGTCATATTAGGCATCCTCTGGTCGGTGATTATAATTTCAACTGGTTTTGTGTCCAGAATTCTCATTGCTTCATCAGCACTGATAGCGACTGAGATGTTATATTTAAGTCTGAATGTAGCCTTGAAAGATACCAGGTTATTTTCTTCGTCATCGACATATAGAATATCAATCTTTTTATCAGACATTTGTTGTTGGCATTAATATTTCGTCAAAAATACGGATTATTAACAAAAAGACACTAATTATGAGTTAAATTACTCCTTGAAACTTCGTAGCCAATTCGTAACTGATTTAACGAAAAACGAAATATATTCGCAAGATGATGCCGGGTATAATTTAATAAATGGAAATTCAATTTAATAACGGTAATCCTGTTGTAAGGCTTAGAGCTTTCAGAGCAATTGATGATCCTCGCTCGTGTGAATTATTTGTAGAGGGCCATAAACGCGTACTAACAAGTATCGGAGTTGAAAAAGTGACATCATCCAATAATGAGTGGACTCATAATCCTGCCGCATTTGTGATGATCGTTGAATCACTTGATAAGGAGCATATTTATGGCGGCGCGCGCATACATGTGGCGGGAGGAACTGAACCGCTGCCGATAGAACAAGCCACTGGTGCACTGGATCCATCTATCTACGAAATGGTATTTGATTATGCACAAAAAGGTACTGGAGAGGGCTGCGGTTTATGGAACTCGCGTGAAATAGCTGGTTACGGAATAGGCAGTATTTTTTTAACACGCGTGGGTGTTGCAATTTCCTCACAAATTGGTTTAGATTCTCTTTTTGGCTTGTGTGCACCTTATACTGTAAAAATGGCCCAAAGTGTAGGCTACGAAATTGAGGAGGCCATCGGAAATAATGGTACATTCTACTATCCAAAACTGGACCTCGTTGCCACTGTTCTTATTTTGCGTGACCTCAAAAACTTAAGTGCAGCTGATGAAGAAAATAGGGAAGCTATAAGCGCACTTCGCGAGAATTTACATTCTGTCAGAATTGAAGAGCTTCGGAAAAAAAAGATCGAAATCCACTACGATATCGAAATACCCAATATGGGAAATTGGGATTTGCAGGCTGTTATTAATAATGCAAAAAAGGGGGCATCAGCTGGAATTGTTGATGAAAGCAGTATAAATTTACTGTAATGTGAACCGACAAATCTTAAATAACATTACGCTTTCAAACGACATCTAAATTTTTTAATCAGGTACTATGAAAGCCAGGTTCAGGATACTTATTGAAACATCAAAACAATTACATCAAACGTATCATCCGGTATTTTTCCGAACAAACGATTCCTCAGATATGTCTTCCTTGGAAGTACTATTAGAGTCAGGCGAGGTAATTTTTGTTCATGATGAACTTTTCGGTCAACTTCGCGAACTGATGAAAATGAAAAGTCCTTCTTTTAAAATTAAGGACGAAGAGTATGATGACCTAATCAGCAATCACCTGGCGGGAAAGGATATCGATACCTATGGGGTTTGGGTATATTATCCATGGAGTCGCCGTTTAGTTCATATGCTTGATGAGGAGGAGTTTATTCAGGTGCGAACCAATCGAAATCAATATAAAATAACGCGCGAAGAACAGGATATTCTTAGTACTAAAACAATTGGTATCATTGGACTCTCCGTTGGACAATCAATTGCACTCACACTCGCAATGGAGAGAGGTTTCGGCGAACTCCGTCTCACTGATTTTGATACCCTTGAATTAAGTAATTTGAATCGGATACGGGCTGGCGTGCATAATCTCGGGGCGCCCAAAGTAGTGATCACCGCCAGGGAAATAGCTGAGATCGACCCCTTTTTGAAGGTAACGTGTTTCTTAGAAGGACTTACAGAAGAGAATATGGAATTATTCTTTTCCGAAAATGGAAAGCTTGATCTCCTAGTTGATGAATGTGATGGATTAGATATCAAAATACTGTCGCGCTACAAGGCTAGAGAACTTCGCATTCCAGTGCTAATGGATACAAGTGATCGCGGTATGCTCGACGTCGAGCGTTTCGACCTTGAACCTGAACGGGCATTACTTCACGGAACCATTGACAAACTGGATCCTAAAACTATCAAAGACTTGAGTACTGAAGATAAGATTCCGGTAATGTTACAAATGCTCGGTATTGAGAATGTCTCTCTTAGAGCAAAGGCTTCAATGCTTGAAGTGGAGCAAACAATTAATACCTGGCCTCAACTTGCCAGTTCAGTAACATTGGGCGGTGCAGTCGGTACTGATGTCTGCCGAAGGATCCTGCTAGACCAATTTCATGACTCAGGAAGATATTATATTGATCTCGATGAATTGATAGCAAATAAAAAGTTGCCGAAAGATGAGGCTTATGTCAGGCAGAACCCTTTCGTACCGATTTCTGAAGATGTTATGCTCTCGCTAGTTTCAGACTTGCAGCTTGAAGATAATCCGGACTACGTTCATCCAGACAAAGAAATAATAAACAAATTGGTAATGGCGGCTTCCGCTGCTCCCTCTACCGGAAATGATCAGCCGTGGAAATGGTTATTTATGAAAGGAGTCCTTTACCTCTTCCACGACGAATTCCGCTCTTTTTCTTTCGGTGATTTTCAAAAAACAGCTTCATTTATTAGTTTAGGAGCTGCTTATGAAAATCTATACATACAGGCATTAAGTCTGGGGATTGAAGCATCTTATTCACTATTTCCAAATAAATCTACAGAGAAGCTGGTAGCGGCAATCCGTTTCAAAAAACATGTTAGAAATACGGAATTTGAAGCCTTAAAAACCTTGGATAATGCTATATTTAAACGACATACAAACAGGATTCTTGCACCCAAAAAAGCAATTACAGACGACATCCTGTCACGACTTAAAATTTTTTCGGAATCAATTCCAGGTGCGAATTTCAAATATTTTACTACCGATAATGACTTGCGGGGACTTGCGAGGATCATTGGAGCGTGCGATAAAATTCGCCTATTAAACCCGGAAGGGCATTATGATTTCGTCCACCGCGAAATGAGATGGACAAATGAAGAAGCCGAGCGTACTCGTGATGGAATTGATATTCATACCCTTGGCCTGGGACACTCATTGATGGCTGCTATGAGCGTGATCAGAAGTGAAAAGGTAATAAATGCTGTTAAAGGCTTTGGTGGGGGAAACGCGTTGGGGATGCTTGCTATGCGAACAGTTTCAACCGCCTCGGCACTCTGCATGATTAGTCTACCTGGTTATAGCCTTAATAGTTTCTTTGAGGGAGGGAGGTCAATGGAAAGATTCTGGCTTGAGGCTACTAACTTAAATCTTGCAATTCATCCCCTAATTTCGCCCCTTTATCTTTTTTCACGTATTTTACATGGGAATGGCGAAGGTCTCGAAGGAAAAAATATAGCAGAACTCCAATTTCTACGCGAACAGTTTAATAAAATAACGCAATCGACTAGTGACAATTCAGAGATTTTTCTTGCAAAGATTGCCATTGCTTCGGAGCCTTCTTTAAAGGCTCATCGTTTACCGCTGGAAGATATTTTAGTTATCAAAAGTGCTATTTCAGATTAAATTGAAGAAAATTGTAATATTTATTAAATGACCAAAAGCAATTCGTAATGAAAAGGTGTTGCTTTATACTCTTTTTGCTGTATTTATTTGTGTGTGTGTCTGCCAGCGCACAATCACCCATAATATTTAAGGGGGAAAATGTTGTTATTGGCGACCACGTTTCAATTCTGGAAGACCCTGCCAATACATTGGGGATAGATGATATAAGAAAATCTAAATCCTTCGTCCCATCCGGAGTTTCAATTCCAAACCTTCAACTTAGTAGTTCAGATTTCTGGCTGAAGTTTACCATCAGAAATGAAAGTGATCAGGAACACTTAATTCTTGCTCTTGAATATCCAATGCTTAGCACTTGCGAATTTTATGCAATGACGGATGGTAATGTGCAGAAAATGAGCTATAATAACCCCTTCTCTAATAGAAAATATCAGCATCAGAACTTTCTCTTTGATGTGCGTATCGTTCCGGGAACATCGGAAGATTATTTTCTCAGGGTAAAAAGTTCCGAACAAATGGTATTGCCTCTTATTTTGGGAACTCCAAAATCTATTGCGGAAAATCTGGCTACCAATGATCTGGCGTGGGGCATATTTATGGGCTTGATTCTCGTAATGATACTCTACAACTTTTTTATCTATTTATCTGTAAAGGATACAAGCTACTTGTATTTCGTGCTTTATAGTTTATTTATAGGATTAAGTTCAATAACATTAAGTGGCTATACCTACAGGCTCATTTTATTTGATCACCCGGAACTGAACCATCTTGGAATTGTTATTTTTCCCGGTCTAGCCGGGATTGTTGGAAATCTCTTTATGATGAACTTCCTTCAAACGAAAGACAATTCACCAAGGATGCACCGGTTTGTTTACCTTCCAATTCTGCTATATTCTATTGCTGTGATCTTAAGGGTGTTTGGGTATGATCAGGCAAGTTTCAGAGCTATAGACTTCGCTGCTATATCAACAGTCATCATAACATTTACCATAACTATTTCATTGTCTTTAGAAGGCTACCGTCCGGCAAAGTTGTTTCTTCTGGCCTTCACTCTTTTTATCACCGGACTACTTCTATTTGTATTGAGGAATTTGGGCGTCGTACCTTACAGTAATTTTACAAATTATACTAAAGAAACTGGAACTGCGCTTGATGTGATATTACTTGCTTTTGCTTTGGCTGATAAAATTAATACCTTCAAAAGAGATAAGGAACGTTCCCAGGAACAAACTTTACTGGCTTTAAAAGAAAATGAGCGAATAATTCGCGAGCAAAATGCAATTCTTGAAACTAAAGTCAACGAACGTACGTACGAATTGAGCGAAGCGAACACTGAATTAAATCAGACTCTAATTGATCTTAAAGAAGCGGAAGGACAATTGGTAGAAGCCGAAAAAATGGCTTCTTTGGGTCAGCTAACGGCGGGGATTGCACACGAGATTAATAATCCCATTAATTTTGTAACTTCTAACATAACACCGCTAAACAGAGATGTTGATATTCTTATTGATTTTATCCAGGAGATGGAAAAAATAGGTCTTTCAGATCTGCCGGTTGCTGAAAAACAAAGGCTAATTGATAATCATAAAGAAGAAATGGAATTTGATTATCTCAAAATGGAAATAAATCAGCTGCTCAAAGGAATTCAGGAAGGAGCCTCGCGTACTTCGGAGATTGTGAAGGGTCTGCGCGTTTTCTCCCGTCTGGATGAAGATGATCTTAAGAAAGCGGATATGAACGATGGCCTTGACTCAACTTTAATTATCATCAACAATTTATTGAGTAACAAAATCAAGCTGGAAAAAAATTACGGAGAGATACCGTTTATTGAATGTTATCCCGGGAAACTTAATCAGGTTTTCTTAAATATTCTTTCTAATGCAATATATGCTATAAATAAAAAGTTTGAAGATAAGGAGGGCGGTATACTTAAGATAACAACGACAAATGACGAATCGAGAGTTACTATAAAAATTAAGGATAACGGCACTGGGATGGACGAGGTAACTAAGAAAAAAATCTTTGAACCATTCTTTACAACAAAAGATGTCGGTGAAGGTACCGGACTGGGTATGTCGATCGCTTATAATACCATCCGCAGACATCAGGGAGAAATTCAGATTATTAGTATACCAGGAGAAGGTTCAGAGTTTATTCTTGAATTACCCATAGTATTCGAATACATTGAGGAAGATATATAAGTGGAAAAGCAAGAAAAAATAAAGATCTTGTATGTTGATGATGAGATCAATAACCTAACGGGATTTAAAGCATCTTTCAGAATAGGTTACAACGTTATGATCGCGGTAAACGCAACTGACGCCATGCAACACCTCAATTCACATCCGGATATTCGGGTGATATTCTGTGATCAGAGAATGCCCGGTAAAACGGGTGTACAGTTCTTCGAAGAAATTCGCAGTCGCTACCCTAAACCTATACGCATCTTATTAACTGGTTACTCCGACATTGATTCAGTAATTGATTCCATTAATCTTGGAAATGTTTTTAGGTATGTAAAAAAACCCTGGAAGGATGCTGATATTCTGGCTGCAATTAATGAAGCAAATAAATTTTACGTTTCAAATTCCCTTCTGGCAGTAAAGAATGATGAGCTTCAGAGGGCTTATAACGAACTTGACAAATTCTCTTATAGTGTAACACACGATATGCGGGGACCACTTCTAAGCATCTTGGGTGCTGTAGAAGCTGCCCAGGATATGGACGAAATTACCGAGATAAGGAAGATGCTTCTCATGATGAAAGAATCTGTAAGAAATCTGGACGACTTTATACAAAGTATTCATGACTATTACAATCTGAACCGGGGGGAACTCGAAATTAAGGAAATTAACTTTAACGAGATTGTTGGAGAGCAAACGAAAATTTTTAATTTTACCTACCCTGTCAGTAACATTAATTTTAACACAAGCATAGAACAAAAAGAGACATTCAGAGGTGATGAAGTTTCGATTAAACTTATTTTAAACAATCTTTTATCTAATGCTTTCAAATACCAAAAAAGGGAGAGTAAAGAGAAATTAGTTGATCTGAAAATATTGGTTGAAAATGGAAAGGCTATTTTAGAGGTTCATGATAATGGGGTAGGTATCGATCCGAATCATATCGGAGACATATTTAATATGTTTTTCAGGGCAAGTTCCCAGGAAGTTGGATCAGGATTCGGGTTATATAATGTTAAGGCTGCTGTAACAAAACTGAACGGAACAATAACTGTTGATTCTAAAATTAACAATGGTACCTGTTTCAAGGTAACAATTCATAATAAGTGAGATGTCGACTCCATTCCCACACTTTATCATAATTGATGACAGCCAGTTGGATTGTTTCATTGGAGAAAAGATTATTCAAAATATCGGAACCTTCTCCAGCGTTAAATCATACATCAAGGCGAAAGATGCCTATGAGTTTATAAAGAATTCTGATCTCAAACCTGCCGATGCATTAACCATAATTATCCTTGATATCCAAATGCCTGTCATGAACGGATTTCAATTTGTTGAAGCATTTGAACGCCTTCCTGAAAACATTCAGTCAAACTTCGCAATATTCATGTTCAGTTCTTCAATCAATGAAAATGATTTGAACAGGCTGCAAAATCACCCATGCATCCACAAATTTTATGGCAAACCCATATCGAAAGAAATAGTTGTAAACATAGTGGGGTCACTGTAGTTATTCAAATCACACACTTCTATTCCGTTTTCGAAAATAACCCCAACGTTCGGAAAGCAAAAAATTACTACCCATACTTTGGGTTAGATTTATGTCAGATATGTCTATAAAAAGTTGCCATATGAAGTTTTTAAATCCCTTGAAATATCCTCATCAAAAAGACGTTTTACAAAATTCCACTAAAGGTAAGTACAACTTTGACAAGGTAAATTAATTCGAGTCTGAATGATCGTTCAAACGAGCTAAATTTACAAAAAATCCGTATATCTAACTTAGGTCCTAAATACCGTTCCCTTTGAAATATATTTTTCTGATTTTCCTGTTAATTTTTACGCACCCCGAACACAGCAACGCCCAGGATAACTTTACTATAAACGGTATTGTAACAGATTCTCTTTCCGGAGAAAGTCTTATTGGTGTAACAGTGAAGTTCAGCAGTACAACCGAAATCGGTACCAGCACCAATGCATATGGCTTCTATTCATATAAACTCGTTTCAGGTCAATATACTATGACGGTAAGCTATATCGGATACAGTACTGTTGTTAATACAATAAGAATTGATTCTGACACACGTTTGGATATTACTTTGGTACCGGAAAATAGACTTGGCGAAATAGTGGTGACTGCTGAAAAAAGGAATGACAACGTGGTTAGTGCACAGATGGGAGTTGCAAAAGTTAACTTGAGTGAAATACGTAATGTACCTGTAATATTTGGGGAGCGTGATGTGCTAAAAACTCTCCAATTACTTCCCGGAATTAAGTCAGCCGGTGAGGGAAATAGTGGATTTTACGTGCGAGGCGGCTCAGCTGACCAAAATTTAATTCTTTTAGATGAGGCCCCGGTATATAACGCTTCACACCTGCTTGGGTTTTTTTCAACCTTTAATTCAGATGCCATTAAGGATGTTAGCGTATTTAAAGGCGGTATGCCTGCTCAGTATGGCGGAAGGTTATCGTCGGTATTAGATATCCGTATGAATGACGGAAACAAAAAGGAGTTTACAGCTGAAGGCGGTATCGGCCTTATTTCTTCCAGATTGAAATTGGAAGGCCCGATTGTCAGAGATAAAAGCTCTTTCATGATTAGTGGAAGAAGAACCTATGCTGATGCATTTTTAGCCTTGGCAAAGGATACTTCTATCAGAAAAAATACATTAT
Organism: Daejeonella sp.; assembly: GCF_046590655.1. Classification (GTDB taxonomy): domain Bacteria; phylum Bacteroidota; class Bacteroidia; order Sphingobacteriales; family Sphingobacteriaceae; genus Daejeonella. Next base: position 25,990 of record NZ_JBKJUM010000041.1, read on the forward strand.
ACTTTTACGACCTCAATGCAAAAGCTAACTATCAGCTAAATGAAAAAAACACCGTTTACCTTTCAGGATATTTCGGTAGAGATGAATTAGGATTAAATCAGACCTTTGGATTTGATTGGGGTAATGCCACAGCAACCCTTCGTTGGAATCACCTTTATAGTAATCGTCTCTTCTCTAACACATCCCTGATCTACAGCAACTATGATTATGTAATTGAGAACTTTATCGAAGAAAACAATTTCCAGGTAAATTCTTCGATCATAGACTTGAATCTAAAGCAAGATTTCCAGCTTGCATTAAACAATAGCCACAACCTGCGTTTTGGTTTAGACCTGGTGAATCATCGCATAGCCCCGGGGAGCATTACTTCAGACTCACGATCCAGTGTGAACGAGGAAACAATCGAACAAAGAAAAGGCAACGAAGTGTCTGCTTACGTTTCTGATGAATGGGAAGTTAATGATAAGTTCAATATCGTATATGGATTAAGGGTCAGCTCCTTTTATTTACGTGGACCCGGTTTATTTAACCTTTACGATACGGAAGGGCAAATTTCTAGCACAAAAGACTATGGGAAGGGAGAACTAGTAAAAACCTATTTTAGGCTTGAACCAAGACTTTCAGCTAGTTATTTACTAACGGAAACATCATCTTTTAAGGTTTCATATACCAGAAATAGCCAGAACCTGCATTTAATGTCTAATTCCACAGCGAGTTCACCAACAGACTTATACATTATGAGCAGCAATAATGTAAAGCCCGAAATAGCTGATCAGATTGCAGGGGGATTTTTCAGGAATTTTAATGAAGATAAATACGAATTTTCGGCAGAAGTTTATTACAAGACTATGTTAAACCAAATCGAATACCGTAGTGGTACAGATCTTCGTGGGAATAGAAACGTTGAAGCTGATTTGCTTTATGGAAAGGGAAGGGCATACGGCATAGAACTTTTCGTTAAGAAAAGATTTGGCAAATTAAATGGCTGGCTAGGCTATACGATTTCTAAAACGGAACGCCGTTTCGATGATATTGACATGGGCTCGTGGTTCAATGCTAAACAAGACCGCACACACGACTTTTCTTTTGTAGGTATTTACAAGGCAGCACCTCGATGGACATTTTCGTCAACCTTTATTTATAACACTGGAAATGCGGTAACCTTTCCTGCAGGAAAATATCAGATTAATAATCAAACATATTTTTATTATCCAGCCCGGAATGCAGACCGTATGCCTGATTACCACAGGCTTGATCTTGGGGCAACTCTGGAAGGTAAACCCGGAAAAAGATTTATATCAAGTTGGTCAATGGGTGTTTACAATGTTTATAGTAGAAAAAATGCGTTTGCCATTAATTTTCAGGATGATCCTGATGACAAAACAAAAACTCAGGCTGTAAAAACAAGTTTATTTGGGATTATTCCTTCAATAACATGGAATTTTAAGTTTTAATTATGGACATAGCACCCATGTCAAACAAAATTTTAGGAATCATTTTTGGTTTTACAGTTCTGCTGTCAACTTCGCTATTTTCATCTTGTGAAGAAGTTATAGAGGTCGATCTCTCAAAAGCCGCGCCTCGGATTGTTATAGAAGGAAGCATTTCCGATCAATCGGAAATCCATACAGTAAAAGTTTCAAATACTACCACTTTTGACCAGCCCAATGCTTTCAATGGAATTAAAGGAGCGAAGGTTACTGTAAATATAAGCAATGGCCAAACTTTTTCGTTTACAGCTACCGGCGATGGGATTTACAGGAGTCAGAGATTTCGGGGTATGCCAGGATTAAATTACACTTTAGAGGTTGTTGTTGGTGGCAAAACATTTAAAGCAAGTTCGGTTATGCCGCGCGCTGTAAAGCCGGATTCGATCACCTTCAAAAGCCTTACGATCTTTGGAAATTCCAGGATCTATCCTTCCATTTACTACAAAGATCCTGCGCGGATCCAAAATCAATATCGTTATATCGTGAAGGTTAATGGTGCTTTAATCGCCGAACAGGTAAATGAGGATAGGTTCAGCGATGGCAACGCAACATCAGATCTGATTACATTTGACGGCGATGGAATACAAATTGGCGATAAGGCGGAAATCGAAATACAATGCATTGACAGGAACGTCTTTAAGTATTACTTCGCAATTAGTCAGATAGGCGGTAACGGGGGTCCGCCTGTAGCCCCTTCAAATCCTGATAGCAATTTCGATAATGGTGCTCTCGGTATTTTTAGTGCCCATACTCGCTCCGTTTACACCGCAACATTAAAATAGTGAATGCTTTTCGGGTGCAAATTTTATTAACTTATCTTGTCAACTTAAAACTGTGGCTTATAATTGGTTTCAATTATAATTGGTAATTTAACTTTTTGAATCTGGCCGTATATTTGCAGTTTAAGACAAATACATGAAGAAGAAAATTGTTGTAATAGAAGATAATCATGATATTCTAGAGCTACTAGGATTTATCCTTGAAAATGAAGATTATGAGGTACTTGCGTCTCTTGATGCAGAACCATTAAAAAGCCTTGAAGAAATCAACCCTCATTTAATCTTGCTGGATGAGAATCTCGGCAAACATAAAGGTCATCAGCTGTGCCTTGAAATAAAAGCTAACCGGGGAACGTCACATCTTCCGGTTATTTTAATTTCTGCGGTGAACAACCTGGCTGAAATCGCAGGTAAGTGCAAAGCTGATAACTATATCGCCAAGCCGTTTCTAATTGAGGATTTGCTGAATTTAGTAAAGCAATATCATCGCCGAAGTCCTTAATATGTAATCTCATACTCCTTAATTTATTACTGCAGATTGAATAATATGATACCCAAAACATTTTTAGTTATAATGACATCTGCGGTTGCGGTGATGGCTTCCTGTTCATCATCACCTTATGCGCCTACAAATAAGATTTACAAAAAACAAGCAAAGGATTTGACCAACATCGTCCGAGAAAGACCGGTAAATCCCGCGGGACAAGATTTTGCAGGAACAGTTAATTTTGGCCTCCGAAAGCCCAATTATGTTATCATTCATCATACAGCTCAAAACTCAACACAGCAAACCCTGAAAACATTTACTACACCTTCCACGCAGGTTAGTGCACATTATGTAATTGGCAGGGATGGTCTGGTTTATCATATGCTAAATGATTATTTACGAGCTTGGCATGGAGGTGCTGCCAAATGGGGTAATGCTACTGATATCAATTCATCGTCCATTGGAATTGAATTAGATAATAATGGTTTTGAGCCCTTCTCCCCATCACAGATAAATAGCCTGCTAACTGTTCTGGATACGCTAAAAAGAAAACATGGTGTTCCATCTGCTAATTTTATTGGCCACTCTGACATCGCGCCCGGAAGAAAAGTGGATCCTAATATTACATTCCCGTGGAAAAGTTTAGCCGAAAAGGGATTTGGCCTCTGGCCAGATGCTGTTCTGACAGATACCGTTCCGACGACATTTAATCCAATTGATGCATTGAGAATTATTGGATACGACGTTAAAAATTCCGTAAATGCAGTTAAATCATTTCAACTTCACTTTGTGCAGAAAGAAATTACGGGCATACTAAATGAGGATGAAAAGAAAACGCTCTTTAATCTTTACAGGAAATATCTCTAATCATCCCTTTTTCACCTCTTTTGCCCATGTATCCTTTAGCGTAACCGTGCGGTTAAAAATTAACTTATCTGGGGCAGAGTCTTTGTCGAGTGAGAAATACCCTTTACGAATGAATTGATACCCTAATTCCGCTTTAGCATTTATCAGATCAGGCTCAATGAATGCGTTTTTTAATATTGCCAAACTATCCGGATTGATATACTCTTTAAAATCTCCATCTTCATTCGAGGGGTCTTCAACCTTGAATAATCGATCGTACAAACGAATCTCCGCCTTACGGGCGTGTTTAACGCTTACCCAGTGTATCGTTCCTTTAACATGGATACCGCTTGTATCTGAACCACTTTTGGATTCCGGGATATACGTGCAGTGGATCTCGGAAACACGTCCCTGACTATCCTTTAAAAAGCCATCGCATTTTACGATGTAAGCATTTTTTAAACGAACCATTAACCCAGGACCTAAACGAAAAAATTTCTTTGGTGCTTCTTCCATGAAATCTTCCCGCTCTACCCATATCTCAGAGCTAAAAGGTACCTCTCTTGTACCACCTCCATCTTCAGCTTCCGGATTATTTTCTCCATGCATCACTTCAGATTGGTCTTTTGGATAGTTAGTAATTACAAGTTTGACCGGGTCCATCACAACCATCCTTCGCAGAGCTGTTTTATTAAGATCTTCTCTGATACAGAACTCCAGTAAACTCAAATCGATCAGGTTTTCGCGCTTAGCTACACCAATACGCTCACAGAAATTTCGAATTGATAGTGGGGTATATCCGCGACGTCGAAGTCCGCTAATGGTAGGCATCCGCGGATCATCCCATCCTGTAACATAGTTTTCATTCACCAGCTGAAGCAGCTTACGCTTACTCATCACTGTAAAATTCAAATTTAAACGCGCAAACTCGTATTGCTTTGACGGAAAAATTTTTAATTTATCAATAAACCATTCGTACAGCGGGCGGTGAGGAATAAACTCGAGAGTGCAAATGGAGTGAGTGATTTCTTCAATTGCATCTGACTGTCCATGGGCAAAATCATACATCGGATAAATACACCATTTATTACCTGTACGATGGTGATTAGCATGCTTAATTCGATACATCAAAGGATCCCGTAAGTGCATGTTAGGAGATTCCAAGTCTATTTTCGCTCTTAACACTCTGGCTTCGTCCGGAAACTTCCCAGCTTTCATTTCTTCAAAAAGTTGTAAATTCTCTTCTACACTTCTGTTGCGGTAAGTTGTGGGTGTTCCAGGTTCAGTAGGTGTTCCTTTCGCAGCCGCTATCTCTTCAGCAGTACTGTCGTCGACGTAGGCAAACCCCTCACGTATTAAAGTTACAGCGAATTGATAAAGTTGATCAAAATAATCTGAGGAATAAAGCTCTTGATCCCATTCGAACCCAAGCCAATGGATATCTTCGCGAATACTGTCAACATACTCAGTTTCTTCCGTACTCGGGTTAGTATCGTCAAACCGGAGATTAGTTTTACCATTATACTTTTTAGCAATCCCAAAGTTCAGGCAGATCGATTTAGCATGTCCGATATGGAGATACCCATTGGGCTCGGGAGGAAAACGAGTGAGCACACGCTTATTATTTTTACCGTGGCTGAGGTCTTCTTCAATGATTTCTTCTAAAAAATTTAACGACCGTTCTTCAATCATATTCTGGTTTGAGGGTATAAAAATAGCAAAATTAACCGTTGAAATCTGCTTTTTTTGCTGCTGACCGCCATATTAACACTTAGGTACCATAAAACACAATCCGAATTTCTTCTTACTTTTACATATGGATAAAACCTTTAATCGCCCCGTGCGTATCCTCGTCGCCAAAGTTGGTCTTGATGGGCATGACCGGGGAGCGAAAATTATTGCCACCTCGCTAAGGGATGCTGGCATGGAGGTGATCTACACCGGACTTCGTCAAACTCCTGAAATGGTCGTCAGTGCAGCTCTCCAGGAGGATGTTGATGCGATCGGGGTTTCCATACTTTCAGGAGCCCATATGACCGTTTTTCCCAAGATTGCCAAACTAATGAAAGAGAGTGGACTTGATGACGTACTGCTTACCGGCGGTGGCATAATTCCTGACGACGACATGACAGCACTTCAAAATATGGGTGTTGGCCAACTATTTCCTCCGGGAACCACTACAAAGACCATCGTTAGCTATATCAATGAGTGGGTAAGTGTGAACCGACAGTTCTAAATCGGTAATTTCAATTGTTATTTTAACCAATTTGCCACAATGAACAACCTGCTACTTGATATCCGAGACCGCATATTAACAATTACTATTAATCGCGAAAGCAGACTAAACGCTTTAAATAAAGAGACGCTTTCTGAACTTAATGTGGCAATTTCGAACGCTCTTCTAGATGATTCAATTGGAGGAATGATCATCACCGGCTCAGGATCTAAAGCATTTATTGCTGGAGCTGATATTACAGAGTTCGCAGCCTACAACGTGGAAGAGGGCAGGCAACTCGCTAAAAAAGGACAAGAGGATGTATTTAATATAATTGAGAATGGGAATAAACCGGTTGTTGCCGCAATAAACGGTTTTGCCCTGGGGGGCGGACTGGAACTTGCAATGGCATGTCATATCCGTGTTGCTTCTTCTAATGCAAAAATGGGGCTTCCTGAAGTTAGCCTGGGCCTAATACCAGGATACGGGGGCACTCAACGGTTAGCGCAGTTCGTAGGAAAAGGGCGTGCCCTTGAAATGATAATGACGGCAGACATGATCACAGCTGAGGATGCTTACCGGTTCGGTTTAGTTAATCATGTTGTTGAAAGGGAACAGCTTTTAGTAAAAGCATCGGAGATTTTAGGAAAAATAATTGAACGGTCGCCATTTGCAATATCAAGCGCTATAAGAGCTGTAAATGCTGGATTTGAAACCGGAAAAAACGGATATACTGTGGAAATTGATGAGTTTTCCCGATGCTTCGGTTCCTGGGATTTTAAAGAAGGAGTAAACGCATTTCTAAGTAAAAGAAAACCCGAGTTCAGGGGCAAATAGTCCGGTCAAAAGTGTAGAAAATATTTCCCAATTGAATTTAGTTTTCCTATATTGCACTGTTCACTGACTCTTAACAGCGGTTTATGGAATTTATGAATTTATGAATAAAATCCTAATTATCGATGATGAAATAAACATCGGCATTATACTATCAAAATTTTTAACCCGAAACGGTTTCGAAGTTGCAACAAGTACCAATGGCACCAATGCTTTGGAACTGATGTCGAAAGAGACTTTTAATTTGGTTCTGTGCGATTTTCGTTTGGAAGATACTGATGGCAGAGAAATGTTGCGTAAAATAAAGAGCTCATACCCGGATACAGGAGTAATTATTATTACTGGCTACTCAGATATAAAACTTGCAGTCGAGCTGATTAAAATGGGTGCTTATGACTATATAACGAAGCCGCTGTACCCTGATGAGATACTGAATACAGTTAATAAAGCTATAGAAGCTCAAAAAATTATTAATCAGCACGTTAATAGTTCAGGCGACTCTGATCAAAAACGTGATCGCAAAACTGATTTAAATCCGGAAGATTTTGTTGTTGGAAAGAGTTCTGCCTCTCTGGAGCTTATCAGACAAATTAAACTAGTTTCTCCTACAAATTACAGCGTCATTTTAAGCGGCGAAAGTGGCACCGGTAAAGAGTCTGTAGCAAAAAGCATTCATTTAAATAGTCCCAGGAAAGACAAGCCGTTCATAGCTATGGATTGCGGATCCTTAACCAAAGACCTGGCTGGAAGTGAATTTTTTGGACATGAAAAAGGGTCTTTCACAGGTGCATTATATACCAAGATTGGCCATTTTGAGATGGCAAACGGGGGTACACTATTTCTTGATGAAGTGGGCAATCTGTCTTACGACATTCAAGCTGCCCTTTTGCGCGTGGTTCAGGAACGCAAGGTAAAGCGTATTGGAAGTACTAAGGAGATTGATCTTGATGTGCGAATCATCGTAGCAACCAACGAGAACTTAATGGATGCCATTCAAAAAAGCAGGTTCAGAGAAGATCTTTTCCACCGATTTAATGAGTTCAGCATCACCATACCTCCATTACGAGACCGGGGCAAAGATATTGTGACATTTGCCGAACACTTTTTGAAGGTAGCAAACAGTGAGTTAAACCGGAATATAACTCATTTATCTCTGGAAGTTATCGATTGTTTTATGACCTACAATTGGCCGGGAAATGTGAGGGAATTAAAGAATGTGATCCGAAGAGCAACATTACTTACAGAAGGCACTGAAATTTTATTAAAGGCCCTTCCACTTGAAATCTCAACATTTGCTAAAGTGACAGCTATCGAAAGCACCTTTGAGGCAAATGTAAGTGTATCTCATAATAGCAACAGGCATGACCTTAAAAATGCTGCTATGGAGGCCGAGTACGAAACAATCCTGAATGTACTTAAAGAGGTAAATTTTAATAAAACGAAAGCAGCTAAAATCCTGAATATTGACAGGAAGACCTTGTATAATAAAATGAAAGCTATAAATCTTGAATAATTGTTATTCAAGCGAAAATAAATTCTTTAAACCCTGTTATGATAACAGGGTTTTTTGATCTTCAAACTTAATATGTCTATCTACAGCTATAAACAACGAAATACAATCGTATTAGCAATCCTGATTATTTTAGGATGTTTTGTTCTTTATTCCTTAAGGACTATAGCAGGTACATTATTAAGTACACTCGTTTTATACACCATCCTACTTCCCGTTTTTACTTTTTTTATTAAAAAATGGAATATGAAAAGGTGGATTGCTGCGATACTGATTATTCTTCTTTCACTGATAATCATTGTCCTTCCTTTCCTCACCCTAAGTGTCATGGTGATTGATAAAATCTCGGAATTCCAGGACGACCCGATCCGCATTAAGAATATGATGCAGAAAATCGAAGATTTTGTTGGTTCTAAGATCGATCAGCCGGACCTTTTCGACAAAGCTATGGGAAAGATGAATCAGCTTGCAGAAGAGTTATTTCCATCCGTCCTTGGCGGAGCAGCAAATATTGTTCTTGGCTTGATTATCATGTATTTTCTATTGTATTTTATGTTTGTTCAGAAGGAAGAGTTTGAAGCCGGTTTGCTTAAATATGCTCCATTCAGGGAGCAAAACGCTTTAAAATTCGCCACCGAGTTGAAAATGACGACTTATTCTAACGTGTTGGGGCAAGGATTTATAGCCATTGTCCAGGGCGCCCTGGTAAGCATCGGATTTTTTATGTTCGATATACGCGATCCCATATTTTGGGGAGTAATTTCAACTTTTTTGTCATTTTTGCCGGTAGTTGGCGCTCCTGTTGTCTTTGTTCCCGCTGCGCTGATTGCCATAGCTAGTGGCAACACAACAGGAGGCTGGGGGCTTTTACTCTGGGGCCTGATCGTAATCATCAATATCGATAATGTGATCAGACTTATTATTGCGAAAAATGTTTCAGATACTCATCCCATTATTACAGTGGTGGGTGTCATTATCGGTATCCCAATATTTGGAATTCTTGGACTAGTATTCGGTCCTTTGCTTTTGTCTTACTTCATTTTGACCATAAGAATTTATGAAACTAGCAAGCTGGCTAGTGAGAGACTTGAAAAACTGAAATCAGGTGAAGATGAATAATTGAAAACAGTTTATACCCTTGAATTGTATATATCAAGACAACTAGATATTAACCTTAAATATTACTGAAATGAATGACAATTCGAAAATTTTGGCCGCAATGCTTGCAGGTTTAGCCGCAGGAGCTGCTATAGGAATTTTGTTTGCTCCTGAAAGAGGATCAGAAACCCGAGATAAATTGAACGACTCGTTGAAAAATTTGGGCGACAGTATAAAAGATCGCGCAGCAGATGAAATTGGCAACCTTAGCGAATTCAAAGACAAAGTGGTAGATTCCATTAAAACAAAACTAAGAGGCGCTGAGGAAGAGTATGTAGCAGCGAAAGCAAGTGTTTCCAATACTGTTTCTGATGCTGTTGATTATGCTGTTGATAATGCTGGTAAGACCGCTTCGAGAGCAACTAATTCTTAACACATTCTATCAAACATGGAAGAAAAAGAACTTGATGCCCGTGAAATTATAGCGAAAATTAAGGAGTATGTTGACGTCCGTAAAGAAATTGCAATTCTTTCGGCTGTCGATAAAGGCTCTCAACTATTTGCCAATTTAGTCACCGATGGTCTTGTTCTGCTATTTGGCGTGCTAGGAGTGCTGTTCGGAAGCCTTGCCGCCGGATTTTATTTATCTGAAGTTTTGGGGAATACCTATGCTGGGTTTCTAATCGTTACTGGTTTTTACTTTTTATTAGCTATATTATTTTATGTTGTGAAGGATAAGTATATTGAGAAGCACATTATAAATGCAGCGATTAAAAGGTTCTTTAGAGTTAAACATGAGAGCTAAAATAGATAATACACACGATTTGCGTGCAGAGCTAAACCGTTTGCGCATACTGCGTATGGAACAGGAAATAGAGCTTACGAAAGTGACTGCCCGAATTAAAGCACGCTTGCATTTCCCGGTAATGGTGTACAAAAAGATCAGCGATTTCTTCATTGAACTATTTGGGGATGACCCAGAAGATCTGACGAAAAAAAATGAACGCAAAGACTGGGTAACCAATATCTTAAGACTAGGGCTTCCATTAGCACTAAATAGATTTCTTTTTCCGCGCTCTGGATTTCTTATGAAATCTGTCGTAGCTATGGTGTCACAGACAGCTGCTAAAAATGTTAACAAGGATAGTATAACCGGCCTGATTGATAAAGTTGCCGACTGGATCAAAGTTCGGAAACCGAAGACTCAAAGAGATCCAATAATAGCGGATTATGGCATTCCTCCTGACAGTGAGACTTATTAATTATCCAAACCCATCTCCCGACAAAAGGGGATGGGTTTTTTTTGTAAACTAGCTTAATTGATTTTAATGAATACGTTCTTTGTAAAATCTTCGTAAGCTAACTTTATCCCCTCCTTAAGGTCGATCTGATGTCTCCAGCCCAGTGCCTGAAGTTTAGAAACATCCAGTAACTTTTTGGGTGTTCCGTCCGGCTTCGAAGAATCGAAAATTATATCCCCTTGATATCCCGTGATTGTTTTAATTAGGCAGGCAAGATCGCTTACTGATAGATCATTTCCAGTGCCGATGTTTATTAGACCTGGCTCATCGTAGTTTTGCATCAGAAAATAACATGCATCAGCAAGATCATCTGAAAATAAAAACTCGCGAAGTGGGGTTCCGGTGCCAAGCACAGTAACCTGCTGCGACGAATTTATTTTAGCTTCATGAAATTTGCGGATCAAGGCGGGAAGAACGTGGGAGTTTTGTGGATGATAATTATCATTATAACCATATAAATTGGTTGGCATTACGGAAATAAAGTTGCAGTTATACTGAGAGCGGTAAGCCTCGCACATCTTGATTCCGGCAATTTTTGCAATTGCATACGGCTCATTACTGTATTCCAGAGGGCCAGTCAACATATATTCTTCTTTAATTGGCTGAGGGGCCATTTTAGGATAAATACAACTAGAACCCAGGAACATCAGCTTCCTTACCTTATTTAAATAAGAATGATGTATCACATTATTCTGAATAGCAAGATTCTGATAAATAAAATCAGCCCTATACGTACTATTAGCTATAATTCCACCCACCCTGGCAGCGGCTAAAAAAACATAGTCTGGTTGTTCTTTTGAGAAAAAATCAGAAACCTGCTCCTGAACTGTAAGATCCAGATCCTTCGAGCCGCGTGTAATTAAATTGCTAAAGCCTTCGCGCTCGAGCTTCCTTAGAATCGCTGAGCCTACCATTCCCTTGTGACCAGCGATATATATTTTAGCTCTCTTTTCCACCTGTTATAGTAATGATGCGAAGATAAAACTATTTTTGCAAGCTTTAATAGTAGAAATGGGTAAGGACAAATTGCGCCGGTTTGCTGAAATCACTGCATTCAAAAATGTGATTGAGCTTGAAGACGGGAAAGAATTAAAAGGCCAGTGGGCTCGACAGCATTTCAGCAACTCAAATCCGGTAGTGTTGGAGTTAGGCTGCGGAAAAGGGGAATATACGGTCAATTTAGGTAAACTTTTTCCTGACATAAATTTCATTGGTCTTGATTATAAGGGAAACCGAATATGGCGCGGGGCAAAAACTGCTCTCGAAGACGGTATTGAAAATGTTGCATTTCTACGTATCCAAATCGAAAATCTCCTTGATTATTTTAATGAAAATGAAATTTCTAACATATGGATAACTTTTCCGGATCCGCAACCACAAATAAGCCGTGAAAAAAAACGGCTGACATCACCTCGCTTTCTTCAAATGTATGAAGCCATCCTTAAAAAAAATGGTGCAGTGCATCTTAAAACAGACAGCGACTCATTATATCTTTATACACTTCAAAAAGTTACCGAACCGGGCTTCGAATTGTATATAAACACGCCCGATCTCTATAATTCCGAGTTTGCAGATGAAGTGCTTTCCATCAAAACCTATTATGAGAAGAAGTATCTTGCAACTAACAAAACCATAAATTACCTAAAATTCAGTTTTGTATAATGGAAGATATGAGCTTTTACGATCAGGTTTACCAGGTTGTCAGGCTCATTCCTGCGGGGAGAGTCAGTTCATATGGTGCAATAGCCTCATACCTCGGCACAAAAGGTTCGGCACGAATGGTGGGATATGCTATGAATGCGGCACACACAGCAGTTCCAGCAGTTCCTGCCCAGCGGGTAGTGAACAGAAATGGTCTTCTTACAGGCAAGTTTCACTTTCTAACTCCCGATAGTATGCAGCAATTGCTGGAAGGAGAAGGCGTTGAAGTTGAAAACGATGGGGTTAAAAACTTTGAAGCTTTATTCTGGGATCCGGCAAACGAACTAAAACTTTAAATCACAACATAACAAATGGGAAAATTAGTAGACGAGTTCAATAATTACCGCAATAAAATGAATGATCGCATCATGGATAGTGCAAACACTAACATGAAGCGCTTCCTTGCTTTAGACACTACCACGTATGCCGAAGGATCATTGGATGTTAAAACCAAGGAAATGCTTGGCCTTGTAGCTTCAATGGTTCTACGATGTGATGACTGTATAAAATACCATTTGGGGAAATGTCATGAAGCAGGCGTGAATTCAACCGAAATGAATGAAATTTTTATGATTGCAAACCTGGTAGGTGGTTCTATTGTAATTCCGCATTACAGGAGAGCTGTTGAGTATTGGGATGAGCTTTGTGTTGAACCATGAAAGAAGAGAGCCTGATTCTGCGTTGTGGCTGGTGTGGAACCGACCCCTTATATGTTAAGTATCATGATGAAGAGTGGGGAAAACCCGTGTATGAAGATAAATTATTATTTGAATTTCTAGTTTTAGAGAGTGCACAGGCGGGCTTAAGCTGGATCACTGTACTTCGAAAACGTGAAAATTATCGAAATGCTTTCGCTGAATTTGATGCGAAAAAAGTAGCGCAATTTACCGCGGCTGATATTGAAAGATTAATGCAGGATAGTGGAATTATAAGAAACCGGCAGAAAATAGAGGCCGCAATTAATAATGCTAAATTATTCCTGGATGTTCAAAAAGAGTTCGGTACTTTCTCAAATTATATATGGGGCTTTCTCTCCGATAAAAAGCCTATCATTAATTCCATTAAAGATCATAAAAATGCTCCTGCCCGAACTGAACTTTCAGACCGCATCAGCACCGAAATGAAAAAAAAAGGCTTTAAATTTTTTGGTACTACTATTTGTTATGCTCACATGCAGGCCACGGGCATGATCAACGATCATATCGATGGATGCCTGGCAAAATAACGTTAGCAATAATGGGTGACTAATTAGATTATTAACTTTGGATTAAGGCCACGAATTTTTCGGCCTTCATATTTAAACTCTTCAATTCAATGAAAAAGCTCTTCCTACTTGACGCATTCGCCCTTATATACAGAGCTCATTTTGCTTTGAGTAAAAGCCCAAGATTTACATCCGGGGGATTGAACACATCCGCAATTATGGGTTTCACTAACACATTGCTAGAGGTCCTTAAGAAAGAGCAGCCTACTCATATGGCTGTAGTTTTTGATACAGATGCGCCCACTGAACGTCATACCGATTTCAGTGAATATAAAGCACATCGTCAGGCTATGCCTGAAGACCTTTCAGTAGCGCTACCCTACATTGTTAGGGTAATTGAAGGTTTCAACATACCATGTATCTTCTCTGACGGATACGAAGCGGATGACATAATCGGAACTCTGGCTAAAAAGGCGGAGAAAGAAGGTTTTACAGTATTTTGCATGACGCCCGATAAGGACTTTGGACAGCTGGTATCAGAAAACATTTTTATTTATAAGCCGGCCCGAATGGGCAATGGCATGGAAATCTTAGGCGTTAAAGAGATCCTTGAAAAATGGGAAATCGAAAATGTTGAACAGGTTATTGATATTTTGGGACTATGGGGTGATGCAGTCGACAATATTCCAGGCATTCCGGGTGTGGGTGAAAAGACAGCTAAGCAACTTATCAAACAGTACGGCTCTGTAGAAAATATTATTGCGAACAGCCATGAACTAAAAGGGAAACTTCGCGAAAACGTTGAAAACTTCGCTGAACAGGGTCTTGTGTCAAAAAAATTGGCCACAATCATGCTGAATGCTCCAGTTGATCTGGACGTGGAGGCCTTGCATGTCGACGAACCCAATCGCGAAGTTCTTGAACCTCTTTTTGCAGAACTGGAATTCCGCACTCTTGGACGTCGTGTTTTCGGAGAAGAATTTAATATTATCGATGGTAAGGGTGCAAAAAGCAGCAGTGGTCAGATGGATATGTTTGCCACCACGACAACAAGTAATAATTCCGTTTCAGCAAAACTCACAGATCCTTACTCCGAAAAAGTTCCAGCTTCCAGGAACATCGGAAATACAGTGCACAATTATATTCTGATTGATACACCTGAAAAAAGAAAGGAATTGGCAGATCTTCTTTCTAGTGAAAAAAGTTTTTGTTTTGATACTGAAACGACTTGTCTGGATGCAAACGACTGCGAACTGGTGGGTCTATCTTTTTGTATTAAACCGGGTGAAGCGTGGTACGTGCCTTTAGATGCTAATCAAACTAAATGTCAAACATGTGTAGACGATTTTAAATCAGTTTTTGAGAATCCGATTATCGCTAAGATAGGCCAGAATCTAAAATATGACATACTCGTCCTCAATTGGTATGGAATAACTGTCAAAGGAGAACTGTTCGATACCATGCTAGCTCATTATCTCATCGATCCAGATTCAAGACATAATATGGATCTTCTTGCAGAAAATTATTTGAATTATACGCCTGTCAGTATAACCTCATTAATTGGCCCTAAAGGCAAGGGTCAGGGAAATATGCGTGATGCTGAGATCGAGAAGATCAAAGAATATGCAGGAGAAGATGCTGATATAACTCTTCAGCTGCGTGATGTTTTTGAGCCCATTCTTGAAGATGTGAATGCCGCGAAATTAGCTCGGGAAGTAGAAAACCCTTTGATCTATGTGCTTGCAGATATTGAAAGAGAAGGGGTAAAAATAGATCAGCAGGCGCTGGAAGAATTTTCTGAGATCTTAAAGACTGATCTTAAACTTCTTGAAACCACTATATACGAAAAGGCTGGTGTTAAATTTAATATTGCATCCCCAAAACAATTGGGGGAGGTGCTTTTTGATAAATTACAATTGGACCCGCAGGCGAAAAAGACCAAGACCGGCCAGTATCAAACAGGCGAGGAAGTGTTAAGCCGGCTTGCCAACAAAAGTGATATAGTAGCTGACATCCTCGATTTCCGTCAGTTGCAAAAGCTAAAATCCACTTATGTGGATGCTCTCCCTCAAATGATTAATCGTAAAACCAGTCGGATTCACACCTCTTACAACCAAGCCGTGGCTGCAACTGGCAGGCTAAGTTCCAACAATCCAAACCTCCAAAATATTCCTATAAGAACTGAAAGAGGGAGGGAGGTCCGGAGAGCGTTTATTCCCCGGGATGAAAATCATGTCCTTCTCTCTGCCGATTATTCCCAGATAGAGCTTAGGCTGATAGCTGAAATTAGCAGAGATGAGAACATGATGGAGGCTTTTGATCAGGGGCTCGACATTCACACCGCAACCGCTGCAAAAGTATACGGAATTGCGATAGATGAGGTAACTTCCACACAGCGCCGTAATGCAAAAGCCGTCAACTTCGGGATTATTTACGGCCAGTCAGCTTTCGGTCTTTCTCAAAGTCTTGGGATCCCAAGAAAGGAGGCAGCAGAGATCATCGAAAATTATTTTAATACCTATCCAAATATCAAAAAGTATATGAACGATACCATAAACTTTGCCCGGGAGCATGGATACGTTGAAACCATTATGGGTCGCCGCCGCTACCTTCGCGATATCAACTCGGCCAATCAAACCGTTCGTGGTTTCGCAGAACGAAACGCGATAAACGCACCAATCCAGGGATCAGCAGCAGACATGATCAAAATTGCTATGATTCGCATACATCAGGATATAAAAGAGCAAAACTTAGCTTCCAAAATGACTATGCAGGTTCATGATGAACTTGTTTTTGATGTGCCAAAAGCAGAAGCGGAAGTCATGAAAAAGATCATTGAGGAACGGATGAAAAATGCTATAAAGACAACTGTTCCGATATTAGTTGAGGTAGGAGAAGGTTCTAATTGGCTGGAAGCACATTAAAACTCCGTCTCTAGACTTAAACTTCCTTTCTTACAAATGAATGATGTTTTTTATTCATTGTATCTGAATAATGTTTACTAAATTGTTTTTCTATGTTTTTTAAGTCTATTGTATGGATGTGATACATCTTAGTGCAGAATGCTACCCTGTTGCCAAAGTTGGCGGACTGGGTGATGTTGTTGGTGCGCTTCCTAAATATCTTACCCAGGCTGGGATTAATGCATCAGTTATTCTCCCTTATTATGATCGAAAGTTTGTTCAGGAAAATAAATTTGATGAAGTCTTCAATTCATCGGCAGCAGCTGCAGGTAAAACATTTAATTACAGTGTGCTAAAAGAAAAAACTGGTAAACTGGGGTTTGATTTATACCTTATCTACATTAAAGGCTTACTCGACCGGAAAGAAATTTATTGTTATCCGGACGAAATAAAGCAATTTATTAGTTATCAAGTCTCCGTGGTAGACTGGATAAGTAAGTCTGAAAAGAAACCCGATATCATTCATTGTCATGATCATCACTCGGGCCTTGTTCCATTTCTTATTTCTCATTCAACTTTATACAAAGAACTGGCGAAGATTCCAACCATTTGTACGATACATAATGGGCAGTATCAGGGATGGCTGGGCTGGGATAAGGTTGGTTATCTCCCGTCCATTGATTTGAATAAAGCGGGGCTGCTCGACTGGAATAATTGTATTAATTCACTTGCTGCGTCGGTAAAATGCTGTTGGAAGTTTACCACAGTTTCACCTAACTATTTAAAAGAATTATCAGTTAATTCAAATGGGCTGGAAAAATTATTTCAACTGGAAGAAAAAAAAGGAATTGGAATAATAAATGGAATTGACACACAGGTTTGGAATCCGGAAAGTGACCCAATGATTTCCCCGAATTATAATGTTGAAACAGTAGATAAAGGGAAAAAATCGAACAAGAAAATCCTTTGTAAGGAATTTGAACTTTCGGATACTAAGCCGTTGGTAGTTTTCATTGGGAGACTTGTTGGTGAAAAAGGCGCTGAACTTTTACCTGCAGCTATTGATTCCTGTCTCAAATTCTATAAGGGAAAAGTTAACTTTATTGTACTTGGTTCGGGCGAACCAGAAATAGAAAAGGAACTTGAAAACCTGAAAATTAAACATAGAAAACAATGCGGAATCTATATTGGTTATGATGAGGAGCTTTCACATCGTATATATGCAGGTGCAGATTTCCTGCTAATGCCCTCAAGGGTGGAGCCCTGTGGATTAAACCAACTATACGCTGTAAGATATGGCACAATGCCTATAGTACACAACACCGGAGGGCTGAGCGATACTGTTATTGATGTGGACGATGTAGCAGGTTATGGAATTACCTTTGACAAGCTTGAAGTGAAGGAAATAGTAGATGCTGTGGGCAGGGCCTTAGATCTCTATCAGAACAGCAGCAGGATGTGTAATCTGAGAAAAAAAATGATGTCATTGGATTTCTCTTGGGACAAGTCGGCAAAAGAATATATCGATTTATATAAAAGTTTAATCAAACCCTATGCAGTCTAAAGTAATCTCTGTTATACTTGGAGGTGGACAAGGTTCACGTCTTTATCCTTTAACTGATACACGATCAAAA
The DNA here is from genome assembly GCF_046590655.1 of Daejeonella sp. GTDB lineage: Bacteria > Bacteroidota > Bacteroidia > Sphingobacteriales > Sphingobacteriaceae > Daejeonella. Next base: position 43,992 of record NZ_JBKJUM010000041.1, read on the forward strand.
CCAGCCGTACCTATCGCAGGAAAATACCGGCTTGTTGACATCCCAATTTCCAATTGCCTCAATTCTGGAATTGAACGAATATTCGTATTGACACAGTTCAACTCAGCCTCGCTAAACAAGCACATTAAAAATACGTATCATTTCAGTTTCTTTAGTGAAGCTTTTGTCGACATACTTGCAGCGGAACAAACGCCCAATAATGCAACATGGTACCAGGGCACAGCTGACGCAGTAAGGCAATGCTTATATCATCTTGTTCAGCATGATTGTGAATATGTTCTAATACTTTCCGGCGACCAGCTTTACCAGATGGATTTTGAATTGATGATAAAAAATCACGAAGAAAGCGGTGCAGAGATTTCTATAGCTACAATTCCGGTTACCGCAAAAGATGCAACCGATTTTGGAATTCTTAAAGCTGATGAGAATAACCTTATAACCTCATTTATAGAAAAACCTAAAAAAGAACTTCTGGTAGATTGGAAATCGGAAGTGGGGGACGACATGAAAGCTAGCGGAAAAAACTATTTAGCTTCCATGGGAATCTACCTGTTCAATAAAAAATTGCTTTTTGATCTTCTTGAGAATAACACTCGTACTGATTTTGGTAAGGAAATCATCCCGCAGTCGCTTGAGAGTCACCGGGTAGCTAGTTACCAATATAAAGGTTACTGGACTGATATTGGTAATATACACTCCTTTTTTGACGCCAATCTTGGATTGACAGATGATATCCCGGAATTCAATCTCTTTGACAAGCGGCCTATTTATTCGAGAGCACGGATGCTTCCGCCTTCAAAAATTTCAGGGACAACGCTCGAAAAGACGGTTATAGCTGACGGTTGTATCATTAACGCAAGCAGGATTGAACGATCGGTTATAGGGATCCGAACGCGAATAGGGACGGGAACGACAATTGTAAATACATACGTAATGGGAGGAGACCGCTACCAAACCCTTCATGAATTAACCGATGCAGCCAATACAGGACATCCTATTATGGGAATAGGAGATCGTTGCTATATCAAAAACGCGATTATCGACAAAAACTGCTTCATTGGAAATGACGTTCGAATAAATGGCGGGCCAAACCTTAAGGATGGTGATTTTACAACACACACCATTAAAGATGGCATTGTTGTTATCAAAAAATTAGCTGTAATCCCGAACGGTACAGTTATTTGACCAAACTACTTATTCCCGAATAGATTTCCCAAGCCGCCCATCATATCGCGTGTGGCGGCTTGCATTTCAGTTTGGCTGACACTTTCTGCCTGTTCAAGGGCCTTATTGATAACCGTAGTCAATAATTCTTCTAGTTCTTCCGTATCGGCATTAGCCATAAAGTCGGGATCAATCGAAATGCCGGTAATCCGTTTATTAGCTGTGGAGCTAACCCTTATTTTACCCCCTTCCACCTCGGCCGAAACAGAGATTGTATCTAATCGCTTTTTAATTTCCTCAGCCTTCTGCTGAGCCTCAAATAACTTGTCAAACATATCTCTCAGAAGAAATTTATTCTATTGTGCTTCTAATAACATCCGGTGATAATGGTTTTGAGATAAATCCCTTTACAAACGAGAAAGTTTGTGATCTCAGTCTGTCCTTTTCATCAACCGAAGATGTAACAATAAATATCTTGATATTCTTAATAAGTTCGGATTGGAATTTATCGAAAGCTTCCAGAAAATCCCATCCATCAACTACCGGCATATTCAAATCAAGTAGTATTACATCTGGTAAACCTTCAGCATTTTTAGTATTCTCTTTCAGGTATTCAAGGGCCAACTCAGCTTCGGTATAACTGTTATATTCTGCAAATAATTCATGTTTTCCAATCATTATCTGTGCTATACGCTGATGGATAGGGTCATCGTCAATAATAAATACTCTGCTCATTTTTCTCCAATTAGGCGCTCGGTTAATTTCAGCAATTTAAGTCTTTATCCATAAAATCAGCATTTTATTGATAATGTTTTAAAAAATTCTTTTAAAGAAGAAAAATTAACTTCGAAGGTCTTAATCTTCATCATCCGAATTATTTTTTCCATTCCCAGAATAGGCGCTCTTCCTTACAACAGGCATACCAGCTAAATCGTACAATTCGTCGAGGCGTAACAAACTTCCATTAGTCAGATTGCTCAATAATATGACTGTTATATCATTATCGAGCTGGCGTAAATAAATGTGTCGAAAGCCGTGCCACCATCCCGTGTGATATACGACTTTCTTTTCTTGATCCTCAAAAGTGCGCCATCCAAAGCCATAATTAAAGTGCCCTTTTTGCATTTCATTTTGAGGCTTATACATCGAATCAAGGGATGTTTTCTTTAATAGCCGTCCGCTTCTTAAAGCACGGTCAAAAAGAAAAAGGTCATGAATGGTACTGTAGACGCCCTTGTCGCCCACCGGACCATCAAGGAAATTTTGAGCTACCGATCTTCGCCAGGTACGATCATGCCCTATAACATCAGCAGGTATTTTTTCATATTCTGCTTTTGAATAAACAGCAGTATTTTTCAAACCAGCCGGCTTAAAAACATTTTCTGCCATATATTGTGAATATTTCTGCCCGCTGACTTTCTCTATAATGGCTGCGAGTACCATATAGTTAGAATTATTGTAGTGAAACTTTTTACCCGGTTTCATATATGGGTTAGGTTTATGTTCAGCAATTAATTTCATCACATCCTGGTTTGTTATCCCCGGGCGCTCATCTCTTTTTGCTTTTTTCCAAAGACCATCTACAAAATATACATAGTTCATCATCCCCGAGCGATGCGTAAGGAGCATTTTTACAGTTATACTGTCATATGGAAATTCCGGAAAAAATTCCTTTACATTTTGGTTTAGTCGCAGTTTCCCATCCTCAACAAGCATCATTATACCGACTGATGTAAATGGCTTGGAAACAGAAGCAAGTTCAAAAACAGAATTTATTTTCAAGCTGTCACGATGCAGATAGTCTGCCCACCCAATTGCCTTTTGATAAATGATTTTTCCCTTTTTGGCAACTAACACATTTCCATTGAAGCTTGACCTTTTATGGAGCCTCATGACAAAGTCTTCATATCTCGGATCAGCTTTCTTCGGATCATAAATGAGTGCAATACTGTCTAATTCATCATCCGTAACTGTTCTTTCCTGTTTCCTTTTTTCAGAAGGAGCTGTTGAGCAGGAATAAAGGAAAATTGTCACAAGAATTAAGCTAAGGAACTGACGTAAGTAAGAAATCATTTAGGACGTTATCAATATCAATTAATGGGGAAAATTATAAATTATTACAATCATCGCTGTTAAAGAGTTTTACACATCAGTAATTTTCAAAGGTAATTTTTTAGGGCATCAGCCTTAAATTCTGAATAAATGGGGCCATAACTACCAAAAAAATCTAAATTTACAGCAAAACAAAATTACTATTTCAATGACTTACAGAGTAGAACATGATACCATGGGTGAAGTCCAGGTACCTGCCGATAATTATTGGGGAGCCCAGACCGAACGGTCGAGAAATAATTTTAAAATTGGGCCCGAAGCATCGATGCCCAAAGAGATTATAGAAGCTTTTGCCTTTCTTAAAAAGGCCGCTGCCTATACAAATACAGACAGTAATATTTTGCCCATCGATAAACGCGATCTTATTTCAAAAGTTTGTGAGGAGATACTCGAAGGTAAACTAGCCTCAGAGTTTCCTCTGGTTATTTGGCAAACAGGGTCAGGTACTCAATCAAACATGAATGTAAACGAAGTGATTGCTAATCGTGCTCACGTCCTGCAAGGAAATAAACTTGGAGAAGGCAAAACCTTTGTTCATCCAAACGATGATGTAAATAAATCCCAGTCATCAAATGATACCTTTCCAACAGCAATGCATATCGCGGCTTATCAGCTTGTTTCAGAGGTAACCATTCCGGGTGTGGAAAAATTAAGAGATGCGCTTGACAAAAAGGTTTCCGAATTTAAGGATGTTGTCAAAATTGGGCGTACACATTTAATGGACGCTACTCCGTTGACTCTTGGACAAGAATTCTCCGGGTATGTTTCACAACTTAATCATGGCCTTAAGGCCCTAAAAAACACTTTGGATCACTTATCGGAGCTGGCTCTGGGCGGTACCGCAGTTGGTACAGGTATTAATACTCCTAAAGGATATGATGTTGCCGTTGCAAGCTATATTGCTGAATTCACCGGCTTGCCGTTCCGCACTGCAGAGAATAAGTTCGAAGCACTCGCTGCTCATGATGCTATAGTTGAAACTCATGGTGCATTAAAACAGATAGCCGTTTCCTTAATGAAAATTGGAAATGATATTCGCATGCTTGCTTCCGGGCCACGTTCAGGTATCGGCGAAATACACATTCCCGATAACGAACCCGGCTCTTCAATAATGCCAGGGAAAGTAAATCCCACTCAGAATGAAGCAATAACAATGGTTGCTGCACAGGTGATGGGTAATGATGTAACTATTAGCATAGGGGGGTCAAACGGGCATTATGAATTGAATGTTTTCAAGCCTTTAATAGCGGCAAATTTCTTGCAGTCGGCAAGACTAATTGGTGATGCATGTGTATCATTCACAGATAATTGTGTTGTTGGAATAACTCCAAATTTTGAAGGTATTAAAAAACACCTTGAAAACTCGCTAATGCTTGTTACAGCATTAAACCCCCATATCGGTTATGAGAATGCAGCAAAAATCGCTAAAACTGCACTAAAAGAAAATAAATCTCTGCGTGAAGCCGCACTCAGTTTGGGCCTTTTAACGAATGAACAGTTCGATCAATGGGTTCGTCCTGAAGAAATGATCGGGGGATTAAAATAATCGGGTTGTCACTTACACAGACCGCAGGAATTGAAATGAAATGAAAACCAGGTTTCTCCTTATTAGCACCTTTGCTCCTGGCTTTCTAATCCTATTCACATGTGCGTTGTATTCCTGCAAGTTTAACGCTAACATGCAGGCGAAGGGAAGTGAAGACCTGCAAGGGATTTGGGAAGAAGGGTTAGTTGCATATCAGGATGAAAGGCTACAATATTCGAAACATCAGTTTCAGTTTATCTGCGACTCCGTGTATATAACTGTTAAGACATTCGCTAAAGTGAACACTTATCCCGACAGCTGTTTTAATAATGGAAGTTGGATAGAGTATGCAAAAGGTGTTTATGAAACTCGAGAGGATACTCTGTTGATAACCGCCACATTTACTAAGGCGAATTTCAAGCAAAAAATTTCTGGATGTTATCGTATCGGGCAGTACTTGCCTGCGTTTGTAATCAAAAAAAGTGGTGGCGATTCCCTAAATTTGGAGGGCTTACAAGACCATTTGCCTTTAAGTCTTACTTTAAAAAAGAGAACCCTTTGTGTTCAAAAACCATTAAACTAAATCTTATGGGTATCAATGTAATTAAGAAAGCCTTGTTTATAACTTTGATTTGCTACCTTCCTATGAATACGATGGCCTGGGGCTTGTTAGGCCATCGGGTTGTGGGCGAAATTGCTCAAAGCTACCTTAGTAAGCGCGCCAGCCGTGAAGTAAAAAAGATTCTCGGACATGAATCACTAGCCATGGCGAGCAATTGGGCTGATTTTATTAAATCCGAAACTTCCTACAACTACATCAGCAACTGGCATTATATAAATTTGCCAACAGGCCTCACCTCTGACCAGATACAAGGTAATTTACTTAGAGATACGGCAACAAATGCTTATACCAAAATTCGCTTTCTCAGTTCTGAGCTTGAGAATAAGGCGTTGGATCTGGATAAAAAAGTAATGTACCTGCGTTTACTAATTCATATTGTCGGGGACCTTCATCAGCCTATGCACACGGGCAGATTTGAAGACCTTGGTGGGAATAGAGTCCAATTAACCTGGTTCGGTCAGTCGTCTAATTTGCATCGGGTTTGGGATACTGATTTGATAGAATCACAAGAATTGAGCTACACCGAATATGCACAGTCTGTTAATTTCATAGATAAATCCAGGCTGTTTCAATTGCAGAATGAAGATGTAAACCTTTGGGTAGCCGATTCGTACCGGATTAGTGAAAAGATTTATACAAATGTTAAATCCGGTGATAAGCTAAGCTATCGATACATTTACGATTATCTCGCTATCGCTGACGAGCAGCTTTTGAAAGGCGGTGTACATCTTGCTGCGCTTCTTAATAAAATTTTTTAATAGGAATAAATGAAAATTTTGATGGTTTGCCTGGGAAACATTTGCCGCTCCCCACTTGCTCATGGCATTTTGGAAAGACTTTCAGAAGATGAAGGACTTCAATGGGAAATTGACTCAGCTGGCACGGGAGGATGGCATGTTGGAGCACCGCCGGACCATCGTTCCGTCGCAATAGCTAAAAACTACGGAGTAGATATTTCTGGTCAGTGCTGCCGCAAATTCGAGGTCGATGATTTTGACACTTACGATTACATTTTTGTGATGGATTACAGCAACCTGAATGATGTAAAGGCATTAGCAAGAAGCGATGAAGATCATAAAAAGGTAAGTCTTTTTTTGAAAAATGATATTGTGCCCGATCCATATTATGATGATTCCCAATTCGATCCAGTTTATAAAATGGTCGAAAAAAGGTGCAGGGAAATCATTGTGGAATTCAACTCTCCAGGATAATCTTTTACCTTTATCACATGGCAATTATCAAACCTTCCATCCCGAAAGGAACCCGTGATTTTTCACCTGCAGAAATGGTACGGAGGAATTACATTTTCGAAACTATTAGTTCTGTTTTTAGAAAATTTGGCTACCAGGAAATCCAAACTCCCACCTTGGAAAGTCTGGAAACTCTTACCGGGAAATATGGTGATGAGGGAGACAAGCTTATTTTTAAGATCTTAAATTCGGGTGACTTTTTATCAAAGATTCCAACTGATAAGCTGGGCTCGCAAACATCAACTACAATAACATCTTCCATAAGCGAAAAAGCGCTTCGGTACGATCTGACAGTTCCATTCGCTCGTTATGTGGTAATGCATCAAAATGACATTTCCTTCCCGTTCAAACGCTTCCAGATACAGCCAGTATGGCGTGCAGATCGGCCGCAAAAGGGCAGATATCGTGAATTCTATCAATGCGATGCCGACGTAGTGGGTTCTGAAAGCTTGTTGAATGAAGCTGAATTTATTTTGATATACCATGAAGCACTAAACAAACTTGGTCTAAAAGATTTCACCATCAAACTCAATAACCGCAAAATATTATCAGGAATAGCCGAGATAATTGGTAAGCCGGAACTGATGGTCGATATGACCGTTGCCATCGATAAGCTTGATAAGATCGGCTTCGATGGAGTAAGCAAAGAACTAATTGAGCGGGGTTTCACCATGGCCGACATTGAAGTGCTGAAACCCGTTATAATGCTTAAGGGTACCAACGAATCTAAAATTGAAAACCTTCAATTTGTTCTAAAAAATTCTTCCATTGGTCTGAAAGGCATCGAAGAGATCGAGACTATTTTCAGTTACCTCGCCTCCCTCCGACCTCCGACCTCCGACCTCAAACCTCTACCTCTCGAACTGGATATAACCCTTGCCCGTGGTTTAAACTATTACACAGGAGCCATTTTCGAAGTTAAGACCAACGAGGTTGCTATGGGTAGTATTGGTGGCGGCGGACGCTATGATGACCTAACCGGCATGTTTGGACTAAAGGATCTTACTGGGGTAGGAATTTCATTTGGTGCAGACCGCATCTACGATGTGATGGAGGAGTTAAAGTTGTTTCCAGAAACTTCTTCTGAGAGTACACGGGTAATGATCAGCAATTTTGATGCGGTTGCTGAAAAATATGCATTGCCACTTTTGGGCGAGTTAAGGGATGCGGGAATTAACTCAGAGATCTATCCGACACATGCTAAGCTTAAAAAACAACTTAATTATGCAGACGACAAAAAGATTCCATTCGTAATCCTGATAGGAAGTGAGGAAATGGATAGGGGAACATTAAGTCTGAAGAATATGAAAAGCGGTGATCAACAAAAACTGACGATCGATCAGATCATTAGCGCTCTTAGCGTTTAATGTTCACCGTTAACACTTATATAAGGTTAAAACTCCAGCAAATCTGTTCACCAATCGAAGGTTACAATGTCTTATTTAAAAGGGAGATATAACCCAACAGATACATTCCTCCCCTGGTTGTAATAACCTACAGTTGGCGCTGATTCATCAAGTCTACCGGGTTTAAATCTGCTCAAATGGTCATAATAAGCTTTATCGAACACGTTATTTACAGACAAGTTTAACCTTAAAGGCTGCTTACCCAGTATAAATGTAGTTCCTGTTGCTAAATTTACGAGGCTATAACCGGGAGTTGTTGTTTCGAACAGATCAATCCGGTTCTGTTTAAAAACATTGTCGAGGCCTATGGAAAAGTAACTTGATTTTAGCCCTTTGAAATCAGGCTCCAACCTTAATTCATTTCTTAGCACTGCGGCCGGAATGAATGGTAATGGATTATCCGTAGCACGGTTAATTCCACGAGTGTATGAAAAGCTGTTTTCAAAATGGATTAGATTGGCAGGGTGCAATGTCAGGGTAGCCTCCAGACCAGACAAGTTAGCATTAGCCTGTATAAACCGATAAAGAGGCAATGTCTCACTATTGACAACAGTTGTTTCATTATTGAGCTGACTGCTGAAAATAAAGTTATCAATATAGTTATTGAAGGCTCCAATACTGGCGCTGACGGTATTATTGTTGAATTCGAATGCAAGGTCACCATAGTAACTGTTTTCAGGCTTCAAATTGTTGTTCCCAATCTCATATCTAAACGTGCCTTCATGGACACCATTCGAACTTAATTCAGCAATGTTCGGTGAACGAAACGCGGATCCCAAATTCGCTTTAAAGTTAAAATGCTCGTCAATTTCCTGTGTAAACCCCAGAGCACCGCTAAGGTTTGAAAAGCTGTTGCTGAAATTGTTGAACTTTTGAGCACCATCTTCATCCATTTCAAGGCCGTTAATGTCCCTGTAATCGAACCTTGCGCCAAGGTTAAAAGTGGTAGCCTCCCATGATTTTTTTGCATAAGCAAATAGTCCGAGCTCACGAGAATCATAATCAGGGATCAACAGCTCGTCAGCTTTATTTAAATTGTTTTGCAATGATCCCGACAAACCAATTACTGGTTCCCATCCACTTCTTTCATTAAAAAAATATTTAAAATCAGAACTAAAAGTCTTAAGGTCAAAAAAGAGTGCAGGGTCAGTGCGATTGTCCTCTAACTCCCGCCTTTGGTTATTCTGGTAGGCAATTGTTGTACGTAACCTTCCTGAGTTAAATAATACGTGGCTATTGAACGCGACCTTATAGTGGCGAATATCCTGAAATGGAAGAAAAAGTGTTCGGTTTTGTAGATCACTGTCCGTAAAAGTATTTCCGTTTCCATCTTCGAACTTTCCATCATTGTTTCGGCTGAAATCCGGCAAGCCTATATTATTCCTGAAACTGGAAACGTTCAAATGCGCATATCCCCATTTCTTATTAAATCCAAGCTGACTGCTTAAACTCGTTTCATTGTATCCGGTATTAGCAATGCGGCCTCCAGGGGCCGTGTAACTAAAAGCATTTTTATATGATCCGCGGGCCCGCCATACGAAGCCATTCGCGTTGCCTTGAACCATTGCGGAGCTGCCACTAAGTCCATTGTTAGATTGGTAACTACTTAGCAGCTCTCCCTGTATTTTACCCTCTGGTGATGGAAGAGGCTCAAGTATATTAATTACGCCCCCCAGAGCATCCGATCCATACAACAGACTCGCTGCCCCACGCAGAACCTCAACGCGGCCGGCACTGTATTGGTCCACTTCAAGTCCGTGCTCGTCGCCCCACTGCTGCCCTTCCTGCTTAGCTCCATCAACCAAGGTGACTACTCTATTATAACTCAGGCCGCGAATGACGGGCTTGGAAATTCCTCCACCCGTACTAACCTGAGATACTCCCGGAACTTTTGATATCGCATCGACTAAATTACCTGAGGGCCGATTTACCAGCTGATCTTTGGTAACCGATGAAACTGCAGTGCTGTTCTTCCGATTATCCGTACTAAAAGCTGTTCCGGTGATAACTACTTCTTTTGCTTCAATTGTGCTGGGATATAACGCAAATTCAATTCCGGAACCCGAGGCAAGATCTATCGTCTGAATTAGTGTACTATATCCGATATATCTCACCTCAACAAGGAATCGCCCCCTTAAAGGGATATTAGTAAATGTAAATTGTCCGGCACTGTTAGATACAACAGAGATTTTAAGGTCTGGTATAGTTATAAGCGCACCAGGTAAGGTTTCTTTAGTATTAGCATCTATAACTTTTCCATCAAGCGAAAGGGTTTCGGCAGAAAGATTTGAGCAGATAAGGAATAACAATATATATTGAATAATAAATTTCATTTCTGTGAGATAAAAAGTGAGATAAAAAATAAACGGAACGTCAATACCGAAAAAGGTAAACACGAAAGAAAAAGAAAGAAAGATTATTCTGTTGGGGGACCCCGTAGGCCTGTAAAAAGGCACTCAATAAAATATCCTGCTGTGTCATTATTAATGAACAGGGAGATTCCAGGAGCAAGTTTAAGCTTCTCTATGAAGCTTATTTTTGTGAATGACTTATCGAAATGAACAGCACAAGCCCAGCAGAAATCCGCTTTTTTAGTAATGTGCAGCTTGTGTGTACAGCTTGATTGTGCTTTACCTTTTACGCAGGGAACACTGGTTTCTGAGGTCTGATGATTATGAAAGAAATCTAGCGGGATAAGCGTGACAGAGAAGCTCAGTAGCAATACTACTGACAATGCCACGCCTAAAGATCTCTTAATTCTTTTCATTCCAGATTCAAAAATATATAAAAGGCATATAAAAACCTAAAACTTTTATTCTAATGTTGTAAAATTTTACTATTTGATTTGTGGTAAAATTTCATTGTTCAATCAATTTAATATAAGCCAGCCCAGTCGGTTAGTTTTCCATTACATAATGATTTTCAGAAGAATCCACCTGCATTATTTCTTCAACGAGAGTTTTTGGAATTGAACAAACCACCGTGATTTTCTCCCTAAAAATTGTTACTCTGCTTTACTTTCGAGTATTTCTAGTTGGATAAGAACTTCTTCCTCCTTAACAGGAAATGGATTATTGTTTCTAATATTCTGGTATACAGATTCAAAAAGTTCGATATATTTCCCTCTTATTGAAGGAATCGATTCTGTTATTTTCTCTCCTATTGAACTAACGGTAGTTAATCTGCCCTCTTTCCCAGCCGCTTCTTTTCCAAATTCTGCATCTCCAGGCTTCATACCCGCAATTAGCTGGTCTTCCTGAGAATCACAGAAAGACTTTATAAATGAGCCTTTCGAACCATGGATAACTATCCCAGGCAATGGATCAGCAACCAGGAGGCTTGTAGTAATAAACACGTTCTTTTTGCCCGGGTATACCAAGTGAATATGTCCATAATCGTCCACTTTTGACTTTTCACGGTAAATTCCCGTGATCTTTCGATAGCTTTCCGGTCTACCCATCAGGCAAATCACCTGATCGAGCAAATGTGCCGCCAGATCATACATGATTCCACTAGCTGGGAATGGGTTTTCCTTAAATGCTTTTGGGCCTATTTCTGACCGATATCTATCATATCGAAGATGCATTTCGATAATATGGCCTAATTTCCCGCTATTGATAACATCCCGCGTAACTGCGAAATCACTTGAAAACCGCCTGTTTTGATATATCATTATCTTACGGTCAAGCTTCAGGGCAAGTGCAAATAATTCCTTCGCTTCCTTTACAGATGGTGCAAACGGCTTCTCGACCAAAACGTGCTTGCCAGCAAGCAATGCTTGTTTGGTGTGTTCGACGTGCAAATTGCTGGGAGTATTTACAATTACCAATTCAATCTCCTTGTCATCCAGGATCTGAGGCAGGGACTCATAACTTTTAACGCCGGGATAATCTGCCTGAACACGTTTATTATTGTGTTCGAAAACCCCTTTGAAATCAAATCCCTGGTGGAAATTTATAAATGGAGCATGAAATAACTTCCCGGACATCCCATAGGCAAGTAAGGCGGTAACGATTGGTCTTTGCATACACAAATATACTAATGTGTATTAAGGAACAAACTAGCAATAATCGTTAAAACCAGAAAACAAGGCAAATGAACCCAGGATGTTCACGAAATACATTTCTCCCGGACTATAGCTGCATATATCTAATTTTTGTAGACTTTTACGCTTATGAAACCGTCGGAGATAAACGAAAAATGGGTGCTTCTACAAAAAAGAATAGCCAGGGATTTTGACACCGATATCCCCGATATGAAAATTATGCTTTTTTTAATCGGCGTTCAGGAATTAGGAAAAGGGCCGCAAAAATTCAGCAAGAGACAGAAAGAAGAATTGATGCATATCGCAAATTGCAGGTTGTTTAGCGAGATGGGTTTTTATGAGCTGGAGGGAATTGATCAGGATGGGTGGCCACACTGGACATTAGTAAAACCTATACCCGCATATACTCTGCTAGAGCAGGAAATGATCATGAGATCACTGATTATTACTTATTTTGAAACCTTATTAGAATAGCATGAAATACTCTCTTCTATTTCTTACCCTACTGTTTGGGCTTTCATCTGGTGCAAAACCCAAGCATAGCTATGTCATAATAAAAACCTCTAAGGGCGAATGTATCGTGATGTTGTATAACCAAACGCCAAAACACCGTGACAATTTTATAAAGTTAGCTAAACAAGGATTTTATAATGGCACTCTTTTCCATCGGGTAATAAATGAATTTATGATCCAGGGCGGAGACCCCGACTCGAAAAAAGCTGCACAAGCGCAGGCCCTGGGTTCTGGCGACCTGGGTTATCGGGTAGACGCCGAATTTCGGGATAGCCTGTTTCATAAGAAGGGCGTATTAGCTGCCGCCCGTGACAACAATCCCGAAAAAGCTTCCAGTGCCAGCCAGTTTTATCTGGTTCAAGGTAAAAAATTTACCGACGAGGAACTGGACAAAACCCGGATGAGCCGCATGAACGGGAGGTTCATACCTGATTCCCAACGTGCTGTCTATAAAACCTTGGGCGGAACACCTCACCTTGACGGGAATTATACGGTTTACGGAGAAATTGTTCAAGGCTTGGCTATGGTAGATTCAATTGTATCTGTGGCTACTTCAACAGGAAACCGGCCAGTTGAGGACATCCGAATGGAAGTTAGTGTCCTCAAAAATGGCGAAGCAAGAAAAATTGAAAAACGAAAACTCGGACTGAAAAGAAGCCCTCTTTAAATTTCATGAAAATAATTTCATACAATGTTAACGGCATTCGTTCTGCATTGAGCAAGAATTGGCTTGCCTGGCTTGAGGCTGCTAATCCCGATATCGTATGCCTTCAAGAAATTAAGGCTACGCCGGATCAGTTGGTTGACCTGCTGCTCCTGGAACAATTAGGGTACGAACACTATTGGAATCCGGCTGAGAAAAAAGGGTATAGTGGAACCGCAATATTCACAAAACATTCTCCCAGGCATGTCGAATATGGGTGCGGAATTGAAGAGTACGACAGGGAAGGCCGTATTATTCGTGCAGACTTCGAAAATTTTTCCGTAATGAGCTGCTACTTCCCCTCGGGTTCGAGTGGTAGTGAGCGTCAGCTATTTAAGTACCGGTTTTTGGAGGATTTTCAGGAATACGCTGACAAAATGAAAATAGAGCATCCAAAACTGGTAATCTCCGGCGACTACAACATTTGCCACCGCGCCATTGATATTCATAATCCTAAATCCAATGCTAATTCATCAGGCTTTCTCCCGGCCGAACGGGAATGGATGGAAAACTTTATAAATACTGGGTTTGTCGACAGTTTCAGACACTTGAACTCCGAGCCGCATAACTATACCTGGTGGAGCTACAGGGCGAATGCCAGAATGAAAAATTTGGGCTGGCGTATCGATTATAATATGGTAACAGAGGGTTTGCGGAATCACATCAGGCGCTCTGCAATCTTACCTGAAGCGCGGCACTCAGATCACTGCCCGGTTTTGTTGGAGTTGAAATTTTAGTTTACTGAATTTGCCGTATATTAAAGTTCCATGTCTTCCCTGGGGTGATACACCAATCGAGAGGGATATCAAACTCATTAATATCACTAATTACCTCCACAGGGTCGAATAAGGATAATCCGATTTTTAAAACATCCGACCGGCATTCGGATAAAAAACGATCATAAAACCCTTTGCCGTAACCTACCCGATTTCCACGGATATCAAAAGCCAACAAGGGAATAAATACAACGTCTATCTCCTTTGTCGGGATGGTTTTCCCGTGTATAGGCTCCGGAATATCATATTTGTTTCTCCCTAAAATGGTGAATTCATGATCATAGAGAATATTTATGATCGACAGATTCTCAAAATCAGTTCGCGGAACAACGATTTTCAATTGTGGGTTGTGGAGTTTAAAATAGTTGAGAATTGAAAAGGTATCAACCTCATTGTTCTTTCTGATCGGCAGAAAAATGTGTACAGTGGCTCCTTCCTGCCAGTCGATACGTTTAACCTCTTCCATTATTTCATCCGTCAGCATCCAATACCGGGAATGGGGAAGTTTGAGTCGCTGGTCTAAATATTTTTGGCGTATTGAATCTTTATCCACGACACTAATGTAAAAAACTCTACAAGAAAATGCCCAATAAAAAACGGCCTCTCCACCTCTGGAAAGACCGCGTAATCAACCTAAACTAAAACTAAACTAAAATACTATTTAACTCTTTCAATATAATCTCCGGTACGGGTATCAACTCTGACTTTGTCACCCTGATTCACAAATAGTGGAACTTTTATCTCAATACCAGTCTCCACTGTTGCGCTTTTTAATGCGTTTGTAGAGGTATCGCCCTTTACAGCCGGTTCAGTGTAAGTAATCTCCAGTTCGACAGTAGTAGGAGCCTGAGCCATTATTGGTTCTTCGCTTTCGAATGAAACAATAACATTCATTCCTTCTTTAAGAAATCTCGCAGCCGAACCGAATAAGGTTTTTTCTATGCTGAACTGCTCAAATGAGGTATTATCCATCACTACGAAATAATCGCCTTCTTCATACAGGTATTGGTAATCACTGGTTTCTACACGGCAAATCTCCACTTGCTCGTCAGTTCCTAATCGTGCCTCAACTGTTTTAGCGCTCTTAATGTTCCGGAACTTTCCAATATAAAAAGCACCACCCTTTCCTGGAGTACGATGAACTATCTCATCTACAGTTACCAGCTCGCCGTTATAACGTAAAATGTTACCTGTCTTAATTTCTGACGCTTTTGCCATAATACATTAGTGATTTCGAGGCGCAAAGATACGGTGAAAAAGTTAATTTTCAAAAAAGCTGATCAATAGAGCAAATGGCATCTTAAACAGGAAGATTTTTTAACAATAAAATATAAAAAACGGATCAAATGGAAATAAAACAAGAATGAAAAAGAAATAAAAGATAGTAATTGTTTATGTTTTATCCCTCTTTTATCCCTGTTTGATTCGTCTTTGATTCCTGTTTTATATTGCGTCTTTTTAGATCCTAACAAATAGAAGCCTCTTCGGATTAGGGCGCGAAAAAAGCAAACATCTACACCTTCATTCGAAGAAGTTTTGCAAATCACAACTTAAAATCAAATAAGAGTGTAGAATGTCTACTTGTAGTCTTCAACATTTATTCTTTCTGCACAAAAAGAATATTCATGTTCCTGGTTAGAACATATTATGACGAGCCGGTCTGTCGAGAATATGGTTATGAGAGAACGATACCATTCTATGCCCTGCTGATCCAGATTGGAGGTTGGTTCATCGAGCAAAAGCACTTTAGTGTCCGAACAAAAGGCCAGGGCAAGTTTGACACGCTGTTTCATTCCGGAAGAAAAATTTTTTAACACCTTATGTTCTGAATGCAATAAATTAAGCAGAGCTACAAGTGACGATTTATCATAGCCTTCTCGGTATTTCTTAAATTGGAAATGGAAATCGATATGCTCACTAAGAGAAAACTCTTCAATAAGCTCGAGATAGGGAGCAGCAAGGCTTAATTCAGGAAAGACATTTTCGATATCCACCTGGACGTTATTGCTGGAATAAATTACTTTGCCTTCTGAACTGGTGAGGCTGCCGGATATTACTTGCAGGAGTGTTGACTTTCCACTTCCATTGGCACCGAGGATAGCATAAGAATTCCCGGTCTCGAAAGTATAATTTACATTTTTAAAAATCCAATCCCGGTTAAAACGCCTTCCGATCTGTTCGAGGATGATCTTCATAAATCAGTTGAGTGCCGATAGTCATCGGAATAAAAATTACGAATTACAATTTGCAATGAGGATGCCATATCGGAAAGTTTATATCGTCAGACTCCGCTGCCGAACCCCTTCATTACTCCCCGATTTGAGTTACGAATAAAATCGAGGATTTCGTCCCGAATTTCTGTAGGCTCTCGTTCAGTTTCAATAATATCCAGAGCACGGCTGATGTTGAGTTTCTTCAGGAAAATCGTTCTGTAGATATCCTGGATTTCATAAATCTGCTCGGAGGAGAACCCTCTTCTCCTCAACCCTACCGAGTTAATACCAACATAGGAAAGTGGCTCACGTCCAGCTTTAGTATATGGCGGTACATCTTTACGAACAAGCGATCCGCCGGATATAATTGAATGTGCACCTATAGAAACGAACTGATGCACTGCCGAAGCACCTCCAATAAATGCGAAATCCTGTACTTCAATATGTCCTGCCAGTTGAACCGAATTGGCTATTATCACATTATTTCCTATTACACAATCATGGGCTACGTGAACATAGGCCATCAGGAGGCAATTTGCTCCAATGGTTGTTGTATTCTTATCAAGCGCTGTTCCGCGATTAAGTGTTACGCATTCTCTAATGATCGTATTATCGCCGATGGTAACCGTTGAGGCCTCTCCCATGTATTTGAGATCCTGAGGCTCTGCAGAAATAACTGCCCCTGGGAAGATGCGGCAATTTTTTCCAATTCGCGCACCATCCATAATAGTTACGTTCGACCCTATCCAGGTACCTTCACCGATCGTCACATCTTTGTAAATAGTTACGAACGGCTCTACAACTACATTAACAGCAATCTTCGCCTGAGGATGGATATACGCTAATGGCTGGATCATACGTTTGCTTCGCTTTCTTTTACTCTGACTATTTGTGCCATCATTTCCGCTTCCACAACAATTTTTTCTCCAACCATTCCCACACCTTTCATCTGGCAAATACCTCGTCTGATAGGTTCCATCAAATCGCATCTAAAGATAATGGTATCTCCCGGTAATACTTGTGCACGAAATCTCACTTTGTCTATTTTAAGAAAATAGGTCAGGTAATTCTTCGGATCAGGGACTGTACTGAGTAACAAAATTCCACCTGTTTGAGCCATAGCCTCTATCTGGATTACCCCCGGCATTACAGGTGCACCCGGAAAATGCCCTTTGAAGAACTCTTCATTCATCGTGACATTTTTCACACCGACAACGTGGGTTTTAGATAGTTCTAATATCTTGTCGATAAACAAAAAAGGCTGCCGATGGGGAAGCATGTTCATAATCTGAACTACGTCGTATAAAGGCGTTGCATTAGGATTATAGATTTGAACGTGTTTCTTGCTTTTTTCTTTTTTGATCTGGGCTTTGATCTTTTTTGCAAAAGCAATATTAGCTGCATGTCCGGGGCGGGCAGCCATAATATGGCCCTTTAACGGTACCCCTACCAGTGCCAGATCTCCAATCATGTCTAATAATTTATGGCGCGCTGGTTCGTTCTGATGGCGTAGCTCTATATTGTTTAGGATACCTTCTTTGGCTACATCAATATCATCACGGTTAAAAAGCTTAGCAAGGTTCTTTAGCTCCTCTTTACTAACTTGTTTATCTACCACAACAATTGCGTTATTGAGATCTCCTCCCTTGATAAGATTGTGCTTGAGAAGCATTTCTAATTCATGAAGGAAACAAAAAGTTCTGCATGATGCTATTTCTTTTTTAAACTCAGAAATGGTGGTAATAGCGGCGTGCTGGCTACCCAACACCGGCGAATTATAGTCGATCATACAGGTAAACCTGTAATCGTCAAGCGGCATTGCAACCATTTCAACTTTACGATCAGGTTCTGAATAGTGAATATTGTGCGGGATAGTATAATACTCACGATAAGCTTCTTGCTCTATAATGCCTGCTTTTTCTAAAGCTTCCATGAACATGATCGAACTGCCGTCCATGATTGGCGTTTCAGGTCCGTCAAGTTCGATAATAACGTTATCTACCTCCGCACCAACTAAACTCGCCAGCACATGTTCAACCGTATTTACACTTGCACCGTTTTGGGAAATCGTCGTTCCTCGTGAAGTATCAGTAACATTGTCAACATCTGCGTCAATAACTGGCGATCCTGGCAGATCAATGCGTTTAAACTTATAACCATGATTTTCAGGGGCGGGCTTGAACGTCATGGTAGCCAATTGGCCTGTATGTAACCCAACTCCTGTAACAGAAATCTCAGATTTTATTGTTCTTTGTTTTACATTCATATCATTTTCGTCAACCAGCCAATTGCAGCTGATTACTTTACACTATCCTTAATGATTTTTTCAAGTTCCTGAATCCTTTTTTCAAGTTCCGGCAGCCTTTTCATGACTACCTGAACTTTAAGAGATTCCCTGTATGTTCCCAGGGGTACCCCATTCCAGCTCATGTTTTCTTCTTTTATCGAATTATTAACCCCCGACTTAGCTCCAATATTCGATCCGTTCGCAATAGTAATATGACCTACGATACCTACCTGACCTCCAATAACGCAATTTTCGCCAATTTTCGTGCTTCCGGAAATTCCGGTTTGAGCGGCTATAACAGTATTAGCACCAATTTCAACATTATGGGCGATTTGAATAAGATTATCTAGTTTTACACCTTTTCGTATAATTGTTGAGCCCATTGTCGCCCGGTCGACCGTTGTATTAGAACCAATCTCAACATTTTCTTCAACAATAACGTTCCCTATCTGGCTAACTTTGCGGTAGCTTCCTTCGCCGTCTGGTACAAAGCCAAAGCCGTCAGCCCCGATAATAGCACCCGAATGGACAATGCTTTTATCTCCTATTTCACAATTGAAATAAACCTTCACACCTGCGTATAGTGTCACATTTTTTCCAATTGTTACATTATCTGCCACGTAAGTATTAGGGTAGATCTTACTGCCATCGCCAATCCTCACATCGGAGCCTATGTATGCGAAGGAGCCTATGTACACATCCTTCCCAAGTTTCGCTGTGGGATGAATGAAGCTAAACTGCTCAATTCCGATTTTATTAGACTTTATCATCTCATCGTACTTTTCGAGAAGTATCGAAAAAGCGCTATAGGAATTTTTAACCCGTATCAGCGTAGCGTGTACTGATTGTGTTGGAATAAAATCATCATTTACGATAATTACTGAGGCCTGGGAGGTATAGACGTACTGTTCATACTTTGTATTAGCTAAAAATGAAAGTGAGCCAAGACGTGCTTCTTCGATTTTTGACAGCTGATTTACCGCGACCTCGGGATTACCTTCAACAGTACCTTCCAGTAATACTCCAATCTGATGTGCAGTTAATTGCATGCGGCAAATTTAGATGTTATTAGTTAACCTACAAATTTTGTACTTATAAGTGTATTCTGCATAAGACGTGTTAACCATTAAATAGTTTCACCTCTTTAATATAACAAAGGATATATTTCTGTACAGTTCTAACCAATGCTTCAAGATTTGAATTATCAGATGCTGTAGTAATATCCTGTATTGAACCATCTTTCATCAGTATCTTAATGCTACCACTGCCAACACTGTATGCGTTGTTCCTTATAGTGTCTGTAAATACGAAGTAAGAGGTGTCATCTTCCTCAATTTCGAACTCATCTATTGCGTTTTCTGCAAGATTATTGATTTTTTCAATAGAAGGAGGTTCATTGGTGATCTCAACCTGATAAAGGTTCCGGCTTATCAGGTGCTTACACAAAGTTGATAGGATCAAATCCTCGTCGTCGCACCAAACCTTTATAGATGTAAATATATCGTGGTCATCCAGTTTTGTAAACCGCTCTAAGATCCGGAGATCATTCCTGAAATCATCCCTACTGATTGAATTGGTTAAGAAATAGGCAAAACAGGGACTTGCGAACAAGCGTCTACCCTGACCTGAAATCTCCTTTGCCCGTTCAAGAATCTTTACCAGCATTTGCTCCGCAGCAATTACGGTTTTATGCAAATAAACCTGCCAGTACATCAACCTTCGTGCTATCAGGAATTTCTCAATAGAATAAATACCTTTTTCTTCAACGACAAGCTGATCATCAACTATATCAAGCATTTTAATTATCCTGTCAAAACTTATAACCCCCTCAGAAACTCCAGTAAAAAAACTGTCTCTGTTAAGATAATCCATCCGGTCGATGTCAAGCTGTCCTGATACCAGTTGATGGAGAAATCTTTTATGATACCTGTCATTGAAAATCTCAAGTGCAAGAAAAAGCCTTCCATCAAACTCCTGATTAAGTTTATCCATCAAAAGTTTAGAAACATGTTCGTGTGAAATTCCCTCTACGATGGTATGCTCCAGTGCATGGGAAAAAGGGCCATGCCCAATATCATGCAGGAGTATGGCTATAGTAACAGCCTCTTCTTCCTCATGAGAAACAGCTTGACCCTTGCTTTTGATAGTATCAATTGCCAGGCTCATCAGGTGCATTGCTCCGATCGCATGGTGAAATCTGGTATGCAATGCTCCCGGGTAAACCAGGTGGGTCATTCCGAGCTGCTTAATATAACGCAAGCGCTGTACATACGGATGCTGAATAAGATCAAATACCAATTCTGAAGGAATGGTAATAAATCCATAAACCGGATCATTAATTATTTTCTTCTTATTCAAGATTTAGAACCCTAAGGCACAAAAATTGTTAATTTTAATGACAATTGAGCTGTTTAAAAAGCTCAATGCTTTTAATATTGCTAAATTTACGTTCAAATGCAGGAAACTAACATTTTATGGGCCGATGATGAAATCGATTTGCTGAAACCCCATATACTATTTCTAAACGAAAAGGGATACAAAATAAAAACCGTTACTAATGGGAATGATGCATTAGACTGTTTTAAAAAAGAAAACTTTGACCTGGTTTTTTTGGATGAAAACATGCCCGGACTCACGGGCCTGGAGACTCTTGCTAAAATAAAGACTATAGATCCCGACGTGCCTATTGTGCTCATCACCAAGAATGAGGAGGAGTATATGATGGAGGATGCTATTGGATTTAAAATTGACGATTACCTAATCAAGCCGGTTAATCCAAAACAAATACTTCTTACTATTAAAAAGCTTATCGACAATAAAAGGCTTATTAGTGAGAAAACCTCAATGGCTTATCAACAGGATTTCAGGACATTGGGGATGACACTTAACGACAACTTAAGCCATGCGGAATGGGTAGAGGTTTATAAAAAGTTAGTTTATTGGGAGCTTTCACTTGAAACTTTGGAAGATG
Organism: Daejeonella sp.; assembly: GCF_046590655.1. GTDB lineage: Bacteria > Bacteroidota > Bacteroidia > Sphingobacteriales > Sphingobacteriaceae > Daejeonella. The sequence goes on from NZ_JBKJUM010000041.1 coordinate 65,579, forward strand.
AGGGAATGCATGAAATTTTGACAGTCCAGAAGGCAGAAGCAAATGTACAGTTTTCGAAATTCGTGGAGCGGAATTACCTAAGCTGGCTTAAGAACCCTGACGAGGGGCCAATCACCTCGAATCAATTATTTTCAAAAAAAGTGTTCCCTTCACTTGAAGCGAAAAAGCCCACTTTTTTCATCCTAATAGACAACCTTCGATATGATCAATGGAAAATGATTAACTCTATTCTTATGGATTATTACCGGATAGACGAGGAAGACAGTTATTATAGTATTCTGCCGACTGCAACACAGTATGCGAGGAACGCAATCTTTTCAGGAATGATGCCCCTTGAAATGGAAAAGCGTTTTCCCGACATGTGGCAGAATGATGAAGATGAGGGCGGCAAAAACCTATTTGAAGAAAAATTCCTTGCCGATCAAATACAACGTGTTATGCGGAAGGAGTGCAAATATTCTTATAATAAGATCCTTACCTATGAACAAGGAAAAGCTATAAATGAGAATATAAATAACTTAATGGGTAACGACCTGAATGTAATTGTATACAACTTTGTCGACATGCTTTCTCATGCACGCACAGATATGGCAATGATCCGCGAACTTGCTAATGATGAAGCAGCATACCGGTCGCTTACTCTTTCCTGGTTTGTTCATTCACCTTTACTCGACGCCTTGAAAAAGCTTTCGCAAAAAGACATTAAACTAATTATCACTACCGATCATGGAACTATTCGTGTAAAGCACCCAAGTAAGGTTATCGGCGATAGAAATACCAATTCAAATTTGCGTTATAAACAAGGGAAAAATCTGAATTTTAACGCAAAAGAGGTGTTTCACGTTAAGAATCCTCATGAGGCGATGCTTCCTAAATTACATATGAGCTCCGGATTTATTTTTGCTAAAGAAGACAGTTATTTTGTTTACCCTAATAATTACAACCAGTTTGTAAACTACTTTAATGAAACTTTCCAGCATGGCGGAATTTCGTTAGAAGAAATGATCGTACCTTACGTAACGTATAGTCCGAAATAGGCATTGAGAGATTTATATTGCGATGTGGAATTTTTGATCCGTGACATAGACGAACTTCCTGGCGCTGGGAAGCGGCTTTTGGAATTTTTCCCTGATGAAAAGATATTTTTCTTTGAGGGCATCATGGGTGCTGGAAAAACTACTTTAATCAAAGCCTTATGCGCAGAACTTAAAGTTAAGGATACCGCATCTAGTCCAACCTATTCAATCGTAAATGAGTATAATTACCCTGATGGGAAGATATTTCACTTTGATTTCTTCAGGATAAAAAGTGAGATTGAGGCATACGACCTTGGTTTTGAGGAATATCTTTATTCCGGAAATTATTGTTTTATAGAATGGCCTGAGAAAATTCATGGTTTATGGCCTGAAAGCTACATTAAAGTAGTTATTGCAAATGCTGACGATCAGTTAAGGTCGATCACCGTGACGAAAATTTGAAAAGCAATAAAGTGAATTAACCCTTCATCTTTTTTTAAAAATTTTGTACCTTCCAATCCCTATTAAGAACCTATGATGAGTGAATTATCTGACATTGCAAAACAGGCCATGATGCAGCCGCAGGAAGCAATGTTGGAAGTTAAGATCAAGAAAAACAATCTTTATATTGGTATTCCAAAAGAAACCTCGTTTCAGGAAAACAGGATTGCATTAACCCCCTTATCCGTTGGCTTATTAATTCAAAATGGTCATGAAGTAGTCATCGAAGCAGGAGCGGGCATAGCTGCCAATTTCAACGATGATCATTATAGTGAACAAGGTGCCCAAATAGTATATGATAAAAAGGAGGTTTATAAAGCCGATATTATCATTAAGATTGCTCCCCCGACGACAGAAGAGCTTGAAATGATGAAGATGGGACAAGTTTTATTCTCTGCTCTTCAAATGGCGACTATGAAAGCAGAGTTTCTGCAGTCGTTGATGAAGAAAAAGGTCACTGCTTTTTCGTTTGAATATCTTCGCGACGAAGGTAATGTGCTGAGCGTCGTAAGGGCAATGAGCGAGATCGTGGGTGCGACTTCGGTACTCATCGCTGCAGAGTATTTAAGCAATGTTTTTGAAGGAAAGGGTTTAATGCTTGGCGGAATTACCGGCGTGCCGCCTACAGAAATAGTTATTCTGGGCGCGGGTACTGTAGGTGAGTATGCGGCACGAACTGCTATTGCCCTGGGTGCCGAAGTAAAGGTTTTTGACAGTTCTATTTACAGGTTGCGTCGGCTTCAAAACAATATTGGTACCCGTGTATTTACTTCGGTTATCCAACCTGTAGTACTACAGAAAGCCATTCGGAGTTGCGATGTCGCCATCGGTGCGATCCGTGCAAGCCATGGCCGAAGCCCGTGTATCGTGGCCGAAGAGACGGTGAGCAAAATGAAGCCTAATTCGGTAATTATTGATGTAAGTATCGACCAGGGAGGCTGTTTTGAGACCTCAAAGGTTACAAATCATACCGTCCCAACCTTTAGAAAGCATGATGTCATTCACTATTGTGTGCCAAATATCGCCTCACGTGTATCGCGTACTGCAACTTACGCTTTGACAAATATTTTTACCCCGATATTATTGGATATTGGCGAAATGGGCGGTGTTATGAATCTAATCTGGGAACGGCCGGGAATACGCAATGCCACCTATTTATATCAGGGCAAATTAACCAATAAAGATCTTTCCGAGCGTTTTAACATCCCGGTTAAAGATCTTGATCTGCTTATAGTCTCCAACCGATGATAAAAAGGTTTCTTTTTTTCTTTTGTATTCTAGCTTCATCTCATATTTATGCCCAAACAGCAAATCCTCATGGATTGGCTGTTATCGATAATATAATAGACTACAGAAATTCAGTTGCCGGAAATCCTGAAAAAGAACTTCTCGACCTTAAGAAATATATACCAGGGATTAAGCTGGATATCAGATACGCAACCAAAAACAACTTTGCAAAACAGGCAGTATATAAAGAAGCACGGGCATATGCGAGGCTGCCTGTGGCAAAAGCTCTTAAAAACGTTCAGGCTGAACTTAACAAATCCGGCCTGGGTCTTAAAATATTCGACGGATACAGGCCTTACAGCGTTACTGTCAAATTTTTCGAAATTGCATCAGATAAAAGTTTTGTAGCTAGCCCTAAAGATGGATCAAGGCACAATCGTGGCTGTGCTATCGACCTGACAATAATTAACCTTAAAAGCGGTAAGGATTTGAACATGCCTACTCCTTACGATAGTTTTGCCGATGCCGCCAGTCCCGACTACAAAGACTTGCCGGCAAGCGTAATTAAAAATCGCGACCTGTTAATTAACGTCATGGAACGCAACGGTTTCCGGGTTTTGGATAATGAATGGTGGCACTTTGATTTTAAAGACTGGAAGAACTTTGAATTGATGGATATTGCGTTTGAAGAACTGTGAGGGGAACAAAGAATAAAGAGCAAAGAGTAAATACTCTTCCCTGGTTCAATAAAAATTGAAACTTAAAAAATTATTTATCGGTACGCTTGCGGTCTTTGTTCTTTGCTCCTTGTTCCTTACTCCCTAATATCGCTTCCGCCAACCCCTTCAACTCCACTTTATTATGCCCACTATTCAAAACCACTCGATTCAACACTTTGCCTGTGGGGTCGGGATAAGCAAAAGAGGAAATTTGTATTCCTTTAGAAGCGAAATCAGTAACGGCATGAGCATCATCAATTAAGAAAACAGGAAAATTTGTAATATACAATACCTCCGGCCTGTGCTTTATAAGGCTGGTGAAGAACTTTATATTATCCCGAAGTTTTTTCAGTTCTTCCTGGTAAATAGAAAGAGCGTTAACATAGGCGTACAAGACTCCGGGTACTGGTGGAGATGCTCCCGCATAAACGGGGGACGTTCTAAACTTTTTAATACTCTTGTTAGTTCCTAAAATTACTCCTGCGTCTACACCTAAAGCTTTTGCCATTGAAGCGATAACTATAATTTCGGTATGTGGAATCTTAGGGATCCATGAATACACTCCTTCCCCTTTCTCACCGGTTATGCCGATCCCGTGAGAATCATCTACAAGTAGAGTAACCTTTTTACCCGGAATAATTTTTTTCAGCCAGTTAAAATCATAGATCTCGGGAATAAGATTGTTAAGCGAGTTACTTATCAGCAATACAGCCTCGTCTGAGCCGTTAATTTCCTCCACAGCTTGAACGGCCCATTCCCCAAAACTCATTCTTGGAGGATTGGGCTTACCAATCCATAAGGCTGGGTGAGTATCAGGAGCATATATAAATTTACACTTTTGAAAGTGATGCTGGATAACCAGTTGAGCCGCTAAATATCCGCTGGAAAGAATTATAGACGCTTCTGCTCCGCATCTTTTTGCTGCCTCAGCTTCCGCCGTGCAAAATACATCAGGACTTACATTATTATTTCTGGAGGCTCCATAGTTTATTCCATAGCGATCAATTCCTTCAAATACAAGTTGTTTGTATTTTTCATTAAAAGGGATACCAAGGTAAGCGGTGCCCCCGAAAAAAGACTTCTCTTTCAATTTATGAGACAATTTTTATGATTGACATGGAATGAAGATCACAGTGGGGCGGCTTCAAAAATGAAATTCCTAAAAAACTAAGAATTATATTTATTTTCTTCATTTGTTTTATATTGATTTTCGGTTTTAAAGGGCTGCCTTGAGGCCATATATCACGATCTATATTGATTACATCGCGCAGGGCTGACCTCGTGTGATATGATACAGTTAAATGGTCCGTAAATTGTTTGTTATGCTGAAAATGATAAAATGAGTTTTTAAATTTATCAAAACTGTTTCAATCTCAATGATATTCTAGCAATAAACCCTGATGGAAAAAAAAGAAAAATTCAAGTTAAAGAATTCCGGCACCTTGTTATATAAGGCGTCAAATGCTTTTTTAGACGATAACGCATTGAAGATGAGTGCTTCGCTGGCATACTATACCATTTTCGCTATCGCACCACTTTTGTTGATCATCGTGTCACTTGCAGGAATTTTTTACGGGCAAGAAGCCGCTCAGGGCAAAATTTTTGCGGAGCTGAACAAATTTGTAGGGTCTGATGCGGCCGTTCAAATTCAAGAGACCATCAAGAATATTTCCGATAATAACGAATCGACCTTTGCAATAATAATTGGTTCCATCACACTTTTTATTGGTACTACCGGCGTTTTTATTGAGATTCAGGACTCGATTAATTCGATTTGGCGGGTTCGAGCAAAACCTAAGAAGGGCTGGTTGAAAATGATCACAAACAGGGTTCTTTCCTTTTCGATGGTCATTGGATTAGGTTTTTTACTTATTGTTTCGCTTGTAATTAATGGAATTGTATTAGCCTTGAGTTCCAAACTTCAAATTTATTTTCCCGACATTACTATACTGGTTATTAATGGGGTTAATCTCGTTCTGACTTTTATTATAATTTCTGCCCTTTTTGGGATCATATTCAAATTTCTACCTGATGTATTGATAGAATGGAAGGATGTCAAAATGGGTGCATACTTCACTGCTTTACTATTTATGCTTGGCAAATTTCTGATCGGTCTATATATCGAGCAGGTCGGCCCGGGATCTGCTTACGGAGCAGCAGGCTCCTTAATTGTAATTCTTATATGGGTGTATTATACCTCCGCAATATTGTTTTTCGGAGCAGAATTTACGCAAGTGTATTCAGATTGCTATGGGGGCAAGATCAGGCCGGCAGAATATGCGGTGCATGTAGTACAGATTGAAGAAGAAAAAAAAGTCGCGGTTTTACCAGCTCAGGATCATGATAAAACCTATGAAGGCACAACTAAGATTAAAAAGTGATCTTACAGTGTTACTTCCGCTGGTCCTGAAATTTTATTAATATGGCATGCACACTTGCCACCGCTGACTACAAAATCCGCGGATATCTTTTCATTTGTTCTGGGGTGAGAAGCGGTAACTATGATAATGTCACCAGTTTCGGAAAGCTTTTTTAAATCGGCATCACTGGCTACAGTATAAATCCCCTGATTAATTACAGTTACCGGTTCATTATTCTGAACTGTGCTTTCACCCGTTCTTTTGTTAATAGCTGAAAAATCTTTGACAGTGAGCGGCTTTCCTGAGGAATCTTTAAACTTGACCTGTACCATCCTAAACTCCTGGGTACACATCATTGGTTCGCATGGTGATGTATTTAATTTAGGTGCAGTACAAGAAAATATCAGAATTGTCACTGCTAGAAAAATAAAAAATTGGCTTTTCATGGCTAATAATTGTTATGATATAAGTATTAATCCGCTCTATTTCATTTCTCACATCTGCTGTTGGCCTTACAAATTTATTATTCCTAAAGCATTAGTAAGCTTTTTTCCATTTTTTGTATTAGAAACAGCTCTAAACTAAATCTCATTTTTAAAAGTAAAACTAATGACAAAGATTACAAAGATTTGAATTGGATTATGATTTTATGCAGTAACTTGTTTAGCATCATGTATAATTTCGTGGAGAAGCGGGTCAGTTCATGGGTTATGATAAAAATATTTATCGTGGCGCTATGCTTTTGCTTGACCCGGAACGACACATTCGCTCAAAGGTTCGAGTTTTCGGGGAAGCGAAAAAAAGAAGTTGTTCCATTTAAAATGGTCAAGAATTTAATGATCATCAAGCTAATGGTGAACGGTAAAGGGCCATTTAATTTCGTGTTGGATACGGGTGTAGGTCTTCTCCTGATTTCAGATCCGAAACTCATTGATTCCGTTTCAATTAAGAACCTTCGAAGTATTAATATCACAGGTTTTGGTGACGGCGATCCGCTTAGTGCTTTTGTTACGCCTTCGATAGACGTGGGGTTTGGAAGTACCATTGCTAAAGGTTTGTCTGCGGCAATTCTCAAGAAAGATATTTTTGAACTTTCCAACTACGTGGGATTGCCTGTTCACGGCCTCATTGGATATGAGTTTTTTAACAGTTTTATTGTTAAGATAAATTTTACATTAAATAGTCTTACTATTTACAAGCCTGAAACTGCATACATACCACGAAAGGGTTACCGCATTCCGTTGATGATTGAAGATAGAAAGCCCTATCTTATTTCTAACGTAGAATTAGCTTCCGGCGAAAAGATAGCGGCCAAACTGATACTGGACACCGGGGCAGGCCACCCGATATCACTGGAAACAAACGGCGGCGTACCCTTTGAGGTGCCGAAATTAAATATTGCAGGAAATTTAGGGATTGGGCTTACAGGCCCAATAAGCGGATTTATTAGCCGGGTCAAATCATTAAGTTTAGGGAAATACACATTAACCAATGTTATTGCAGCTTTTCCGGATTACGACGACGTGGGTTCAAAGGTTTATTCGGTAAGCAGAAACGGAAATATGGGGATTACTGTGCTAAAGCGGTTTAATGTGATTTTGGACTATAGCGAATCTGCCTTATACTTAAAGCCGGGTGCATTACTGAACGAACCATTCGAGCACGATATGAGTGGGATGGAATTGACATCCGCAGGTGAAAAGTTTGACAGAATATTGGTTAGCCGCGTTGAACCGGGCTCTTCGGCAGACGAAGCTGGATTACGAAAAGATGATGAAATTATAGCTATAAATTTTAAACCTGTTGCTGAAATGAGTTCTTCTGAAGTAGATAACCTTTTCCGTTCGAAAGCTGACCGCAGCTTTATACTAGATGTCCTTCCAAATGGCAGCAAGAGCATGAGAGAAAGAGAACGCGTCATTCTGACGTTAAAAAGAAGGATCTAGCTGCGGAAAATATATTTCAATAAATCATCCATTATAGCCTTCAAATAATACATTTGTAGATTCGATGTTAGCTAAACCATTATAATTCAAGATGAAAATTAATTTTACGCACTTAGGGTGTGCAGCTCTAGCTTTGCTTTTATTTAATCTAAACCCAAATTTGTACGCGCAGAACAGAAGATCGGCACCTCCGGTGACAGCTCCTGCAACCAGCACTACTCCAGCTCCCGCATCGGCCGCACCTAAAACGGGAATCAGGCCTTACAAGGAGATTATTACGGATAAAGCAAAGACTGATAATGGCCTATTCAAAGTCCACCGCCTTGATGGGAAGTATTTCTACGAAATTCCTGATTCACTCTTCGATCGCGAAATGCTCGTGGTGACCCGATATGCAAAAACTCCAACCGTCGACGGAACATATGGTGGTGAAGAACTAAATGAGCAGGTATGGAAATGGCAAAGGCGAGACAAGCAGGTATTCATTCGTATTCCGTCATACAGGAATATTGCAGCAAAAGAAACAGAAATGTTTGAGGCAGTAAAAAACTCAAACCTTGACGCCGTTTTATCATCATTTGAAATAAAAGCGATAAATAACGATTCCAGTTCAGTTGTAATTGACGTTACCGACCTCTATTCAAAGGATGTGCAATCGCTGGGGCTCCCACAAAGCTTGCGCACTCTTTATAAGATTACAACGATGGATGAAACACGCACCTACGTTGATACAATTAAATCCTTTCCAATAAACATCGAAGCTCGATCTTTAAAGACCTACCGCGCCACAGACCCTCCAGGCGACAAATCTATCGGTTCAATGACGGTGGAAATTCATAACTCCATGCTACTGTTACCGAAGGTTCCCTATAAAGCTCGCTTTTCTGATGACAGGGTAGGATTTTTTGGACAAAGTCAGACTGATTATGGATTAGATGCTCAAAAAGCGCAGGTTACACGCTATATACACCGTTGGAAACTTGAACCCAAAGATCCTGCAGCTTATCAACGTGGAGAGCTTGTTGAGCCTAAGAAGCAGATTATTTATTATATTGATCCAGCAACCCCGGCGAAATGGAGACCTTACCTGATAGCAGGTGTAAAGGATTGGAACGTCGCATTCGAAGCTGCTGGATTTAAAAATGCAATAACTGCATTAGAGGCACCATTAAATGATCCCGATTGGTCCCCGGAAGATGCCAGGTATTCAGTTATTCGATACTTTGCATCAAACATAGCTAATGCTTATGGTCCTCATATCTCGGATCCGCGTTCTGGTGAAATTATGGAATCTGATATTGGCTGGTATCATAATGTAATGAACCTGGTTAGAAACTGGTTCTTTGTACAAACGGCGGCAATAAATCCAGATGCACGTAGTGCTAAATTTAAGGACGAGGTAATGGGCCAGCTTGTACGGTTCGTGTCATCACATGAAGTGGGACATACACTTGGCTTGCCGCATAATTTTGGATCCAGTGTTGCGTATCCAGTTGATTCGCTTCGTTCCAGGACCTTTACAAAGAGAATGGCTGGAACCGCGCCATCTATTATGGATTATGCGCGCTTTAACTATATCGCCCAACCTGGTGATGAAGGCGTAGTTCTATATCCAGGAATTGGCGAATACGACAAATGGGCTATTAAATGGGGATATACCTGGTTTGATAACCAAAGCCCTGTAGAGGAAGCTAAAACCCTAAATAAATGGACCATCGAAAAAGCAGGTAATCCGGCTTATTTTTACGGACAACAGACGGGCAACCCTATAGATCCGAGGTCACAGTCAGAAGATTTGGGAGATGATGCGGTAAAAGCATCGACATACGGTATCGCAAATCTGAAAAGGATAATACCCAATATCGAAAAGTGGACATATGAAGAAGGTCAGCCTTATAATAACCTACAAGAACTATTTGGTGAAGTGTTGAGTCAATGGAGCCGCTATATGGGTCATGTTCGTTCCAATATTGGAGGAATATATGAAAACGATAAAACCTACGAGCAGAAAGGTCCCGTTTATACTCATGTTCCTGAAGCAAAGCAAAAAGAGGCGCTTGAGTTTATTAATCAACAGGCATTTGCAACTCCCATTTGGATGCTTGACCAGTCGATGTTAAACAAATTTGATAATGCAGGGATTGTAGAAAGGTTGAGAAGAGCTCAGGTAGGCGTATTGAATGGAATACTTGATTTTTCACGACTTAACAGAGTTATTGATAATTCAGTCAAAAATGGTGCTGCAGCTTATAGTATGGATGAGCTATTTGCTGATCTAAGAAATAGCATTTGGTCTGAATTAAAGTCAGGTGGAAATGTAGATACCTATCGAAGAAACCTGCAAAGAGCTTATATAGAAAGGATGTCGTTTTTGCTAAATGAAAATGAACCTGCACCTCCTTCTGGTCCTGGGCAGTTTACAGCTCAGGGAGCCCCTCAAATGGATGCTTCCCAATCAGATATCCGCCCTATGGCCAGATTTGAGTTGAAGGCTCTAGCGGCTCAGATCAGAACGGCTCAGCCAAAATTTAGTAATTCCGTCATTAAATCACATTTGGATGATGCCCTTGTGCGAATCAACGATGCGCTAGATCCTAAGAAATAATAAAGTGTGGTACGATAAGGCCCTGTCTGTTTTCCAGGCAGGGCTTTATTATTTATTGATAAACCTTAACTTAGCACCAATAAGCTTTATTCAATGAAATTACTCGCGACCCTGTTACTGATTGCTTGCTTCGGCCAAGCTTTTTCACAAACCGACTCTACTAACGTTGTTGAAGCCGAATGGAAAAAGAAAAAGATCACCTCCGGTGTTATGCTAAAAACCCATTGGTTCAATAACAATCTATTTGGTACAAACCAGAACGTCAGCATCCTTGAAATAAAACCGAAAAAAAAACTGATGCTGGATCTGGGTTACGATGCTAAAAAGCTTATAACCACCAGCGAATTTGGTAAGTCCGCAAATTCACTTGCTGCTTTGAATGGTACTTTTTTCGACATTGCAAATGGCGGATCTGTTGATTTCATTAAATCGGACGGGAAGGTAATAAACGAAAACCGTTTAGGAAAAAACGGAGCTCGCACCGGTCATCAATCCTCTGCACTCGTCTTCAACAAGGGAAAATTAAGTATTGCAAAGTTTAATGGCGATTCATACTGGGAAAATTCACTTGTCGGGGAAGACATTATGGTTACCGGCCCCCTGCTTATTATGAATCAATTTGACGAAAAACTCGATTCCAACGCATTTAACATAACCCGGCATCCGCGTACCGCTATTGCTATTACTAAAAATAACAGGGTGCTTCTAATAACTGTTGATGGGAGAGATGCTAATTCGGCAGGGATGAGCTTGTTTGAACTGACCAAACTAATGCGGTGGCTGAAATCTGACGATGCAATTAATCTTGATGGCGGAGGATCTACTAGCTTGTGGATTAAGGGGCACGAAGGTAATGGGGTTGTCAATTACCCGTCTGACAATAAGAAGTGGGATCATGAAGGGGAGCGAAAAGTGGCAAATGTTATTCTTCTGAAGAAAAAACAGTGAAATTTCCCGTGTTATACTGATAACATCCAACTGTATTATATTTTTAGATACATCGTAAACGTAATTTTCGTAATTTTAATGTTAATAGACGTGAATACTACCCATGAGCAGGTCTGCAGATAATTACGCGCATTTAATTCAGAAAATTGACGGATTCATCCGTAAATATTACCTGAACAGAGTTATTAAGGGTTCCATTTTCATGGCTGCCTCACTTTTCGCGGCTTACATCCTGGTAGCAGTTGCCGAGTATTACGGGCGCTTTGATCCACTCATAAGGACATTTCTGTTCTATACTTTTATTCTCGGTAACGTCGCTATCCTAACAACCTATATCATTATTCCGTTGTTGTCATATTTCCGGCTTGGGAAAACAATAAGTTATGAACAGGCTTCAGATATTATCGGAGATCATTTCCAACCTGTTAAAGACAAGTTATTAAATACATTGCAATTGAAAAAGCTCTCGGACATTAATCCGGAACAGAGAGCTTTGATCGAAGCCAGTATCGATCAGAAAATTGCTGAGCTGCGTCCTGTACCGTTCAGCTCGGCAGTGCATATCGAAGACAACAGGAAATATATTAAGTATGCGTTAGTACCTTTATCGGCTATCATAATTGTCTTTTTCGCAGCCCCATCAATACTAAGTGAAAGTACAGAACGACTTTTAAATCATAACAAGCGCTTTGTCAAAAAAGCTCCCTTTAGTTTCGAACTAATAAATCAAAATCTATCAGCAATACAAGGCGATGATTATACACTAAAAGTCAAGCTTACCGGGAACGAAATTCCTGCCGAACTCTATTTGGAAGATGGGGCAAATACTTTTAAGCTGGATAAAGAAAATATTATTCGCTTCAATTATACTTTTAAGAATCTCCAGAAAACTAAAACGATTAGACTTAGAGGTGGAGAGTTTAATTCGGAAGATTATGTTTTGAAAGTTATAGAGCGACCAACCCTGCTGGATTTTGATGTTTTTCTTGAGTACCCGGCTTACCTAAGTAAAACCAATGAAAGGCTGGAAAATTCAGGTGATCTGAACGTTCCTGAAGGGACCAGGATAAACTGGAGATTTAGAGCGCGAAGCAGCGATCATTTGGACGTTAAAATGGATAAACAGAATTTCCGGATTCGCCAAGCCGATGCAGGCCACTTTAATTTTTCATATCGGGCTTTAAGGAATATAACTTACAATATCCGCCCTGTAAGCAACGATGTTTCAACTTCGGATTCTGTATCTTATCAGTTACGGGTTATACCGGATTTGATGCCTATGATAGATGTGACAGAACGTCCAGATTCTGTTAATGCGAAAATTCTTTACTTTGTAGGCCAGGTAAATGATGATCATGGCTTCTCCAAACTGAACTTTAATTACAGGGTTTTGCCGGCAGGCGGGACAGCAACTATTGTAAAACCCGAGATAAAAACGGTGAGTTTTGACAGAAATAGTCTTCAAAGCAATTTCTTCCATATTTGGAATGTTAATGATGCTAAAACACAACCAGGCGACCAGATCGAATATTATTTCGAAATATTTGATAACGATGGAGTTAATGGTTCAAAGGCCAGTCGCTCCGCTATCCGGACATTTAAGATTGCTTCAGACCGTGAAGTAGAAAAAAAGCTTGAAGCGAATTCAGAACAGATCAAAGAAAAAATGGCGCAGGCTATCCGTCAATCTTCCCTGGTTGAAAAAGAAGCAAAGCGTCTAAATCAAGACCTATTAAATAAAAAGAACCTCACTTACGAAGAAAAGAAACAAGTTGAAGCACTTCTCCAAAAACAGAAGGAGCTTGAAGAGCTAGTGAAAGAAATTCAGAAAGAGAACAAACAAAATCTTTTTGAGCAGAATGAAAATAGGGAACAGAATGAGAAAATTCTTGAAAAGCAAAAACAAATCGAAAATTTGTTTAATAATGTTTTAGATGAAAAGACCCGTGAAATTCTAAAAAATATCGAAAAACTACTGGAAAAGAACAACAAGGCTTTGACCCAGGAAGAGCTTTCTAAGATGCAGCTCGATAATAAATCTTTACAAAAAGAACTCGACAGGATACTTGAATTATACAAGCAACTTGAATTTGATCAGAAACTTACCGAGTCGATCGACAAACTCAAGGAACTTTCAAAAAAACAGGAAGTTCTTAGCGAGAAGACTTTAGATAAAAAGTCAGAAAATGAAAAGCTTAAAGAAGAGCAGAAAGAGCTTAAAGAAGACTTTAAGGATTTAAAAGAAGACTTAACAGAACTTGAAAAGAAAAACGAAGCTCTTAATCAAAAAAATGAATTTGTAAGTCAAGAAAAAGAGCAGCAAAAAATAGAGCAGGAGCAACAGAAGAGTTCTGAAAACCTGGAAAAGAAGGATGAGAAAAAAGCTTCTGAAAATCAGAAAGAAGCAGCCGACCAAATGGAGCAACTTTCAAAAAAGCTGGAAGCTATGCAGCAAGAAAGTGAAGAAGAAGAGAGTGAAGTTAATACCAAAGCACTTCGTGAAATTCTGGATAACCTTGTTAGCAGTTCTTTTGACCAGGAAAAAACAATGCAATCTGTGCGCGGTATGAACACCACCGATCCTTTATACGTATTGCAAACTCAAAAACAGAGAGATATTAAAGACAATCTAAAAATGATCGAGGATAGTTTATATTCTCTTAGCAAAAAAGTGCCTCAGATCCAATCCGTTGTGAATAAGGAAATACAGGTAATAAACTTTAATGTTGGAAAAGCAATAGAAAGTTTGGGTGAACGCCGTACAGCTGAAGCTAATCGTAACCAGCAATTTGCAATGACCTCAATTAACAATTTGGCTCTAATGCTTAATGAGGCTTTAGATCAGATGCAACAAGCTCAGCAAAACGGCAAGCCTGGAAGCAAAGGAAAAAAGAAACAAAGCCTTTCACAGTTAAGCAAAATGCAGGAGCAATTGAATAAAAACATGCAAAAGGCGCGGGAAGAAATGCAGAAACAGGCTGCTCAGAAAAAGCAGGGACAACAGCCAGGACAACAGCCAGGACAGCAGCCAGGACAGCAGCCCGGTCAAGGGCAGCAAGGGCAAGGGCAGGGCATGAGTGAACAACTTGCAAGAATGGCACGGGAGCAGCAGATGATCCGTCAGGCTATGCAGGAAATTAACAGACTGGAGAATAAAGATGGTAAGAGCGGTTTGGGGAACCTTGATCAATTAATGAAAGAGATGGAACAAACTGAAACCGATCTCGTAAACAAGAAAATTCAGCAGGAGACGTTGAACAGGCAGCAGGAAATACTAAGCAAACTCTTGCAGGCAGATAAAGCTGAACGAGAACGGGAACAAGAGGACAAAAGAGAGAGTAAAGAGGGTGTAGCAATTGCACCGGATCATAAGATCATCCTACAGGAATACCAAAAAATCAAACAAAAAGAGACGGATTTGCTTAAAACAGTACCGCCCTCCTTAAATTCTTTTTACAAAATAAAGGTCGGTGATTATTTTAAATACTTAAATTCGGGTTATAAATGATTAATCAGACAGAATTTTCGGATAACACAGCATTGTATACTCTGCAATTACCATCGAAAATTGATAGTATTACAACGGTTGAAAACTTCATTGATACTCTGAGTGAGAAATATAACTTGAGCGATGAAATTTATGCGAATGTACTAACATGCCTTAGCGAAGCCACGGTAAATGCCATTATCCATGGTAATAGGGAGGACCCAAGTAAAATAGTATATATTAATCTGGAGGTTATAGAAGATAAGCGATTAATTTTCACTGTATCAGACCAGGGTGATGGATTTGATTTTAATAGCCTTCCAGACCCGACAGCACCAGAAAATCTTGAAAATCTTACGGGCAGAGGTGTTTTCATTATCAAACGTTTGGCTGATCAATGCATCTTCAATTCCAGAGGGAATGAACTCGAGCTGCACTTTAAAATTTAATGTCCCTGTTCCAAATTAAGTTTTTTTCTGAAGACGTCCCATTCAAATTAAAGCATAAAATATCCCTGCGAAAGTGGATAAAAGAAACTATCGAGGCCGAAGGTTTTCACCTAAAGGAATTAAATTTTGTGTTTTGTAGTGACAACTATTTGCTTGCGATAAACCAAGAATATCTTAAACACGATACTTTCACCGATATCATCACTTTTGATAATAGCGATAATGATCATCGCATAGTTGGCGATATTTTCATTAGCATAGATCGGGTTAGCGAAAATGCACAAACCTTTAAAGTCCCGGATCATGATGAATTACATCGTGTTATGGTGCACGGAACATTGCATCTTCTTGGTTATACTGACAAAGGAAAAACTGCAAAAACTCTAATGACTGCCAAAGAGAATTATTACCTGGGAAAATTAACCCTTTAACTCTTATTCCATTGGTACTTCAATAATAAGTATTTTAGAGTTCTCTCTGATATTAATATCAATACTATCTGTATGATATACCCCAAGCGCATCTCTTTTTTCCAAAATAATTCCATCAATCTCTATTTCACCTTCGATGAGGAATATATAAGCTCCGTTTCCGGAATGTTTAATTGTATAGTTTGCTTTACTAACCGTGTCAAATGTCCCAAGACTAAAAACCGAATCCTGGTTAATCCACATAACGCCGGGCTTCTTTTCAGATGAAACTAAGGTAACAAATGAGTTGTTATTATCCTCCAGGTTATACTTCTGCTGATCATACCTTGGATTAATATTTCGCTCTTTCGGTAAGACCCAAATTTGAAGAAGGTTAACTTCCTCTATCGATGAACCATTGAACTCAGAATGTTGAATTCCACTTCCAGCCGACATCATTTGTACTTCTCCAGAGCTTATATTACCAATCGATCCTAAACTGTCTTTATGTGCCAATGATCCCTTTAGAGGTATAGTAACGATTTCCATATTATCGTGCCCATGTGTGCCAAAGCCCATTCCCGGAGACACAATATCATCATTTAAAACTCTTAAAAGTCCAAAATGCATCTTTGAGGGATTGTGATACTGAGCAAAACTAAATGAATGTGCTGCTTTTAGCCAACCATGATCCTGGATACCCCGGTCATTGGCTCTGTGAACTATTTTTTTCATGATTACATTAAATTACATGTTACAACACACAATATTTATTCCAAAAATCAAATATGTACCTTTGCAGATGAATGATTAAGATTTCCCTGCTAAATAAGAACTTTTATTTCTCGTAGCTGTCTTATTGTCATAAAGGTGGGAATGATTTAAGTAATATAAAAATTAGTGTGAGCATTTTATCAACAGAACAATTAGGGCATTCATTTAATGATAACTGGTTATTCACCGACCTTTATTTTGGTATAAATAAGGGCGAACGAGTTGCCCTGGTTGGGATTAATGGTACCGGAAAGTCTACTTTATTAAAGATACTATCTGGTATTCTTGCTCCAGGGCTTGGGAAAGTTGTAACAGAGCGGGAACTTAGAATAGGGTATCTTGAACAAGATCCACAATTCGACGATCAGGCCAGCATTAGCGACTTCATTTATTCGATAGGAAATTCGCGTCAACAACTTATTAGACAGTACGAAGAAGCTGTTAATCAGGGTGTTACGAATGAGAAACTTCTCAACAGGTTAATGGATGAACTTAGCTCGGAAAATGCCTGGGAGTATGAATATGAAATCAAGACCATACTTGGCAGGCTCGGTATTCAAAAATTGGAGCAAAACATTGCTACTTTGTCTGGTGGACAAAGAAAGCGTTTAGCGCTGGCAAAATTACTTATTGACGATCCCGATGTTTACTTGCTGGACGAACCAACAAATCATTTGGATATCGAGACTATCGAATGGTTGGAAAATTTTATGACAACCGGACAAAAGACAGTGATTCTGGTTACCCATGATCGATATTTCCTTGACAATGTATCAACGCGGATAATTGAATTAGACCGAGGGAAACTGCAGAATTTCAATGGTAATTACAGCTATTATCTCGAAAGAAAAGCCGAACAAGATGCTGCAGATGATGCGTCGTTCAACAAGAATGTAAATCTTTTGAGAAAAGAACTTGAATGGATGCGTCGTCAACCTAAAGCCCGGACTACGAAATCAAAATCACGCATTGACTCGTTCTATGATCTGGAGGAAAAAACAAAAGGAAGGCAAATTAAATCCAACCTTGAATTGAGTGTCAACGTATCACGCCAAGGGAATAAGATTCTTGAACTCGATCACGTTAGCAAATCCTTTAACGAATATCCAGTTATACAGAATTTCTCTTATACTTTCAAGAAGGGAGATAGAATTGGTGTAGCGGGAAAAAACGGTACAGGAAAATCGACCCTGCTTAACTTAATTACAGGTTTACTAAAACCCGACAATGGCAGTGTAAAGGTTGGTGAAACTACCGTATTTGGATACTACAAACAGGGGGGGCTAGAATTTAAGGGTGACGAGCGCGTTATTGATGTAGTTAAAAATGTTGCGGAATACATCACTATGGCTGATGGCAAAAACCTAACAGCTAGTCAGGTTCTCACTCATTTTCTTTTTCCGCCTGCTAAACAATACGGCTTTGTAAATAAATTAAGCGGGGGTGAAAAGAAAAGGCTTCAACTAATGCGCGTTTTAATGAAGAATCCAAACTATATGATTTTGGATGAACCGACTAACGACCTTGACATAGATACTCTAAATGTTCTTGAGGAATTCCTAATGAATTTTCCAGGAGTTTTGATGCTAGTATCCCATGACCGATATTTGATAGACCGTTTAACTGATCAGTTATTTATTTTTGAAGGAGGGGGTAAGGTGAGAATATATTCCGGCAACTACACTGATTATCGGTTAGAACAAGATGAACTAAAAAAACCTTCCAAGCCCGAATGGCAAACATCTAAATCTTTAAAGGCAGACGTACCTTCTAAAAAGCTGTCCTATAAAGAGGAAAAAGAATTACAGGAAATAGAGGATAAAATAAAAATTCTCGAAAAAGAGGTATTAAGTTTAACAAGGAGTTTAAACTCGGGTATTATCGATCATGAAGAGCTCTCAGAGATATCAGTGCAGATCGAACTAAAGACCCAGCAAATCGATGATAAAACACTTCGTTGGCTCGAATTAACCGATTAATAATGAGCCAATCAGATATATTAGGATCCATAGGCGTAAGTTTATTATTAATAGGCTTTCTGCTCAATTTGCGAGGGGTATTAACTTCTAATAGCAAAATATATGTCACGCTTAATATCATTGGCGCAATACTGTGTGGATACTCCGCTTACTTGATAAAATTCTACCCGTTTGTTATACTTGAAGGAGTATGGGCAATAGCGGCATTTAGTTCATTGTTCAAACGTGTTCCACGTGGAACGTTGCATAGTGAAATCATCAACGAATAAATTGTTCCACGTGGAACGCAAAAAAAATGTTTAATAAATACGATATAATAGTAGTTGGGGCTGGTCATGCCGGATGTGAAGCCGCTGCCGCAGCAGCGAACCTTGGCTCAAAAGTTCTTCTTATCACAATGAACATGGGGACAATAGCTCAAATGAGCTGTAATCCAGCAATGGGCGGAGTCGCTAAAGGTCAAATTGTAAGGGAGATCGATGCGCTAGGAGGATACTCAGGGATCATTTCTGACAAGACGACATTACAATTTAGAATGCTAAACAGTTCCAAGGGTCCTGCAATGTGGAGTCCAAGAGCTCAAATAGACAGAGCGAGGTTCGCGGAAGCATGGCGTTTAATGTTGGAACAAACGCCCAATGTTGATTTCTGGCAAGATACTGTTACAGCATTACTTATCGAAGGAGACGAAGTTAGGGGAGTTAAAACCACCTTAGGAATAGAAATCCAAGCAAAAGCAGTCGTACTAACTAATGGAACATTTCTAAACGGAGAAATTCATATTGGCGAAAAAAAATACGGAGGGGGAAGAACAGGCGAAAAAGCTGCTACCGGGATTACAGAGCAGTTGGTAAACTTGGGATTTGAAGCTGGAAGAATGAAAACAGGAACCCCGCCCAGAGTCGACGGAAGATCATTGAATTATTCAAAAATGGAAGAGCAATGGGGTGACGATGTGCGTGGTCGCTTTTCGTATACGGATGTTCCACTACCAAAAGAGCAAAGATGTTGCTGGATCACATACACCAATACCGAAGTCCACGAAACGCTCAAAGAAGGTTTTGAACAATCTCCCATGTTTACAGGCCGCATAAAAGGGCTTGGACCGAGATACTGTCCATCCATCGAAGATAAAATTAATCGCTTTGCGGAACGTGACCGGCATCAAATCTTTGTAGAGCCAGAAGGCTGGAACACGGTCGAAATATATGTTAATGGATTTTCCACCTCTCTTCCTGAAGATGTTCAATACAGGGCCCTAACAAAAATACAAGGTTTTGAGAACGTAAAAATGTTCAGACCTGGGTATGCGATTGAATACGACTTTTTTCCACCAACCCAACTTAATCTCACACTTGAAACCAAATTAAAAAGAAACCTATACCTGGCCGGACAAATAAATGGAACGACCGGATATGAGGAGGCTGCAAGTCAAGGTTTCGTGGCGGGTATTAATGCTCATCAAAAAATAACAAACGCACCCGAACTCATACTAAAAAGATCAGAATCATATATCGGCGTATTAATCGATGACCTTGTTACAAAGGGCACCGACGAACCCTATAGAATGTTCACCTCCAGGGCAGAACATCGTTTACTTCTACGACAAGACAACGCAGATATTCGTTTATCACCGATAGGTTACGAACTTGGTCTTATATCAGAAACTCGTTTAAAACAGGTTCACAACAAAATAAAAAACACAGAAATAATTGTTGACTACCTTAGAAATACATCAATAACTCCTGAAAACGTAAATAACACTCTTGAATCTGCTGGAACACCGACAATTACACAAAATGTAAAAATGTTTCAACTCGTCACACGACCACAAATAACTTTTAAAAACATACGTCAAGCCGACCCAGCATTGGACACACTTCTAAACAATTACGATTTAGAAACAATCGAACAGGCAGAAATAAAAATCAAATACGAAAGCTATTTTGCTAAGGAACTAGAAATAGTAGATAAAATGAAACGGATGGAAGACCACGTCATTAATACAGAATTCAATTACTTTGAACTTGTATCACTATCAAAAGAAGCCCGAGAAAAACTTATGAAGATAAAACCACGAACCCTTGGACAGGCCTCGAGGATTTCCGGAGTATCCCCGTCCGACATTTCCGTTTTAATGGTTCATATGAATAAATAGTTACTAACTAATTGATTATAAGATATTTGCAACACATATTACATAATTTAAAAATATGCCTCAGGCAACACAATTTTATATTAGACATACATAATTGTCCAAAACCAACCACGTTTCTACCATGGGCTTCTAAATGGCAAATTTTACGATTGAAAGGTTTCTTAAAAAAAAAATATCCGCAGGCATAATCCTTTTGATATTTTCGTCCTGTGCCAGCATGCAATCCCCGACAGGCGGACCCAGGGACACTATTTCTCCCAAAATTACAAACGAAGAACCAAAAAATCTAACACGAAACTTCGCATTTGAAAAAATCGAAATAGAATTTGATGAATTCATAAAACTAACAAATGAATTCAGCGAGATAAGTATTTCACCTGCTTTGGATGTCCTTCCGGAATTTAAAGCCAGAAAAAAAGTCCTTGAAATTAAATTTCCTAAACCACTCGAAGAAAAGACTACCTATACCATAAACTTCGGGAAAGCAATCACCGATGTAAATGAAAGCAATATACTAAAGAATTACACCTATGTTTTCGCTACAGGAGACCAAATCGACTCACTTTCACTAAGCGGAACAGTCACAAATGCGCTGACAAAAGAGAAGCTTAAAGATGTCACAGTGTTTATTCTGCCCACGAGATTAGATTCATTATTCGGCAAAAAACGAGCGAGCTTTTTCACTACTACAGATTCAGCTGGGGCATTTAGTTTAAAAAATCTGCGCGAAGACACTTATCGCATCTATGCATTAGCTGAACAGGGAGGAGGCGACAGGATTTATAATGGGCAAAATGAAGAAATAGGATTTTTGAAAGATTCTATAGTTTTGAATAAAAACACTGAGAACATACGAATTGAAGTTTTCAAAGCTGTCCCGGCAATCTTTTCTGTCGCGGAAAGAAAAATTGAGAGTGATGGACGCATCATTCTCACATTTAACAAACCACTACTCGCACCCACCGTTAATATCATTGACCCTCTTGATCTGAACGGAGCTAAAACGGCCGAAATTAGCAACACACGAGACACTGCACTAATCTGGCTGCCGGCACTTACGTTTGACTCAATTAAGGTGGCCGTAGCAAGTGGAGGAATACCGTTAGACACTATAACACTTCGACGTTCTAAAAGAGATGTTTACAATCGTGTCATTCTGGTGACCGACAATATCTCTGGGACTAAAATCAAACCAAAAGCAGACTTACTACTTCGATTGACCACGCCAATTAAGTCAGTTCAGGAATCACAAATAAAACTAATGGAAGATTCGGTTGAAGTTAAATTCAATATACAAAAACAAACTGGAAATGACAGAATATTTAGTCTTAAATATCCCTGGAAAATTGATAAAGAATACAATCTAAGGGTAGATGAAAACGCATTTACAGATCTTTACGGGAATAAATCCAAACTTTATGTCAAGCGTTTTAGTTTGGATACAGAAGATAATTATGGAAATATTTCAATAAAAATAACTGTGCCCGATACTTTAAGCAGCTACATTGTACAATGGATGAGTGACAAAGAGACAATCTACAGGCAGGATATTCTTAGTAAAAATACGACTTTAAATTATTTGACTTACCCAACAGCCAAATATAAAGTCAGAATAATTTACGACGAAAACAAAAATGGAATATGGGATTCCGGGAATGTAAATACGCGACAGCAACCCGAAAAAACCTGGACATTTGAAACAGTGATATCTTTAAGACCTAACTGGGATCTTGAAGAAGCAATTATCATCCCAAAACTCAATCCTGAGTAAACCAACCAGAATACATGATATAATTTTGAGGAAGTTTTTCAAGCATTTCTCTTTGATCTAATGTCAGGGGCTTTATCTTCCTGGCAGGCACGCCAGCATATAGAAAACCCGATTCGCAAATCGAGTTTTCAAGAACTACAGCCCCGGCTGCAATTATGCAAAACTCCTCAACAACTGCATAATCCATAACAATTGCTCCCATTCCTACAAGAACGTGATCCAAAATTATGCAACCATGTACCAGTGCGTTATGTCCGATAGAAACATTACTGCCAATATCAGTCCCGGCTTTCAAATATGTGCAATGAATTACTGCCCCATCCTGAATATTAGTATTACAGCCAATTCTTATATAATTTACATCTGCCCGAACTACGGCGTTGAACCATACAGAGCAATTGTCGCCCATTAATACGTCGCCTACAATTGTGGCATTATCGGCAATAAATGAATTTAAACCCAGTTTAGGATAAATACCTTTTACAGGAAGAATCGTAGGCATAGATATATTTTATAAAACAGTGTCGTGGGGAGACTGGGCATGAGATTTATAATCAGTTGTATAATGGAGACCCCTGCTTTCCTTTCTTAACATAGCAGATTTGATAACCAGATAAGCATTCTGAATGACGTTCCTTAACTCGCACAATGTAACAGATAAAGTTGTCTTCTTATAAAAACTTTCTGTTTCCTCATGCAAAAGGCCAAGTCTTCTTAGAGCTCTATCTAACCTGAAATCAGACCTAACTATTCCGACATAATCACTCATAACTTTTTGCGTCTCCCTGAGATTATGCGTTACAAGTATATCTTCATTTGACAATCTTGTATCAGTTTCGTCCCATTCTGGAACGTTTTCCGGATTATCATAATTAGTGAAATTCTTTACAGCATCTTCGAATATTCTGTGGGCGAAAACTGGTGCTTCCAAAAGGGAATTGGAGGCCAGCCTGTTAGCTCCGTGCAGTCCTGTGGAGGAACATTCGCCACAAGCATAAAGCCTGTGTATTGATGACCTTCCATACTCATCGACAAGTATTCCTCCACACATATAGTGTGCTGCTGGTGTAACAGGAATAAAATCCTTAGTCATATCCAAACCTATACTTAAGCATTTCGCATAAATATTTGGGAAATGAGATAAAATATCAGCTTTGTCTCGGTGCCTGATATCCAAAAAAACAAAATCGTCGCCCGACTTTTTCATCTCGGCATCTATTGCTCGTGCTACAATATCGCGAGGTGCCAACGAGCCCCTCTCGTCATAATCTTGCATAAATTCCTCACCATTTCTTGTTTTTAAAACACCGCCAAAACCCCGAACTGCTTCAGATATTAAGAATGACGGGTACTCTCCGGGGTTATATAAGGCAGTGGGATGAAACTGAATAAATTCCATATTTCTAACCTTACCTTTGGCTCTGTAGACCATGGCTATTCCATCACCAGTTGCTATAACCGGGTTGGTTGTGGTAGAATAAATATGACCTGCACCTCCTGATGCCATTAATGTAACTTTCGATAGAAACTTGTCAACTTTACCGGTAGCGGTATTTAATGCGTAAATACCGTAACACTGTATATCTTCCGACCGCTTGTCTACAAACTCACCTGTATGATGCTGTGTTATTAATTCGACCGCAAAATAATGAGTGAGTATCTCTATATTAGTATCATTGTGAATTTTTTCCAATAAGGCACGCTCAATCTCAAATCCGGTAATATCTTTATAGTGTAAAACCCTGCTTTCTGAGTGACCGCCTTCTTTAGCGAGATCAAAAATACCATGCTGTGTTTTATCGAAACTGGTTCCGTATTTGATAATTTCATCAATTCGAGCAGGGCCTTCCGTAACAACAATTTCAACAATCCGTTTATCACATAATCCATCGCCTGCAATTAGAGTATCTTCTATGTGTTTAGCAAACGAATCTTCTTCTTTATCAACAACCACGGCAACACCACCCTGAGCATACTTAGTGTTAGATTCATCTTCATTGGCCTTCGTAACGATCAATACCTTACCATATTTAGCAGCCTTTAGGGCAAAACTAAGTCCCGCTATACCGGAACCTACAACAAGGAAATCAACATTTTTCATTTATATACTGTAAAAAATATGCTTAATACTACATCTTGTTAACAACAGCATCAAAGATGTTAATTTAGTGGTAATAGTGGTTGAATAATTTATAAACAGACTAATAAGTAAACCGTTTGAAATGATTTTAACTTATTTTTGAAATAGTTTTAAGACATAATTTAAAAGTAATCCACTATTTACTATATAGAAAGACTACACATTTTAAAATTTTATGAAAAAATTAAGATTAATAAACTATTTGTAAATCAATGACATATCAAGTAATTAGTGTTAACATATTGTTAGTAATTAATTAAAAACAATTATTACTTAAAAATGTAAACCTATTTTCTAACATAACTAACACCCTAATAAACAATATATTTTATTTAAAATATTAAATTGTATTTATTGAATAGTTGATAAATGAATACCTTCGAAGAACTAAATATTAAAGGTTTTATTGATGAACCGATTGATCCGGCGCTGGATCTCTTTCAAGAAATAGACCGTCTAAAAAAAGAAAAAAATGCTGTAATACTAGCCCATTATTATCAGGAGCCTGATATACAGGATATAGCAGATTACATTGGAGATAGTTTAGGCTTATCACAAGAAGCAGCAAAAACCGATGCAGACATTATTGTTTTTGCAGGAGTTCATTTTATGGCTGAAACAGCCAAGATTTTATCACCGGAGAAAAAAGTTTTACTGCCTGACTTAAAGGCAGGTTGTTCTTTATCAGATAGTTGTCCTCCGAAGCTTTTTGCTAAGTTTAAAGAGAAATATCCGGAACATCTTGTAATTACTTATGTCAACTGTACTGCTGAATTAAAGGCATTGAGCGACATTGTTTGCACTTCATCAAACGCCGTCCAGATAGTGGAAAGCTTGCCCAAAGAACAAAAAATAATTTTCGGACCGGACAGAAATTTAGGTGCCTGGGTTGCCAAAAAAACAGGGAGAGAAATGGTTTTGTGGAATGGCGCATGTATGGTGCATGAAATATTCTCGCAACAGCGGATATTGAAGCTAAAAGCGCGTCATCCTGAAGCCAAATTTATAGCTCATCCAGAATGTGAAGAGGTAGTATTAAAAATGGCCGATTACATTGGCTCCACAACGGGTTTATTGAAATTTACCATAAACGATCCTGCAAATGAATTTATTGTTGCTACAGAAAGCGGAATTATTCATCAAATGGAAAAGGCTAATCCGGGAAAGGTATTTATTCCTGCTCCCCCAAATAATGCATGCGCATGCAATGACTGTCCGCACATGAAAAGGAATACACTAGAGAAGCTTTATCTATGTATTAAAAATGGACTGCCAGAAGTTACAATACCAATGGATGTAATAATAAAAGCCCGAAAACCTATCGAACGTATGCTTGAAATTTCTGCTAAACTGGGCTTATAATGGTTTATCACAAATCGGATTTTTTCAATAATTACAGGAGTATAATATTACTGCTCATAGGGATTATTTCCGGTACCATATTAGGCTTGTTGTTAGGCAAGCAGGTTGAATTATTAAAACCAATAGGAGATATTTTTTTAAATCTCCTTTTTACGGCAGTTATTCCACTTATTTTTTTCGCCATTTCTTCGTCCATTGCTAATATTGACCGTACCAAGAAAATGGGCAAAGTTATGGTGGTGATGTTTTCTGTTTTCGTCGGAACCGTATTAGTATCAGCAATTTTAACGGTGCTTGCCGTATGGATGTTTCCACTACCTCAAAATATAGAAACCGTTGCACAAGTCACTGAAGAATTAAAACCTCAAAGTTTTGGTGAGCAGGCGGCAAGCTTATTAACGGTGAATGAATTTTATGAGCTTTTATCCCGTAAAAGTATGCTGGCTTTTATCATATTTTCATTCCTGGTTGGTTTTTCCACATCCCGTTCCGGTCAAGCGGGTGACTCATTCAAGAAGTTTCTTACCAGCGGAGACGAGGTGATGAAGCAATTACTAATATTAATAATGAAGCTAGCACCTATTGGTCTAGGTGCATATTTTGCCTATCAAATAGGTGTGTTTGGACCCCAATTGTTTGGCACTTATGCACACTCGATGGCCATCTATTATGGATTAAGTTTGTTTTATTTTATTGTGTTTTTCAGCTTCTATGCATTTATCGCGGGAGGTGCCCAGGGTGTCAGTATTTACTGGAAAAACAATATTATTCCATCTTTCACTGCATTAAGTACCTGTAGCAGTGTTGCCACCATACCGGCCAATCTGGTTGCTGTTAAGGCGATGAAAGTGCCGGACCATATTGCAAATTTAGCCATCCCTATAGGGGCACCCATTCATAAAGATGGATCCAGCATATCCTCAATAATAAAAATTGCTGCTGTATTTGCGATCATGGGAAAGGATTTCATTGATCCCTACACTATCATTATGGCGCTTGGAATTACTATAATTGTAAGCACGGTTGAAGGTGGGATACCGAACGGTGGGTATATAGGTGAAATACTTGTGATGACGGTCTACAATTTCCCGATAGAAATGCTTCCAGTGGTAATGATTATAGGAACTCTCGTCGACCCCATGGCTACGCTTTTAAACGCCTGCGGCGATACAGTTTGTGCAATGATGGTAACTCGCATTACTGAAGGAAAGAACTGGCTTAAAAGGGCTGTGACTACTGCATAATGGCTCTGTTATTTCTCATATTATTAA
>NZ_JBKJUM010000138.1:0-6445 GCF_046590655.1 Daejeonella sp.
TAAAGTATACACCCGTGATGTTATTCTAAAAAACATTTGGGAAGAGTCGGTTGTAGTTACTAACCGCACCATCGATGTTCATATTAGAAAACTGCGCGAGAAACTGGGTGACCGATATGTGAGCACAGTTAAAGGAGTGGGGTATAAGTTTGAAGTGAAGTAGGAGGTCTGGGGTCTGAGGTCTGGGGTCTGAGGTCTGAGGTCTGAAGTCTGGGGTCTGAGGTCGGAGGTCGGAGGAATGTGACCAACCAATGTACGAAACAGCTCAGTTACTGAGTGAACATCTGATAGCAGACATTTGTACCTGACTGCTCATGAGAATTACATAACTTTACGGTCTGTTCATAAATACTGTGCCCGTGAAGTTCCCCAAGTTTCAAGACCTCATTCTTTTCGAAAATAGTAACCTTATTGTTGTCAATAAGCCCGCATTTTTAAGCTCTCTGGATGACAGGGAGGGTGGAGAGATCAACCTGCTCCGATTGGCAAAACAATATTCGGATGATGCGCAGATTTGCCACCGGCTCGACCGGGAAACATCAGGTGCCCTGATCGTTGCGAAAAACCCGGAAACATACCGTTTTGTGTCAATGCAGTTTGAGCATCGTAAGGTGAATAAGGTTTATCACGCTGTAATAAATGGTACGCAGGTGTTTGAAAATCTGCACGTAGATCTTCCAATTCTTAACCTTGGCGGGAAAAACGTAGCTATCAATCGTCAGGAAGGTAAGCCTGCCGAAACAATTTTCAATTCACTTAAATATTATAAGCATTTTACTCTTGTAGAATGCAGACCCGTAACAGGCAGAATGCACCAGATTAGAATTCACCTTGCTTCACAGCGGGCTAATATTGCAGGAGATGAGATGTATGGCGGTCAGCCGGTTTTTTTATCGCAAATAAAGCGTGCATACAGAATCGGGAAGGATCAGGAAGAACTGCCGATTATGAAACGTTTCGCACTACATGCCAAACAGATCACATTTAAGATCGATGAGCATACAGAAATGTCTTTTGATGCGCCTTACCCTAAAGACTTTGCTACTCTTATAAAACTATTGGATAAATTCGACGGTTAGTTTTTTGCCGCTACGGCTTCATAGAATGAAGTTACGGCTTCCCATTCCGGATCGGGTTCAAATGTGTAAGATTCAAACCTCTTGTTTTGGGCTTTTAACTTGTTCAGTACAGCTATCGTTTTCTCCTGGTCTTTTGAATTAATATAAAAAATGACATCCCGGTAACCGGTCATGGTGGTAGTCCCAACATGGCAGAAAGCAAACTGTGCACTTAATTCACGTATGATTTTTGTCTGAAGTTCATGAAAAGCAGCAGCTTCTTTTTCTGTCGGATGCCCCATCTTATCTTTCTCAAGTGTATTCACCAGCAGAAATAAACTAAGAGGAAACAAGGCTTTGTTTTTAAAATCTTTGTATTGCTTGTTTATTACGGCGACACATGGTTTTCCATCCATTTCAAACTGGAGAGAAGCGAATACGTCTTCGGGCTTTAAAGCAGTTGGGGTTGGCTTGTCAGTATTTTCCTTTTTGTTGCTTTGGGAGCAGGATACGAAGGGTAAGAGGCATAACAACAAGAGGGAGATGTTCTTCATTTTCTAATTCTTAAATTAAACGCAGAGTGCGCAGAGTTTTTCCGCGGAGAGCGCAGAGGCTGGAATTTTATGTTTTTGATGCATAATCAACGCCAATCTCTATAAATTTATTAACAGTTTATAGCTGTTGGCTAATTCTCTGCGCTCTCCGCGTTGTACTCTGCGCACTCTGCGTTTAAATCTGCGCCCAGCAAACGTTAGTAACCCAATATCTTTAACACCTGCTTACTATTCTGCTCTTCCCCAAAAACCTCAAAGTTGAACGTCTCATCCCGGTTACGCCGGATAATTACATGTTTAGGTGAGGGAAGCAGGCAATGGTGTATGCCCCCATATCCGCTCAATACCTCCTGGTACGCACCTGTGTGGAAAAATCCAAGATACTGAACCTTGCGGGTTTTAGGCATGAATACGTTGTTCATATGCGCTTCCTGACTGTAGTAGTCTTGTCCGTCGCAGGTGATGCCCCCGAGATTTACACGCTCGTATTCAGAGTCCCAGTTATTCACAGGTGCAAGGATATATTTTTGATTAAGTGCCCAAACATCCGGAAGGTTGGTAATAAATGAACCATCCAGCATTAACCATTTCTCCCTGTCATTTTGCTGTTTCCGGCCCAAAACTTTATATAAAATTCCTGAAGCCTCTGCGACAGTATATTTTCCAAATTCGGTAATAATATCCGGTTCAATCACATCATGTTCAGCACAGATTTCTTTGATACGTTTTACTATCTCGTTCACCATATATTCGTAATCGAAATCGAAAACTAAGGAGTCTTTAAAAGGCATTCCACCGCCAATATCAAGAGTGTCCAGATCAGGATTTACCTTTTTGAATTTACAGTACAGTGTTACATATTTCTCCAGCTCATTCCAGTAATACGGTGTATCTGAAATACCCGAGTTAATAAAGAAATGAAGTAATTTGACTTTGAAGTTTGGATTTTGAGCAATCTTATGATTATAAAAATCAATTATGTCTTCCATTCGGATACCCAGACGAGACGTATAGAATTGAGAATCTGGCTGCTCTTCAGCTGCGATCCGCATACCCAGGTTGCAGGGAATATCAAGTTCATCATCATAAATATTGAACTCTTCTTTATTATCCAATACCGGAATAATGTTTTTAAACCCATCGTGCAGCATATCAATCAAATACTGCTTATACTGGAAGGTTTTAAAGCCATTACATATAACGGTAATATCTTTATTTAATGCACCCTTTTTCTCAAGCGCATCGATCATAGGCATATCAAAAGCTGAGGATGTTTCAAGATGAATGTCATTTCGCAAAGCCTCTTCAACTATATGACGGAAGTGAGAGCTCTTGGTACAATAACAATACTTATAGCTGCCCCGATAATTGTTTTTCACGATGGCACCTTGAAACAGAAGTTTTGCCTGCTGAATCTTTTTGCTGATTATTGGTAAATAGGTAAAACGTAAAGGAGAACCATAAGTTTCTATCATCTCCATCAGATTAAGGTCATGGAAATACAACTCATCCTCAATGATGTCAAAACCATCCTGAGGGAACCCAACGCTTAAATCAAGAAACTCCGCGTAACTCTGCATTTTTTTATAATTTTGGCAAAGATATAAAAAGCTTATAGCATAGAACATATTGCAGCATGTAAAAAATTACATCAGCCTATATCATTGCAAAACGGATAATGCGGGAATTAAGAATCATAGAGGTTAAGTCGGAAATAGGTGCCGGTACAAGAGGATCAAGCCTGGGTAGTGATGCAATTAAAATAGCGGCCCTGGATTTTGGAAGCCGTTTTTTTAAACAGCATAAAATTACCGAAATACCTAATGAAAACCATTTGCTTTTGGAATCTTCCGGAAATGCACATGCTAAACGTATTTCAGGAGTTTTAACAATGGCTGAGCGTATTGCTGACGAGGTCTGTAAAACCCTTAAGAGCAAAGAATTTCCAATAATTCTATCAGGAGATCATAGCTGTTCGGCGGGTACAGTATCAGGAATTAGAAAGGCTTTTCCTAAATTAAAAGTGGGAGTCATCTGGGTTGACGCTCATGCGGATATACATTCTCCCTATACCACCCCATCAGGGAACATGCATGGAATGCCGATTGCAGTACTATTGGATGAAGATAATTTAGATTGCCGTGTAAACACTCCTGACCAGGAGACGCTGAATTACTGGTATCAGCTAAAAAATATTGGGAATATTGCCCCGAAGATCAGCTATCGGGATGTGGTCTACATCGCACTTAGGGATTTTGAGAAGGAAGAAAAATACCTTCTTGAAGAAAATAAGGTTAAGATTTTTCCGATCTCAGCGATCCGAAAAGATGGTGTTGAGAAGATTGCCGAGGCAACACTCAATTACCTGGACCATTGCGATCTGATTTATGTTTCCTTTGATGTTGACTCGCTGGATCCATCTCATCTGAAAGGCACCGGAACACCCGTGCCGGGGGGAATGACTAAAAAAGAAGCAGAGGATTTAGTGGTCACATTGGTAAGTGATAAAAAAGTTTGCTGTTTTGAGATTGCAGAGGTTAACCCCACTTTGGATAAAGATAACCTGATGTCTGAAAATGCTTTTGAAATTTTACGGCATGCGAGTGATACTATAATGAATGTTTAGAATAGGATAAAGCATTGCTCAAATGATATGTTAATAGAAGATCAGATAATTCAGAATATAATTACAGGTGTACTCAGTATTTACGGTGCAAAGGCAGAGGCTGATAAAATTGTAATTCAGGAGACACGAAAAGAGTTTGAGGGGCAGATCACTGTTGTTATTTTTCCGTTTACCCGCTTCTCCAAAAAAACCCCTGAGCAGACTGGTGCAGACCTCGGAGAATACCTGAAAGAACAACTCAAAGATGTTACCAGTTATAACGTCATCAAGGGATTTTTAAACCTGACGGTTTCTGATAATTACTGGACGAATCGACTGCTAAAGGATATACTTGCAGTAAATTTCGGGCAGTTCGAGGCTAATGGTGAAAAAGTAATGGTTGAGTATTCTTCGCCAAACACTAATAAGCCATTACATCTGGGTCATGTCAGAAATAATTTACTTGGCTATTCTGTTGCTCAAATTTTATCAGCAAATGGATATGAAGTAATTAAGGCGAATCTTGTTAACGACCGGGGCATACATATCTGTAAGTCCATGCTAGCATGGCAGCAATTTGGTAATAATGAAACACCAGTAAGCAGCGGCTTAAAAGGCGATCATCTGGTTGGCAAATACTATGTAATTTTCGATAAGGAGTATAAAAAGCAAGTCGCCGAACTTATAGCGTCCGGGCAATCAGAAGCGGAAGCCAAAAAGAATGCACCAATAATTATAGAAGCTCAGGAAATGCTTCTAAAATGGGAAGCTGGCGATCCGACCGTCAAATATTTGTGGACGGTAATGAATGGATGGGTGTATGCGGGATTTGCTGAAACCTATAAGAAGATTGGTGTCGACTTTAAGAAATATTATTATGAGTCCGATACGTATCTTTTAGGAAAGGATATAATTGAAGAAGGCCTTCAAAAGGGAGTGTTTTTTAAGAAGGAAGACGGTTCTGTATGGATTGATCTTACTGATGATGGACTTGATGAAAAACTGGTTCTCCGAGCTGATGGAACCTCT
Organism: Daejeonella sp.; assembly: GCF_046590655.1. Lineage (GTDB taxonomy): Bacteria > Bacteroidota > Bacteroidia > Sphingobacteriales > Sphingobacteriaceae > Daejeonella. The sequence continues at coordinate 5,247 of NZ_JBKJUM010000138.1, forward strand.
GTGTACATTACCCAGGACCTGGGGACCGCTCAGCTTAAGTACGACGATTTCAAGATGAATAAGTCTATTTACGTGGTGGGAAATGAACAGGATTATCATTTTAAGGTGCTATTTCTTATACTCGAAAAATTAGGTAAAACCTGGGCCAAGGGCCTTTATCATCTTTCTTATGGGATGGTTGATCTTCCAACCGGAAAAATGAAATCGCGGGAAGGAACTGTTGTTGATGCAGATGATCTGATGGATGAGATGATCAGCACTGCAAAAGAACGCACGGAAGAATTAGGCAAGGTGACGGACTTTTTGGAAAGCGAGAAAAATAAGCTTTATGAAATGATTGGTTTGGGAGCACTGAAATTTTTTCTCTTAAAAGTTGAGCCGAAGAAACGCCTGTTATTCGACCCTAACGAGTCGATAGATTTCCAGGGCCATACAGGGCCATTTATTCAGTATACGCACGCCAGGATTCGTTCCGTGCTTGCGAAAGCCGCATATCAGGAAAAGCTTACCGAGACCTATTCCCTTCCACTTACCCTTCTTGAGAAAGATTTGATTGTTACACTTTCAAAATATCCGGATGTTATCGCGTCTGCAGCAAAGGAATACAGCCCTGCCCAGGTTGCAAATTATGTGTTTGAACTTGCCAAATTGTTCAACAAGTTTTACCATGAAGAAAGCATTCTAAAGGCAGAAGATCCTGCTGTAAGAAATTTCAGACTTGACCTTGCCTCCGCAACAGTCGCTATCATTAATAAAAGTATGAGGCTGCTTGGGATTGATGTGCCCGATCGGATGTAATCTAAAAGTTGACAGTTGACAGTTGAGAGTGGAGAATGGAGAGTTGAAGTTGTAAGTTATAAGTTATAAGTTATAAGTCTTGACGCCTAGAAAGGCACCTGATCAACCCATTCCAACAACCAACCTGCCTACCGGCAGCTACTGTTTGGACACAAATAATTAGCCGAAGCGTCTGTCAGCTCAATTGCCTCGAGTTTTAAAGCGATGTTATTATCTTTGAATCGGCTTTGGAATGCGGATCATAGGATGATCGTTATGATATTACCATGTCAGCTTATCCGCCTAGTCTCCCCCGCTGGCGGGCTACCGTGTACCCACATCTTTTTGGAGTGTCCAACCGTCGAAGACATCATAAAATTTATTTATCCCTTTGAACATGGTGGTCATGCCCGGTTTTCGTT
>NZ_JBKJUM010000032.1:0-42774 GCF_046590655.1 Daejeonella sp.
ATCAATAAAGAACTTAAACAGCTTAGCTATACAACTTCTCATGACCTCAGATCGCCAGTGAATAATTTAATTTCACTTTTCAGCCTTCTAGACGTTAACAAAATTTCCGATCCGGAAATTAGAGAGTATATTGAAGTTTTGAAAGTAACGACAGATAGCCTAAGCAACGTTTTAAATAATTCTGTTGATAATCTTATGCAGAGTGACCGGCTACCGGTTGAATCAGAAATTGTTAATATTTCGCAAAGCCTTAATTCTGTTCTGATCTCCATTAATTCTCTCATGGAAGTTTCCCGGGTTAAATTAACTACAGATTTTTCTGCGTTTGAAGAAATCAAATTTAACCGGGCTTATCTTGATAGTGTGTTCCTTAACCTCATAACCAACGCCGTCAAATATGCGCAACCGGCGGTAGAACCTGTAATATCTATTGTAACCGCGGATACGTTAGGAGTAAAACAACTTATAGTAGCTGACAAGGGTATGGGGTTCGATATGGCGCAAGTAAAAGATAAAATTTTCGGCCTGAATCAAAAATTTCATAATCATAATGATAGCAAAGGGATTGGACTTTACCTGGTGTACAACCACATTACTAATATGGGCGGAACCATTGAAGTTACAAGTCAGATCAATGAAGGGACGAAGTTTGTTATTTCCTTCAAAGAATAAATTAATTCATTCAAGGGCCTGGAAATCTAACCTCATCAAAAGGTCTTGAGACGTTCGCATCGCGCAGCTACGTCATTTTCTTTCAACCTATTCATAATATTAAATTCTGCGATGTATCAATTACACTAATAAAAAAATACAGCGTAATTTCTGTTAATTTTAGAATCAACTATTTTGATCTGCACGTATAATAATTGAATGAAAGAAATAAAATCGATAATTAAGGCATATGAAGGAATAAAACCTGGGACTGACGCAGCACTAGCAACGGTTGTACGGGTTGAAGGTTCTTCTTATCGCCGAACCGGTGCACGAATGCTTGTTCTGGATGATGGCTCCTGGACAGGAGGCATTAGCGGGGGCTGTCTGGAGGGCGACGCATTAAAGCGTGCGCGACTAGCTATAAATAATTCGAGGGCAACACTGATTACTTATGATACCACCGAAGATGATCCGCATCAAATAGGCGTTGGTTTAGGTTGCAATGGAATAATCGATGTACTCTTTACACCGTTGGATCGCCAGAACAAAAACAATCCCGTCGAGATTCTTAAATTATGTGTTGAGACAAGCCGGGAAGTACATATTTTACTAACAATTACCCATCTGGAGGGAGAATTTGCTGAAGTTCGAACAGGAAATGTTATAAAATACATTGGACCTGAAAGTCTGGCGGTTTTCAATTCAAAGGAGATCGAGAAAAAGATTTTTGATAAGGTCAGGGTTCAAATGTGTGAAAGCAAATCGGCGCCCGCACAATTTAAATCTGACAGCTGCCAGATTGAAATTTTCATAGAAATTCTTCCACCCGAGATCAACGTGATATTAATGGGCCATCAATATGACGTGTATCCAATTAGCCGATTGTTAAAAGAACTCGGCTGGCGGGTTAGTATTTGCGGTGATATTCTAAAAATAAATCCTCTAATTAGGTCATTTACAGATGAGATAGTGAGTAACTCTGAATTCCCTAACCTGACTATTGATGAACATACGGCCATAGTGCTAATGGCCCACGATTATAAAAGTGATAAGGGAAATTTATCCAGGGCACTGCTCACTTCTGCCCCAATCATAGGAATGCTTGGGCCAAAAGTGCGTTCAGAAAAAATATGGAAAGAGATAGCCGAAGAAGGAAATGCACTCAGCCAAACGGATATGGACCGAATTTACGCTCCGGTTGGACTGGACATAGGTGCAATTAATCCGGAGGAAATTGCCTTATCACTTGCGGCAGGTATTAAAGCTGCATTTTCAAAACGCGACGGCAGGTTTCTGAAACTCAGGGCCACTCCTATCCACCCAAGAATTTAAATTTATGAAAGCAAGCGAATTTCATTTCAAGGTTGAAAACTTCGCGATCATCATTCTGGCAGCAGGTAATTCCTCACGGCTAGGTAGTCCGAAACAGCTTTTAACTTATAATGGTCGGCCTCTTCTGCAACTCGCAATTGACAAAGCAAAAGAAAGCGGACCTGATAAAGTAATAGTGGTGCTGGGCTCCAGTAAGCAATTAATTGAAAGTAAAATTAGTAATGAGGGAATCATGATAGTGGAAAACCCGGATTGGGAGAGCGGCCTGGCCTCCTCGATAAAATCTGGGCTACGGGCTTTAAATAACATTCCAACCATCACTGATGCTATAATCCTGATGGTTTGTGATCAGCCTTTCGTAGATGCTAAGATTCTCAAAGAACTCCTATCCGAACAGGCTAAATCAGGACTTGCAATTGTTGGAAGCAGGTATGAAGACTGTATAGGCATCCCGGCTCTCTTTCATAAGTATATGTTCTCCGAGCTTCTCTCGCTGGAAGGTGACACCGGCGCAAAAAAACTATTTGAGAAATACAAAAAATTGACTTCTTTCGTTTCCTTTCAGCATGGTGGTATCGACATCGATACATCCGAAGATTATAAGAACTTGACTAAATAACCTAACTTTGTGTATGATTATAGATTCTTTCGGTAGGGCTCATAATTATCTGCGTATCTCACTTACGGATAATTGCAATCTACGCTGCTTTTATTGCATGCCGGAAGAAGATTACGAATTTACACCTGCTGCAAGACTTATGCAGCCGAAAGAAATAGAAACGATTGCTAGAATTTTTGTTCAGAATGGTGTCGATAAAATCCGGCTCACCGGCGGTGAACCGCTAGTCCGTAAGGATGCAGCTGAGATCATCGATCGACTATCCAAACTTCCAGTTGATCTTTCACTCACAACGAATGCAACAAGGCTACATGATTTTGCTGAAGTGTTAGTAAAAGCCAAAGTCAAATCCATAAATATTAGCCTCGATACACTTGACCCTGATAAATTTAACATTATAACCCGCAGAGACGGATTCCAAAAAGTGATAGATAATATACATTTAATGCTTAATCGTAACATCAAGGTTAAAATCAATGTGGTGGTAATGAAGGGCTTAAATGATAGTGAAATTTTCGATTTCGTTGCATGGACGAAGGAACTGCCCGTGCAGGTACGATTTATAGAATTCATGCCTTTTGATGGAAATCGCTGGAGCAGCAATCAGGTGTTTACCTGGAAGGATATGCTAAACAGGATCGAAGAGAAATATACACCGTTGCGTGTCCATGACGGTGTTCATGATACGGATAAGAAATATAGAATTGAAGGCCATAAAGGCAGTTTTTCGGTGATCAGCACCATGAGCTCCCCATTCTGCAGTGGCTGCAACCGCATGCGCTTAACTGCGGATGGGAAGATGAAGAATTGCCTGTTTTCCACTAGTGAAACTGACCTTCTTGCAGCACTGAGAAATAATGAAGACATTTTACCGCTTATCAGACTAAGTATTCATTCAAAAGCCAAAGAACTGGGCGGCCAGTTTACCAAAGATTTTGAAAAAATCCATACAGAAGACTTGAATAACCGGAGTATGATAAGCATTGGGGGATAAATCTTTGTTATGCCATTAGAGTTCATTTCAGTGACAGAAGCCCGGGAACTAATTCGCAAACACGTAATTCCCCTCATTCCTGCGAAAGTTGCACTAATTGACGCTGTAGGTCTTGTACTTTCTGAAGACATATATTCCAAAACCGACGTTCCGCCTTTTAATCAATCCTCGATGGACGGGTATGCTGTCAACTTCGACAGCTGGATCTATTTGGGAAAATTAAAAATTGAAGGGGAAGTACCTGCCGGGACATCTGAGAATAAAAGCCTGGAAGTTCAAAACGCCGTCAGGATATTTACAGGCGCCCCTGTTCCAGATGGTGCAGATACTGTTGTGATGCAGGAGAAAGTTACCTTGAGTGCAGGGAGCCTGATAATTGAAGATGAGAATTTGGTTAAAGGAATGAACTTCAGAGTAAAAGGGAGTGAAATAACAGCTGGAGCACTGGCATTGGAAAAGGACACAGTGATGAGCCCTGCGGCAATAGGTTACCTTGCTGGAGTCGGCATAAAAGATATAAATGTCTACCCTGCCCCATCTGTAAGCATTATTTTGACCGGTGATGAATTGCAAAATCCGGGAGAAACATTGGAGCACGGTCAGGTTTACGAATCTAATTCCTTTGCGTTAAACGCTGCTCTTAAACAAACAGGGATATCAAAAATTCAATTTTTTCGATCACAGGATAACCTCGAGACACTCACAGGCATTATTGCTGAAGCTCTATACAAAAGTGATGTTGTTTTACTAACTGGAGGCGTGAGTGTTGGTGATTATGATTTTGTAGTGCGCGCTGCGACAGCTAATGGGATAGAACAAGTCTTTCATAAAATACGGCAAAAGCCAGGCAAACCTTTGTATTTTGGTAAAAAAGGCAGACAGATAATATTTGGTTTGCCTGGGAATCCAGCCTCTGTATTAAACTGCTTTTATGAATACGTGCTGCCGGCATTGGGTCAGATGAGCGGACGGAAGACATTGTTAAAAAGCCTTAATGTTTTATTGAAGACTGCCTTGAAAAAGCCGGCGGGACTTACACAATTTCTTAAAGGATATTACGATGGGAATTCTGTAATTGATCTGAAAGCACCAGAGTCTTTTCGTCTCAGTTCTTTTGCAAAAGCAAATTGTATTATCAAAATGGAAGAGGGAAAGACAGAATTCGCGGAGAACGAGTTAATTGAAATCCATCTGCTGCCTGAATATTATGGATAACATATATCTATTCTATTGGCTGCTATTTGTTGTTGCGATGTTATACTCTTCTGTAGGACATGGCGGCGCAAGCGGCTACCTGGCTCTTATGGCTCTCTATGCATTTTCGCCGGAGATAATGAAACCTACAGCGCTTATTCTTAACCTTTTCGTTTCCCTGATTTCATTTATCCAATTCTATCGCGGTGAACATTTCAAATGGAAAATATTCCTCCCGCTGGCAATCGCATCTATACCTATGGCATTTATGGGCGGGCTAATCACCATGGAAGCGTTGGTATATAAAAGAATTCTAGGTACCCTTCTGTTTATCCCGGTAATAAGGTTTCTATTTTTTGCAAATATTCCCGATGAGGAGTTAAAGAAGTCCAATCTTATTTTGTCGGTTCTCATTGGATCTCTGATCGGCTTTATATCCGGTTTAATCGGTATAGGCGGCGGTATCATTTTATCACCTATACTTTTATTACTGAAATGGACCAATCAAAAGCAAACTGCAGCAATTAGTGCACTATTTATTTTTGTGAATTCCTTATCAGGATTAGCAGGCCAGATGACTAAGGGAATCAACTTGAGCCCGGATATGCTGACTTATGTCGCAGTAGCCTTCGCAGGAGGAATATGCGGTGCTTACCTGGGGGCTCTAAAATTTAATCAAAATATTTTAAAAAATACACTGGCCGTTGTTTTGATGTTGGCTGGCTGGAAGCTTATCTTTACATAAATGCGTGTAAAGATTTTAATATTTGGACAGTTAACGGATATCACTGGTGAATCGGAAATGTATTTAAATGAAGTTTCAGACATCGACGAGCTTATTAAAAACTTGGTTCAGAAATTTCCGACAATTGCAGATTCAAATTATGCAATCGCTGTTGACAATAAAGTGATTAGTCAGAACATCCAACTAAATGATAATTGTATTGTTGCACTTCTCCCACCTTTTTCAGGAGGATAATCGATGGCTCACAACCATAATCCACGTTATCAGCGTCAAACCACACTCAAGGAATTTGGTGAAATAAGCCAGGAAAAACTCACTTCTGCAAAGGTACTTGTTATAGGTGCAGGAGGATTAGGCTGCCCGGCTTTGCAATATCTCGCTGGTGCAGGAATCGGAACCCTTGGCCTGATTGATCACGATACCGTATCCTTGAACAATCTCCATCGTCAGGTATTATACTCTACAGATGATATCGGGCTTTCGAAAGCCGTCCGGGCCGCCGATATCTTAAGAGCGCTTAATCCGGAGATAGATATTATCCCATATAACGAGCAGCTGAATACCAGTAATGCGATTAACATTATAAGTCAATTTGATATTGTGTTAGACGGAACCGACAACTTCGCCAGCAGATATATGATTAACGATGCGTGTGTACTCACTAACAAAGCTCTGATATATGGCGCCATTTCAAGATTTGAAGGACAAATTGCCGTCTTTAATTGTGATAGTGGAGTAGAAATAGCAAAAACCAATTATCGAGATCTTTTTCCCGATCCCCCGGCAGAAAACGAGACCCCAAATTGCGCAGAAGCCGGTGTGATCGGTGTTTTGCCTGGAATTATTGGAACTATGATGGCAAATGAAGCGATTAAATTAATCACAGGGATAGGTACAACACTTATCAACCGTTTAATGACGTATAACTCATTGACCAATCAGGTTTATGAAATGGAGATTCTGCCGCGGGATAAATCACGTTCGCTTATTCCGGCGAATATAGCGGCATTTCAGAAGTGCAATTATGAATTGTTGTGTTTTACTCAAACCGCAGATCAGATTGATCTTAGTTTATTTGACCAAATGATGCAGGATCCTTCCGTATTATTCATCGACGTGAGAGAACTCAATGAAACACCTCTCGTTGAAGGGTTTAGTTACTTGAACCTTCCGCTAAGTAAGTTTGAAAGGACTTTAGATCAAATAAATGCTGAAACTGTGGTTCTATTTTGCCAATCCGGTAAACGAAGTTTAAACGCTGCCCGAATGATTTCAGAGCGCTACGGAAATTCAAAAAAAGTTTATAGCTTACAGGGTGGAATTCTCGCCTGGAAGAATCTAAGGAGAGTTTAGCATGTCAGACAGAAAACCAAAAAATATTTTTAAAGTCGGACCGATATCGGCATCGTTTATTGCTGAAAGCATCCAAAAACATAGCACGCAAACTACAATTGGTGGTCATAGCATTTTCCTGGGCCAGGTGCGCGCCGACGAAACAGAACAAGGAGTTGTATCGGCCATAGAATATACTGCATTTGAGGAAATGGCAATTGAGAAAATGCACCAGATCCGGGAAGATATATTTTTAAAATATCCGCTGACGTGTATGCATGTGCATCATAGTTTGGGTACAGTAGTCGCGGGTGAGATCTGTCTTTTCGTTTTTACTTCTTCAGCACACCGCCTGGCAGCTATAGATGCCTGCAGCGAGGCTGTTGAACGGCTAAAGGCTGAACTTCCTGTTTGGGGAAAAGAGATTATTGAGGGTGATAAATATAAGTGGAAAGTGAACAAATAGATCGGACAACTTATGAAAAAGTTTAGTGTCGAAGATTGGATCAAAACATATGAAAAATTTATAAAAGTTAGGTTTCTGTAAATAATCATTTATGTACCGCTCCCTGTACTACTTAATTGTATTACTATTTCCTCGCAAAGCTGATGTGTTCTTAATGAATCCTTGTTAGTAAACTGAGGGCTTCCACCAGATTTAACTGCGTGCAAAAAGTCAGCTGTAATCTGTTCAAAACCCCTTTTATAAAGCATAGAATCCCAGTCACCCGTCATTATATTCGTCTCGTCCCGATTAACATGGACACTCAGCGATGATAGGTTCAAAACAGTGCGTTTTTCATCAGAATTAAAAATTTCAACTCTTTCTTCGACAAGGCCCGAGTCCCTGTTCATAATTCCAATAGCAATATCCCCATTCTCGGCTATAATTTGAATCACAACATGATAAAGCATGCCCGCCTTTTTCATGCCCTTTACTGTAAGTTCTTTAACAGGATAAGGAAATAAATAGCTTAACGTATCTACAACATGAATAAAATCATCAAAAATAAAGGTTCGAATATCGCCGGGCAACGAAATTCTATTTTTCTGCATGATGACCATGTTAGGATTTGACAACTGCTTCAGATGGCGATAGGCCGGAGCATATCTTCTGTTGAAGCCTACCATGAGAATGAGCTTCCTGCTTTCAGCTAAATCAATTAACCGTTTTGAGGAAGCATAATCATAAGTGATCGGCTTATCAACATAAACATGGATATCTTGCATCAACAACATTTGAATTATTTCGACATGACTGCCGGTCGAAGTATGAACAAATGCAGCCTGAATACCGCTTTTCAAAATTGAATCAAAGTTCTGATGCAGATTCTGGATGCGGTATTGTCTGCCAATCCTGAAAAGTTTTTCGAGATCCCGGGTGTACAGGTGAAGCTCAAGTTCTCTGCTACATAATATTGGAAGATATGCCTTTTGTGCAATATCACCCAAACCTATAACGCCTATTTTTTGCAAAATTTCATAGTTTTAATTAAAAAAAATCACACACCAATACTCACTTTCGTAGGGTTTCCCGCTTTAGCACTTCCCAACCTTCCGGATCTTCACCACCAAGTACCCATACAGAAATACCCCTTAAATTATACTTTTTAAGGAGGTCAAGTTTTGGTTTTAGCGATTGTGCGTCCTCAATAAACAAATATTCAAATACCCCTTCGTTGTCCCACATGGCCCAATTTACCTGAGCTTTGTCGTGCCAAACTTTTTTCGCATTATTCTGTCCCAATAAGTGTTGGACCATCGGATATTTTGCGCTTCTGCCATTTGCAAAGCCCCCACGTTCTGTTGTGTAATCCGTAAACCAATGCACCGAATAATTTGGAATACCCATAGATAGCTTTTCTGGCTTTACACCTTGGGCAATGAGATATTTTATTACCTGCTCCATCCATTGAGGACTCGCAACGGGCCCGGGAGGGGTACGCCTGGTATGCTGATCATAAGTCATAATGGAGATGAAGTCGCCTATCTCCGATAAATCTTTAAAAGAATAACCGGCCCTCCAGTTCTCATAAAGGAAGAGGTGATAGGCACTGGGGCCACCAACATTTTCCGTAGCATGGACAAGGGCTGCAGATAGCTGAAGATTATTTTTATGAAGTGCTTCAGCTGTCTCTTTGAAATAAAGAGTAAAGTCAGCCATGTCCCGAATACTTAAACCTTCAAGGTCGAACTGCCAGCCATCCAGATCATATTTTTTAGCATATTCCAGCATCATTTCAATTGAACGTTTCCGTGCAACCGGGTTCGTTACAATATCGTGAAGCAACTTTTGATCAAACCCGCTATTAACAATAAGAGGCATAACTTTTACATTATTGGCCTTGGCCAGGGATAGCACCCTTGGATCAACCGATCCTGATAAGGTTCCTTCCTTACTAACTAAAAATGTTTGTGGACACACGATGGAAATCTGGCTCACATTAGTCCTGAAACTCTCAAAAGACTCAGGAGTGTTGACCATGTAAAACAAGTTCTCTGACCGGGTTTGCCCTTTAGCAGCATACACAGCGGTTAAGAAAACAGTAACGATAAGTAATTTTTTTAGCATGACAACAGGATTATTCTATAAATGTAATGATTGATGTTTATGTATACAATTGGGTTGGACGCTTGTGACCAATGGAGGCTTAAATGATTTTGGTTGCTCAGCCCAATCGAATATTTCGTATTAATTAGTTTAGATTATATTTGATCATTATTTCAGAAGACTGTAGCATTCAGAAGTATTTGGAGCGTAATTTTTAGTTAGCCAGACTGTACGTAGTTATTATGAATAATTACATTCCTGTATTGACTTATATGTTATTGAGTAATGACGGATAAACAGTAAATGCTCATTACCGGACTGGAGCGCTTAATTATTGTAAAGCCGGTCAAGTTATCGTAAATTGATAAAGAATAAGTTTAGTTATTATGGACACGGATTTTAACAGAATGGATTTAACGAAAGACCTAAGGCTGGCAGTGCTTATCGATGCCGACAACGTACCTTATTCGAACGTAAGACCTATGTTCCAGGAAATCGCAAAATACGGCACGCCAACATTTAAACGAATCTACGCCGATTGGACTAAACCCACGGTTTCAGGGTGGAAAAAAGTACTTCTGGAAAACGCAATTACACCAATTCAGCAATACAGCTATTCTACAGGAAAAAACGCGAGCGACAGTGCGATGATCATTGACGCGATGGATATATTGTATTCTGGAAAGGTTGATGGCTTCTGTATTGTTTCGAGCGACAGTGACTTTACCCGTCTTGCAACTCGGCTGAGAGAAGCAGGTATGAAGGTTATTGGCATTGGTGAAAAGAAAACCCTTATACCTTTTATAACAGCTTGTGATAAATTTATATACATCGAAATTCTCAAGGACAATGACTTATCTCCTGATGAAAGTCAACCTATAAAGAAATCAAAAAGCAATATCCGAAAAACTTCTGCGCCGTTGAACAACATTGATAAAGAGCTGATTAAACTTATCAGGGATAGCGTTTCCGATTTGGAAGATGAAAACGGATGGGCTTATTTAGGAAACCTGGGAAACTTAATATTGAAAAAAAAGCCAGACTTTGATTCCAGGAATTATAATTATCTCAAATTACTGCCTCTGATTAAAAGTCTGAATATGTTTGAGTTTGATGAGCGGGTAACCGGTAAGGGAAATATAAAGCATGTCTATATTAAGATCAAAGCTTAAGTTAAGAGGTATTATATATTAGCTGCTATTTCTAACGAGTAATTAATGACCTTAAACAAGTAGGTTATTTTTTACCGACAATTTTCCGACATTCACCGATAACTACAGTAAATTCGCCTAATATACATTTGCTTATGGCCTTTTATACATTAGTTTAGATACAAACTTATACAATATGCAAAATCTTAAAAGCTCCAGTCAAAAATCAGGCAAAGCTCTTGTGGGCATAATTTTACTTGGTGTGGGTTGTATATTACTACTCAGGACACTCGACATATTTTATATACCCGGATGGGTTCTGAGTTGGCCGGTATTGATGATTGTTATTGGCTGTTTTATAGGCTCCCGCCAAGGCTTTGATCATCCATCTGCATTCGTTCCGCTCATTATCGGAGTTATCTTTTTAAGCAACCGTATTCTTCCTGATATGGACTTAAGCAGATTTTTCTGGCCCTTATTAGTTATTGGTTTTGGTGTTTGGATGATCATGGGCAGGAAAACGCCTAAAATAAATAATTTAAGCTGGAACAAAAAAAGCCGTGAAGAATCATACTCTGTTTCTAATACGGAAACAGACACTGCTGGTGCGGGCCCTGGTGATCCCTTAAACCCTGATTTAGCTGCTTCTGCCCCATATCCCGAAGACCTGATAGAATCGGTTTCAATATTCGGCGGGGTTAAGAAGAATATAGTGTCCAAAAACTTCCGGGGCGGTGAAATCATAAATTTTTTCGGGGGCTCCGAGATTAATTTAATGCAGGCCGATATAAACGGCCGCATCAATCTCGAAGTAGTACAGGTATTTGGCGGTACTAAGATCATTGTACCTGCTAACTGGACAGTTCATTCCGAAATGGTGGCTATATTCGGAGGCATCGAGGACAAACGCCCTCCTCAATTAAATGTGGCGGCTGAGAAAGTTTTAGTAATTCAGGGGACATCAATTTTCGGAGGAATAGATATTAAAAGCTACTAAGGAATCCATACTATTTATCTACCAGGAAATTAAATATAAAAGAGGTGTCTCAGCATCAAGTAAGGCCGCTATCTAATTCCAGCTCTATTCTTTCAAGGAATAAAATCATCTTGATTGTACTTCAATGTATTGTGGTTTGTATAATAGCCCAGTCTGCAATATTATTTTGGTACGGCTTCACTCCTGCGACATCATTAATCGACGGATCAGTTAGCACGATACTGCTTGCTATTGCATGCTATCTAATTGGAAACAACCTTAAGTACTATAGGCCAGAGAAGAACCGATACTTGCTAATGCTGATGTACTGTGCGATATTAGCATCCATTTGGTTACTTGTTAACCACTGGATACTCGACTCACTTGTTTTAACTGATCCTCATTACGCTGAATTTCTCTACAATTCAATACCAGTAAGGTTTTTCCTAGGACTGTTAATCATAAGCTTAATGGCAATGATTAGTGTGGTTTATTACACCCAACAGGATCAAAAGGAAACTGAAAAACGCAAGATTGAAGCAGAAACTCTTGCCAGGGACGCTGAGCTTTATAATCTAAGACAGCAGCTTCAGCCCCATTTTCTTTTTAATAGCTTAAATTCCATTACAGCATTGATCGGAGGCCGGCCTGAGGAAGCGCGGAAAATGATCCACCAGCTTTCCGATTTTTTACGGGGAACATTGAAGAAAGAAGATCAGGCGCCAGTCACGCTGGAAGCTGAACTTGAACATCTTCAACTTTACCTTGATATTGAAAAGGTAAGATTCGGACATCGTTTATCTACAGAGATATCGTTTCATGAATCATGCAGATTAATGACCCTACCTCCTATGCTCCTGCAGCCGATTGTGGAAAACGCTATAAAGTTTGGCCTCTACGATACTACGGGGGTGGTTACGATAAGCATTTTTGCTGAATGTGTGGAAACTGAACTTCATGTTACTGTTCAGAATCCTTACGATCCGGATACTACCCGTCCGAAACATGGAACAGGGTTCGGACTGAGCGGAGTTAAGCGTAGATTACATTTATTATTTGGTCGTAACGACCTATTGGAAACTACATCATATACCCATATATTTACGACAATAGTAAAAATTCCTCAGGTATAAAAATGCGTGTTATTTTAATTGATGACGAACCACTGGCCCGTTCGGTGGTGATAGAATATCTGCAGTCGTGGCCGCAGATTGAAATCGTTCAGGAATGCAGCGATGGCTTTGAAGGCGTGAAAGCAATTGCGCAGCATGAACCAGACTTGATTTTCCTCGATATTCAAATGCCAAAGATTAATGGTTTTGAAATGTTGGAGCTTATCGACCAGCCACCATCGGTAATATTCACTACAGCTTTCGATGAATATGCGATCAAAGCCTTCGAAGAACACGCAATTGATTATCTCCTGAAACCATTTACTAAAGAACGGTTTGACAGGGCTGTCCAAAAATGGCTTGATACCAAACTTGGTAGTGAGGCCAAAAAGAACACCACTCAAATACTGGATAATATTCAAACTTCATCTCCAAAAAATGAGCGCGTTGTTGTAAAAACCGGTACTAAGATCAAGATTATTCCGGTTAACGATATTATTTTTCTTGCTGCTGACGACGATTATGTTAAGATTCATACTTCGGAAGGTTCATTTTTGAAAAACAAGACAATGGCCTATTTTGAAAAACTATTAGGCGAGGTTAACTTTGTACGCGTGCACCGTTCGTACATTGTGAAGATCGATGAGATAACCCGGATAGATCCCTATGAGAAGGAATCTCATTTAGCTATTTTGAAATCAGGTGAAAAGATTCCCGTGAGTAAAACGGGGTATCCAAAATTGAGGCACGTATTGGGTCTTTAATAAATTGACAATGGAGCTCAACACACAACTCACGATAGTAGTGTTTTCCACGCCTCGGCTACCTTCCCATCATCCAACAACTTGCGAGCATACTGATGCAGTTCTCGCTCGCGGTTAGTATAGTCTCCTATTGTAGCATCAAGGATTTGCTTGAGTTCCGGATCAGATTGGAATTGAGTTATCTCCTCATCTGAAGGTAAGTATTCAACATTTCCAAGCTGGCCTAAATTGTTTCCAGTCAGTATGGTGGAGTTTCGGATCGCGATGGGAATAGAGTCCACACCGATGCCAAGCGTTCTTACAGGCTTCTCAATCTGAAAAAGATTTTCTTTTGTAACCCGGCAGTACCAATCGCCCCCTAAACGGGCGACCAGATCTATTTTGGCCTGATCAATCTTGCCCTTATCGTCAAGAATTTTCCTTTGGATGTGAATGCGTTTTATTTCGGCAATCACGAGGTTTCCGGCTCCTGAATTTTCGCCCAGAGGGATAACCTGTTTTACGATACACTCCATCTGGACGGGAGATTCTGCCACCCTGGGAGGCCTAACAAGTTCGGACTTTAACTGAGTAAAGCCCGCTTTAATAAATTCATTTACTCCTTTCGGATATTCAACGCTTGCAAGGGATGTTTGCCTGACCATATCGTAGTTAACAATATTAACCACACACTCAGGTACCTCAAGAATGTTTTCAAGGCTATGTTTGGTCGTGTTGTCCCTCACTCTTCTCGCTGGAGAAAATATACAAACCGGTGGATTTGTGCTGAACAAATTGAAAAAACTAAATGGACTGAGATTAACATTCCCTTTTTTATCAATCGTAGAAACAAAACAGATTGGACGCGGCGCAATCGCATATTGCAGGTAGTTTTGCAATTCAAGAGTGGTAAGATCTGATGGGTTTAGGGACAGCATAGAAATGGATTAAGGAACAAGGATCAAAGAACAAAGACTGCCGATATCAAATATGAATATCGCTATAAGAACAATCTTCGATCTTTGCTCTTTATTCTTTGTTCTTCTTCAGTTTAAGTATTGACCAGTCCGTATCCACTTTACGAATTGTATTTGTCAGCCGTCCTAGTCCTGTAATTTCCATCTCAACGATGTCGCCGTCCTCAAGCCACTGTGGCTTATAAAACGGATCATTTAACAAGCCTGTACCATTCAATTCCAGAAAACAACCGGTACCAACCGTTCCGGATCCGATTACATCACCCGGCAAAATATCTACTCCATATGAACATCGTTCAATTATCTCTGCAAATGTCCAATCCATATCTCCCATAGACCCTGATGATACTTCTACCCCATTCACCCAGCACTTCATGGATAGATCATAGGCGTTGCCTGTGTGGCCAGGTTTTGGAGATATCCTAAATTTCTCAAGTTCATCCGGGGTTACCAGCCAGGGCCCAATGACCGTTGAAAAATCCTTTCCTTTTGCGGGGCCAAGGTTGAGAAGCATTTCTTCCATTTGTAAGGTACGAGCGCTAATGTCATTCATAATCATATATCCTGCAATATAGGAGTCAGCTTCAGTAGCCCGGATATTTCTCCCCTTTTTCCCAATTACAATAGCTGCTTCAAGTTCAAAATCCAGTTTTTCAAAATGGTCGGGCATGCATTCTATATCTCCAACTCCCTGTATCGCATTATGATTTGTAAAATAAAAAATGGGATACTGATCGAACTCCGGGATCATTTCCACCCTCCGGTTCTTCCTTGCTGAAGCAACATGCTGACGAAATGCATAGCCATCCCTGCAAGACGAAGGATGAGGAACTGGTGCTAGAATTTCGAAAAACACTTCTTGTTTAGCTTCCGCCTTGCCCGACTTTATATCTTCATTTACTTTTTTGGCCCTCACCATTAAATCATCACCACCACTCAAAAACTCATTCATATTATCGGGAATAATCTTATCACATGAATAAAGGTTATATATATGCCCTTTAATAAAAATACCAAGGTGTTCACGGTCTTCAGTTTTATAGGAAACAAGTTTCATAAATGCTCAATTTAATTAGCGGCTTAGTCAAAACTAATGATTTTGTAAGAAGGTTTAGGTGAAAAAGTCTTTTCGTAAGTAGTTTTTGGTTGTTTGTTGTTGATTATAACGTTGGATAGATAAGCCGTTTATAACGTGGGCCGGAAGTCTTTGCTTTTGATCATTGTTCATGGCTCTAAGAAAAAACTTTCATTAATAGAAAACGTTACCTTTACACTACCAATCATAACCAATCAATTCTAATCTATGCCTGTTTATCATACATTAGGATCCATTCCTCATAAAAGACACACCGTTTTTCGTAAACCGGACGGCAATCTTTATGCAGAGGAATTGGTCTCGACCGAAGGTTTTTCCAGTTTGTATTCCCTGGTGTATCATACTCATCCTCCGACTATTGTTAAGTCATTAGGCGAGTCATACTCCGTGGAACCGAAAATTGCACGGGAGAAGCATTTGAAACATACTAGTCTTATCGGCTTCAATATTAAGCCTGAAGATGATTATTTAGAAAGTCGTAAGCCAGTTTTGGTAAATAGCGACCTGCACATTTCTCTGGCGGCACCTCGTAATTCCATGGTCGATTATTTCTACAAAAATAGCCAGGCTGACGAGGTAATTTTCATTCACGAGGGTACAGGAACTCTTAAAACCGGCTTTGGTAAAATCAAATTTGCTTATGGTGATTACTTAGTTGTGCCCCGGGGCACCATATATCAACTAGAATTTAACGATGAAAATAACAGGCTCTTCATTATAGAGAGCTTTAGCCCTATAAGAACACCTAAACGTTATAGAAATGCCTGGGGCCAGTTAATGGAACACTCTCCTTTTTGTGAGCGTGACATTAAAAGGCCCGAAAACCTTGAAACAAACGATGAAATAGGAGATTTTAAAGTTCTAATTAAAAAACAGGGCCTGATGTACCCCTATGTCTATGGTACGCATCCTTTTGACTTTGTTGGTTGGGATGGATTCCACTACCCCTGGGCTTTTTCAATTCATGATTTCGAACCGATTACCGGAAGGGTGCATCAGCCACCACCCGTTCACCAAACCTTCGAAGGACATAATTTTGTAATCTGCTCATTTGTGCCACGTAAATATGATTATCATCCCCTGTCAATTCCGGCACCCTACAATCACAGCAATGTCGACAGCGACGAAGTGCTATACTATGTGGATGGTGATTTTATGAGCCGAAAAAGTGTTGTTAAAGGCCAAATAACATTGCATCCTGGCGGAATTCCTCACGGGCCACATCCGGGCACGGTGGAAAAATCGATTGGCAAAGAGTATACCGAAGAACTTGCTGTAATGGTGGATCCTTTTAAACCGTTAATGTTAACCGATTACGCGATAAGCATTGAAGATGAGTCTTACCACAAAAGCTGGCAGGAAAATGTAGAGTAGTATTTGCTTAAAAAACTTACGTTATGATAACTGAAAAATTAGAAAGTAAAGCCCATAATGCCGACTTTCTTCCTTTAAACGGAACTGATTATATTGAAATGTATGTAGGGAATGCAAAACAGGCCGCCCATTTCTACAAAACAGCATTTGGCTTCCAAAGTCTGGCATATGCCGGACCCGAAACAGGTGTGAAAGATCGCGCTTCATATGTGTTAATGCAAAATAAGATCAGGCTGGTCTTAACCACCCCCCTATTTCCAGAACATCCTATCTCTGAACAGCTCACAAAACACGGAGATGGTGTAAAAATTATCGCACTCTGGGTTGACGATGCCTACAAATCTTACCATGAGACAACTTCGCGAGGAGCCGAGAGTTATATGGAACCCCAAACCCTGGAGGACGAAAACGGTGTAGTCAAAATGAGTGGAATTTATACCTATGGTGAGACTGTGCATCTATTTATAGAAAGAAAGGATTACAGGGGTCTCTTCATCCCCGGATTTAAAAAATGGGAAAGCCATTATAATCCTGACGAGGCCGGCTTATTATATGTTGATCATTGTGTTGGTAATGTGGGTTGGAACCAAATGGACAAATGGGTTAAATTTTACGAGGACATTATGGGCTTCAAAAACATCCTTACTTTCGACGACAAGCAAATATCGACTGAATATTCTGCACTAATGAGCAAGGTGATGAGCAATGGAAACGGATATGTTAAATTTCCTATAAACGAACCTGCTGAAGGCAAAAAGAGATCCCAGGTCGAGGAGTATCTCGATTTTTATGGAGACGAAGGAGTTCAGCATATAGCGATCGCGACCAATGACATTGTTGACACCGTAACTAAACTACAGGATCGTGGCGTAGAATTCCTGAAGGTCCCTACGGTTTATTATGATGATCTGGAAGCTCGTGTTGGGAAGATAGAGGAAGATATTGAGCCTCTGAAACATCTCGGAATTCTGGTTGACAGAGATGAAGAAGGTTATCTTCTTCAAATATTTACAAAACCTGTTGAGGACAGACCCACTCTTTTCTTCGAGATAATTCAACGAAAAGGTGCTAAATCATTTGGAGCAGGTAATTTCAAGGCACTGTTCGAAGCTTTAGAAAGGGAGCAGGATTTGAGAGGGAATTTGTAATTCAGTTTTATTAGCTAACAGTGCTATCTTCTCCGTGTTTTAATCACGTATTTACCAAAATCATTTCTATAAAACCGTCAAAATAATATCTTTGTTAAAAACACACAGTTTGAAGAAACGAATAGCCATTTTTGCCTCAGGTTCCGGATCGAACGCACAAAAGATCATGGAGTATTTCAAAAAACATGATGAAGCAGAGGTTGCTATAGTGCTTACAAATAATCCGGAAGCATACGTTTTGCAACGCGCAGACAATTTTGAAATTCCATCGCATATCTTTGAGAAGCACGAGTTCACTAAAACAGATCATGTAGTCTTGTTACTGAGAAATCTTCAAATAGACTTAATAGTGCTTGCGGGTTTCCTTTGGCTAATTCCTCAAAATTTGCTTCAAGCTTTTCCCAATAAAATAATAAATATTCATCCGGCTCTTCTCCCCAAGTATGGCGGTAAAGGCATGTTTGGGGACAAAGTTCATCAATCTGTGCTCGATGCAAAAGATGAGGAATCAGGTGTTACTATTCATTTTGTGAACGAAAATTTTGATGATGGTGAAATTATTCATCAATCCCGTTTCCGTATTGAAAAGGGTGACGATATCGAAATGACGAAATTTAAAGGCCAACAACTGGAACACCTTCACTATCCGAGAGTAGTGGAAGGGTTGTTAAAGAAGATGAAGTCATAACTAATTGAGACTGGGGAATTACACCAGAATGCAATTTTCGTAGTTTAATACAGCAATCAATTTTCAACTCTCAATTTTCAACTCTCAATTCTCAACTCTCAATTAAAACTCTATCTTTGCGGCTCTACGTAAAATTTTTCAATGAGCCGCCCTGTTAAGATAAAAAACGCTTTAATTTCAGTCTATTACAAAGATAACTTAGAACCACTTATCCGTCAGTTGCATGCTGATGGAGTTAATTTTTACTCAACGGGTGGCACCGAAAACTTTATCCGTGATTTGGGCATTGACGTTATAGCTGTTGAAAACCTAACCGGCTATCCCTCTATTCTCGGCGGTCGCGTAAAGACACTTCATCCAAAGGTCTTCGGCGGCATTTTAAATCGCAGGGATAATAAAGAAGATAAAAACCAAATCGCGCAATATGAGATTCCTGAAATAGATCTTGTGATCGTCGACCTTTACCCCTTTGAGGAGACAGTTAGGTCGGGAGCAAAAGAGGAAGATATTATTGAGAAAATTGACATTGGCGGCATCTCCCTTATACGTGCTGCAGCTAAAAATTTTAACGACGTAGTTATTATCGCATCAAAAAACGATTATACAACTCTTAGCGATGTTTTAACAGAAAACGGGGGTTACACGATGTTATCGCATCGCAAATCATTCGCGCGCCAGGCTTTTAACACCTCATCTCATTACGATACCGCAATTTTTAATTATTTTAATCAGCAGGAGCCTCTCTCCGTTTTCAAATACAGTGAAACCAATGAAGTTTCTCTTCGTTACGGAGAAAACCCTCATCAAAAGGGTGTTTTCTTCGGCGACTTAAACGAGATGTTTGAAAAACTTAACGGAAAAGAGCTTTCTTACAATAATCTTGTTGATGTAGATGCTGCTGTTTCATTAGTTGATGAATTTGAAAAACCTACTTTCGCTATTTTGAAACATACTAATGCATGCGGCATTGCTTCAAGAGAGTCAATTCTCGAAGCATGGAAAACTGCCCTTGCATGCGATCCTGTTTCTGCATTTGGGGGTGTCCTGATTTGCAACCGCGGGATCGATGCAGTGACAGCTGCAGAAATTAACAATCTTTTCTTTGAAGTTTTAATTGCACCATCGTATAGTGTAGAGGCGCTTACCCTACTCACGGGCAAAAAGAACCGGATTATCTTGAAAAGAAACGAAATTAAACTCCCTTCGAAGCAATTCAAAACACTTTTGAATGGAATAATCGAACAAGATAAAGATCTGAAAATGGAGGGACCTGAAGAGATGATCCATGTAACGGAACGAAAACCAACTGAACAGCAACTTGAGGACCTGGTATTTGCGAATAAGATTGTAAAGCACACGAAGTCTAATACAATTGTTTTAGCTAAAAATGGTAGTCTAATTGCGAGCGGCATGGGTCAAACATCGCGCGTCGACGCTTTACAGCAAGCAATAGTAAAGGCTAAAGCATTTCATTTTAACCTTTCAGGTTGTGTAATGGCATCTGATGCTTTTTTCCCTTTTCCTGATTGCGTAGAAATAGCAGCAGATGCTGGTGTGGTGATGGTATTACAACCTGGCGGATCAATTAAAGACCAAGAATCAATAGATATGGCGAACAACAAAGGCATAGGGATGGTCACGACAGGAGTACGTCATTTTAAACATTAAATAGTAGCAAGTATCAGGTATCAGGTATCAAGACTCGGGGCCCGGACCGTTGCTGGTAACCGTCAACTAAAAACTAACCACCAACAACAAACAACTAAAAAAGAGTTTATCTTAGCATATATTTTCAGCATCTAACAATACAGCAATGGGTTTATTTAATTGGTTTACACAAGAGATCGCGATTGACTTGGGCACCGCAAATACTCTTATTATTCATAATGATAAGGTTGTTGTAGATGAGCCCTCGATAGTGGCTTTTGACCGCACTACAAATAAGGTTATCGCTATAGGTCGTCAGGCTATGCAAATGGAAGGCAAAACCCATGATAATATCCGAACTGTACGACCATTAAAGGATGGAGTAATTGCAGATTTCAATGCGGCCGAGTACATGATACGCGGTATGATTAAAATGATCAATAACGGCAAAGGATGGTTTTTCCCATCACTCCGTATGGTAATATGTATCCCTTCAGGCATTACGGAAGTAGAAAAACGAGCCGTTAGGGATTCCGCCGAAATTGCGGGCGCCAAAGAAGTTTATCTAATACACGAACCAATGGCTGCTGCAGTTGGCATCGGCATTGATGTTGAAGAGCCAATGGGAAATATGATTATCGATATAGGTGGAGGAACTACTGAAATCGCTGTTATTGCCCTCTCTGGAATTGTATGCGATCAATCTATTCGAGTTGCCGGTGATAATTTTGACAGTGATATAGTGCAATACATTCGCCGTCAACACAACATAATGATCGGAGACCGCACCGCTGAAAAAATAAAAATTGAAGTTGGTGCAGCCTTACCGGAATTGTCAGATCCTCCAGGTGACTATGCTGTGCAGGGACGGGATCTGATGACTGGCGTTCCTAAACAGATCACCGTTTCCTATACTGAAATTGCACATTGCCTTGATAAATCGATTTCAAAGATTGAAGAAGCTATTCTTAAAGCCCTCGAAATTACTCCTCCAGAGCTTTCTGCGGATATATATCAAACAGGAATCTATTTAACCGGAGGCGGCGCACTACTTCGCGGCCTTGATAAGCGCATCGCTGCCAAAACCAAACTGCCCGTTCACGTAGCTGAAGATCCCCTTCGTGCAGTAGTAAGAGGGACTGGGATCGCATTGAAAAATATTGGCAATTTCAAATTCTTAATGCAATAAGGTGTTGTGAGTGATAAGTCATAAGTACTAAGTTTGACTTCCCTGTTAAATTTGCTTACTTACAACTTATAACTTACCACCTATAACTCAACCATGCGTAACCTTTGGCTTTTCATAAGTAAGTACAACGCATTTTTTTTGCTAATCATTTTTTTTACCATTGCCCTTATATTGATGGTAAATAATAACTCTTATCAACGCGCTAGTGTATGGAATTCATCCAATCAGATAGTGGGAAGCACTTATGAACGGGTAAACAAATTTAGCAGTTACCTCGTGCTTGGAAAAACAAACGATAGCCTTGCTGCAGAAAATGCGAGGTTGAGAAACCTGTTAAAAGACTCGTTTTATAACGATAGTATTAAGAGGGTTACGGTCAGAGATACAGTTTTAAAACAACAATATACCTATACGGTTGCCAGAGTAATTAACCCTTCCATCCACCAAAAGAACAATTATATAACCATCAACCGGGGTAAAAAACATGGCATTGAAAAAGGAATGGGTGTTACTTCTGCTTCTGGAATAGTTGGGATAGTACTTAACGTGTCTGAAAATTTCGCAACTATCCGGTCTCTTCTGCACACTGAAACGAAGATCAGCGCCAGTGTGGATGGGAATATTGGCTCGCTTGTATGGGGCGAAGGAACCTTCAATCCCCGATTTGCCATACTGAAAGATATTCAAAGTCACCTTATTGTGAAAAAAGGTTCACAAGTAGTAACGTCAGAATTTTCTTTATTCCCTCCGGGAACTAATATCGGTACAGTTTCCAGAACCGGAGTAAAGGGCAATGACAGTTCTTTAGACATCGAAGTAAAGCTGGGTACCGATTTTTCTTCGCTACAATATGTATATGTTATCAATAACATGCTTTCCAATGAGCAATTGTCTCTTGAAGCTTCCAACAAAATTGAATGATGGGACGAGCATTAATTATCAATACCATACGGTTCATCCTCCTGATAGCCACCCAAGTTTTTCTCTTAAAAAATACAGGATACTACAATCTAAGCGTTCCTTATCTGTACATACTATTTATTTTACTCCTGCCTTTTAATATCCCCAACGGATTGCTCTTTCTACTTGCTTTTATATGCGGACTTACAGTAGATATATTTTATAACACCCTTGGTTTACATGCGCTTGCTTGCAGTGTGCTCGCCTTTGTGAGGGTCATATTTATAAGTGTAACCGTACAGCGGGATGGTTTTGATAATGAGCCGGAACCACGTCTTGGAATTATGGGATTCAGATGGTTCGTATTTTACACTGTTATACTCGCATTCTTTCATCACCTCGCATTGTTCACTTTCGAAGCTTTCAGAATTTCCGAATTTGGTTACACAATGATCAGGGTTCTACTGAGTACCTTACTAAGCTCTGTATTAATTCTCGTAGCAGAGTTTGTATTCTACCGGAAAAAAGTAAGATAGACTTACTTTGCTACCGATGATTTTCGATCTCTGCTCATTTCAGGAATATAGTTTAGTCCGGGCGTTAAATAATGCAGAAGAACCAGCCTCGAATAGCGGTAATTAAAAGGGGAAAGTATGATTACCGCCGGAAAGATTACAGCCATGTATAGCCAGGGGTTGGTCGTGTTTCCGGTAATAAGATATGCTAATAAACCCGCAGCGATCATTTGCAACACATTGAGGCCATAACTAACAAACATTGCGACGTAAAAATAACCCGGTTCCCGTTCAAATTTAAGGTTGCAATGCGGGCAGTTATCAAACATCTTCTGTGATTTAAAGCCATACATTGAATTTTGAAAAACGTCGCCCCTTCTGCAACGCGGACACTTCGAATTTACTAAGGCATACAATTGTGAGACTTTCTGAGTTGAATTATCCTCCGGCATTGATTTCATTAACATCCACAAAAGTAACTATAATAGATAATGCATGCGTATTGTTGTAAATATATGAGAGATAATTTGTGCTTTCACACTGAAAAGTTGGGAGGATTTAATGGGATCGAATGTTTTCGAAACCAAAAATGCTGTCTGACGTAGAAAATCATCACCATCCTATGCTTAATAACACTTTTCAACAATACTTTTACTATTTTTACAGGGTAATTCCAGGACTAAATCCCGCTCATTTTTTGTACGTTATTACTGATAATTACTCTCTTAAACCAAAGGATTAAGATATCGCAAAAATGAATAGTTTTTTCGCCAGAAAGTATGTTGTTCAGGGAATATTTATCGTTATAACGATTATTCTGCTAATGCGATTGTTTTATATACAAGTCATTAGCGATGAGTATATGCTTTCCGCTGAAAACAACGTTATTAGAAGATTGCCAATATATCCGGCCAGGGGGATAATTCTTGACAGAAAAGAACAGATTCTCGTGCAAAATGAGCCGGTTTACGATCTTATGGTAATACCGCGTGAAGTTACCGCCTTTGATACACTTGAGTTCTGCAAACTTATTGGAATCGACAAAGTGCGATTCAACCGACAATTCAAGAAGGCAAGGTCATATTCACCGTACAAAGCGTCAATCTTTGAAAAACAACTATCTGTACAGATCTATGCATCCTTTCAGGAAAAACTCTCGGACTTTCCAGGATTTTTCGTGCAAAATCGGACTGTTCGCCGGTATCCGGATAGCATAGGTGCCCATTTTCTGGGATATATCGGCGAAGTAAATCAAAATGCGATCGACAAATCGAACGGCTTCTACAATTTGGGTGATTATCTGGGAATTACCGGAGTAGAAAAATCATACGAAGACCTTTTACGAGGACAACGAGGAGTTCAGAATCTCATGGTTGATGCTCTTAACAGGCCCAAAGGCCATTATGCCGATGGTAAATATGATACACTTGCTGTCGCTGGAGAACACATGATTTCATCCCTTGACAAGGAACTTCAGAAACTTGGCGAGAAGCTAATGATTAATAAAATAGGGAGTATAGTAGCGATCGAGCCGTCCACCGGAGAAATACTTTCTTTTGTCAGCAGCCCGGGATATGATCCTAATTTAATGGTAGGGCGACAAAGAGGCAATAATTACATGGCACTGCTTGGGGATACATATAAGCCAATGTTCGTTCGCCCTATACAAGCTGAATATCCTCCGGGCTCAATCTTTAAAGTTGTGAACGCCCTGGTTGCACAACAATTTGGCTTAATCAATGAGAAAACTTTTTTCTTTTGTCCGGGAGGTTACAGATATGGAAGACGGGGGTGGATGCGTTGTACGCACGTCCACCGATCGATCGACCTTCGAGGATCCATTAGGGAATCGTGCAATACATATTATGGATACACCTACAGCCGGATGATTGATGATGCAGGAATGAGGCCCGTAAATGCTTACAAGAGATGGCGTAATGCTGTCTCTAAGTTCGGGATTGGAAGTCCGCTTGGAATTGACCTCCCAGGAGAGCGTAAGGGTTTGATACCCACTGATGAGTTTCATTCTAAGGCCTTCAAAAGCGATCGCTGGGGTTCACCCTTTACGATCTCCTTATCAATTGGCCAGGGACAATTGGGTATCACGCCCCTTCAAATGGCAAATATTATGGCTATTGTTGCTAACCGGGGTTTCTTTTATAAACCGCACCTTATAAAAGCTATCGGCGACAAAAAAGTGATAAAAGAAGAATATACCGTAAAAAATAGTGCTGGTATTGATTCGAAGTACTTTGAAGTAGTAATTCAAGGTATGAGCGAAGTCGTTAATCAGGGGTGGGGTACTGCTTATTACTCTAAAATTAATAGTATTGAAATGTGCGGAAAAACTGGCACAGTTCAGAATCCTCACGGAAAAGACCATTCTGTATTTGTAGCGTTTGCACCACGAAACAACCCAAAAATTGCAATTGCAGTTGTAGTGGAAAATGCTGGTTTCGGAGCAACCTGGTCTGCACCAATAGCAAGTTTAATGGTCGAAAAATATCTTAAAGATTCTATTTCAAGGCCCAGGGCTTACATGGACAGGCTGATTGAAGCAAACCTTTTACCAGGATTCACTATTAAGCCAAAGAATCCCAAAAAAGTTTCTTCCGACAGCGTAAAGAATAAGGGGCAAACTCCGAAACAAGTTTTGCCAGTAAAAACGACAAGATGAACAATCAGCGGAGTCTATTCTTCAACGTCGACTGGTTCATTATATTGACCTACCTTGCATTGTGCATTATTGGCTGGTTCAACATCCATGCTGCAGTATATGATGCAGATAATCCAAGTATTGTCGATCTTGATACTAATTATGGAAAACAATTAATTTTTATTGTATCAGCTGTAATTATTGGCTTCATCATATTATTATTGGATGGAAAATTCTTTAATGCCTTTTCGCCTATCTTTTATGGCATAACACTCCTATTACTTGTATTGGTTTTAATCATAGGGAGAAACGTGGGTGGAAACCAGGCCTGGATTCCGATAGGCAATTTCAGGTTACAACCGTCCGAGTTTGCGAAGTTTGCAACCTGTTTATTGCTTGCACGATACCTTAGCTCAAGTACGGTTAAAGTTCAAGAAATCCGGACTCAAGTGGTTGCTGCATTTATCATTTTAATTCCTACTGCTCTAATCTTATTCCAGCCGGATGCCGGTTCTGCGCTAACATTCAGCTCGCTGATCCTGGTTCTCTACAGGGAAGGGCTTTCAGGTTATTTTCTGGTTATCGAAGGTCTCTCGATTTTACTTTTTATCCTGACCGTTCTTTACAATAAATATTATGTTATTATAGGTGTAGTGGCTTTCGCAGGATTTCTTATCTATCTTTTCCGGAAAAATCGAAAGATGATAACTGTTTTTAGCATCGGACTTTTGTTTTCAATTGTTTTTGTATTCTCAGTTGATTTTGCATACAACAGCATACTCAAACCTCATCAAAAGAACCGCATAGATGTTATTTTGGGTAAAGTAAATGATCCCCGCGGAGTCGGATATAATCTAAACCAATCAAAAATAGCCATTGGTTCCGGTGGACTATGGGGCAAAGGATATCTTCAGGGTACTCAAACAAAGTATAATTTTGTCCCTGAGCAAAGTACTGATTTCATATTCTGCACAGTCGGCGAGGAATGGGGATTCGCTGGATGTTTTGTTGTTATCAGCCTCTACCTGTTTCTACTTTTACGGCTGGTTATTATTGCAGAACGACAACGCTCTCCTTTTTCAAGGATATATGGGTATGGTGTGGCATCTATTCTGTTCTTCCACTTCTTCATCAATGTAGGCATGACTATCGGACTTATTCCTGTAATTGGAATTCCTCTTCCGTTTTTAAGTTATGGCGGTTCCTCGCTATGGAGTTTTACAATACTGTTATTTATTCTGCTTAAGCTGGATTCGAACAGGATGGGAATTATTTAACAAAACGGATATTAAGTATCTCATAAAACTTGTCTGTAACGTCCTGCTTATCAGCCCAATTATTTTTCACGGCATAGTTTTGCTGAAGAAAATTATCAGCCGCTTCAAAACTGTCAAAACGGTTTAAAAGCTCCAGTGCTTCACTATATGCCAGGCTATAACCATTAAAAAGGTCCCGCACGAACAAAAGCTTATCGTTAAGGCTGATCATAGCTTTTAGATCTTTAGCTTTTGTTAAATTAAATTGTCCTGCAACAGTCTGGTGGGAGATATTCCTGGAAAGCAAATCGTTAACAGTTGGTGCCAGATTATCCTCCATGTTTACCTTCACTGGGATGTCGATTGTTTGTTCAGATATCATCACTTCTTTCAGATAAATATCGTCTTCCTGAGATTCTAAACTTACAATATCTAAGTCTTTTATGTTTTTATCGTCAGCTTCTTTAACGTTCGTAGAATCAGCCAGGTCTTCCTCAACTGGTATCTTAAGCCTTGTCTTCTCGTCGATCACCCTTTTCTCGTCATCAGTTAACGGCTGGTCAAAAAGTTTATTAGATTGTTCTTCCTGAACTTCAAATCTTAGTTCGGGTTCCGTCGTCGTCTCAACCTCTAACTTCCAGTCTATTATATTCTTCACTTGTTGTCTTTCGGGCAACGGATTGACTATTTCTGAGTCAGATTGATCGCTTCTTACTTCAGGCTCTTCATCTGATATATTTTGATTTTCTACCTTTGTATCATTCAATTTAACCAAAATAGCGAGGTGATCAGAAAGGAAATTCGCATTAGCCGAAAAAAGCTCTAACTCTAACTTGTTAAGATTATCCGGACTTTGTGAGAGATACTCAAATTGTTCGTTCAACTCAGAAAGTATTCCCCCCACTTTTTTTAAGATTTCTTTCTTGTTCATCATTTTAATATTGCTGATCAGATCTAAAATTTGCTTAACCAAGCCTGAGTTCACCATTTCAAAGATAAATACAATAATTAATAAAGGTTAGTAATTTTTAATCCCTAATAGTTTGAAAACATCTTATCCAGCGACTGGAACTGCATTCATATCCTACGCATTATAGGCCAATAAAACCTAAATTAGCTAGCACTTAACAAAAGTCGTAATCCACTTATAATTGCTTTGCCTTGCGTCAGATAGGTTCATAGCATTTAAAAACAAGTTAAATTCAAATGAAATTCAGATATTAGACCACATAAACTAAGGGGATAAAGAATACGATGTTATTCAGTGAGCACAATTTTAAACGAAGAAAAGAACTCGGCGGAAGTATAGAAGTTATTTGTGGGTCCATGTTCTCAGGAAAGACAGAAGAGTTGATCAGAAGACTCAGAAGAGCCCAGATTGCAAAACTGAATGTGGAAATTTTTAAACCGAAAACCGACACTCGTTACAACGAGATGTCAGTAGTGTCTCATGATCTAAATTCGATACACTCTACCCCGGTCGAGAGTGCACATTCCATCCTTCTTTTAGGTGCAAATACGGAAGTAGTCGGAATTGATGAGGCTCAATTTTTTGATGAAGAACTTCCCGATGTATGCAATAAACTTGCTAACCGGGGTATACGTGTTGTAATTGCCGGATTAGACATGGACTTTCAGGGAAAACCTTTCGGCCCTATGCCCGCGTTGATGTCAATAGCCGAACTAGTAACCAAGGTTCATGCAGTTTGTGTTCAATGCGGAGGCCCTGCTACTTATTCCTATAGAACTGCTGCCAGTGATGCTAAGATATTGCTTGGTGAAAAGGAAAGTTATGAGCCCAGGTGCAGAATATGTTATAATTCTACGTCAGAAATTTAAGTAATAAGAACTTTCCGGTTTTTACTCTATTTCGCTACAATCAGTTTAAGTGATTTCTCTTTACCCTTAAATCTCATTCTGTATAAATATATCCCAGCCTCAAGATTCGAAGAGCTAATATTTATACTATAGGAACCCGTTGGTAAATTTGCATTAACCAGTTCCTGTAATTGTTGGCCTGCCGTATTGTAAAGTATTATGGAGGTAATACCAGTTTCGGCAATGCTAAAATTGACTGTAGTAAAATTAGTTGAGGGATTGGGAAAATTCTGTTCAAGAACAAATCCCTCTGTAGGTATTAAGGTGCTCCCCTGAATAGCTTGGTCGTATTTTTTCTGAGCAGCCTGGGCACTTGTCTCAATATCTGCCTGACTGTCTCCTGCAATAAATGCAAAACCTAATTTAACGGAGCCGTTAACTGGAATGGTAAGCGGGCCGTAACCACTAACAAAAAAAACATTAGTACCGTTTGTAGTCGACTCACCCAGGGATAATGCTTTAATTCCGCTTGAAATTGTTTCATATTTCTCAGCAATATTAAGCCCCCCCCCGCTCTGCGCGGGGTCTCCAATTATCTGATCTGACAGGGGATAATAGGCTGTTCCAAACTCTGAATTTAAAAGCTTCACCCCAGCATAAATTCCATTTCCAATCTTAGGATATACTAACCCCAGCCGGTTCGTGGGATCAAACTTCGTAACGTCTCTTCCGGACACATCAACATCCCAATCGGTGAGCAAACCAGCGTAAACACCACTCAGTATTGCACTACCAGTATTTCTAATTTCATATTCCGCTATAATGTACTTATCGTCTGGCACCGTGGCGAATGCTGTTTGGCTATGTCTTACCAAAAGGTTTAGCCTGAGGGGGTTGGCAGAATCATCAAATTCGGATCGTCCCTTAAATGCTACCAGATTATCATCCACTTTTGCAACTCTTACCGTCTTAACGAAGTGTTCATCTGAACCACCCCGATCGTTTCGAGCATTGTTGGAAACCTTTACAGATGAGCTCCCTATCATTAGCGAGGCTTCATTTAACAGTTGCTCGTTCAAATACATAAAGCCAAGGCCATTTGTGCCTTCAGGGCCGCTAAATCCGATCCGGCCATTACTGCTTATAGTTGTTGCAATTTTATTTACTGTAATATTCAAATAATCCAATGCAACCCGGATAATAAATGATTCGGCATCATTATATCCTCCAGCGGCAGTGTAAGTCAGTTTAAAAGCAACCTGTTCATTATCTGAAATTCCAGGTTTAATAAATACTCTAAATGCACCCACCATTGTCTGAATCTGTGATGTGCCTAATGTTGCAATATTGATCTGCTCATTGATAACTTGGACGTCGGGGTTATCAGAACTAAGTTTTACGATAATTCCAGACGCAGGTGAGAGGAAATTCTTAAGGTCAAGAAATATTCGTAATGTATCACCTGGGGGAATTGAGCCACGGCCTTTATCAAGAAGTGTTATTTTTTGCTGACGGATAGAGGGCGGAGTTTCAGTTACCGCTCGAAAAACATTTAACCTTCCTTTTCCAAGTAACCCTTGAAAATTTGTGTTCAACGCATCAATATTGTCCGTTGTAACCCTTATCTGTTCCCTAACCTGGCTCATGTCAAATTGAGGAAACCGACTTTTGACCAGAGCCGCCGTACCAGACACTAAGGGAACTGAAAAGGAAGTTCCCCGTGCTATTGTATAATTGTTGCGATTACCTGTAGAAAATGTTTCCCCTGGTGCAGTGAGAGCAATATGGGGGCCGTAATTAGAAAAATTGCTCTTCCTATCTGAGTTATCAACGCTAGCCACGGCCATTACTCCGGAGTAAAAAGCAGGATAATCAGCATCAAGGGATCCTTCGTTTCCGGCTGCAACAATAACCAAACAACCTTTTGCTATTGCGTAATTTATAATATCTTGTCCATAAGCTCCCCCGGCAGGGCCACCCCAAGAACAATTAATTATATTTGCACCGTTATCGGCCGCATACTTAATTCCTTCATAGCCCCGGTAGATTGCAGTTGCATTATTATCTGCCCCAGCCTTTACAATAAGCAATTTTGCATTAAATGCAACGCCGCTTATTCCAATTCCGTTATCAGAAACGGCTGACGCCAGACCACTTACCCGCACGCCATGGTCTGTTGAATCACTTTTAACATCCGGATCGTTATCTTCAATCATTGTAGTGAAGCTGGCCCCTACCAAATCCTTCCCAGGGAGCAGAAGGTTCGCTCTAAGATCCTCATGGTCCAGATCAGATCCGGAATCGACAATAGCAATAATAATCCCTGAAGAATTTCTGACCACGTCCCAGGCGAGGTCTGCTTTTATTTGCCTCAGATAATTCTGCGATGAATTATAGAGCGGATCATTGGGAACATAAGAAGTATGATAAATATAACTTGGTTCGGCATAATCTATAATGGGACTAAGTAAGATTTCATTTATAACGGTCTCTATGCCAACGTTACCACTAAACTTAAATTCATAAATACGATCAATTCCTACCGTAACACTATTGTCTGTTGGTAGTATCTGCCTGTTTGATGAAAGTACAGAACCTTTGAACAATTGCCTGACCTCTTTGAGGTTAGCCGACTTTATACCAAGTGTGTTAGAATTTAGGGTTCTGGTTGCAGCTTTTATCTGACTTAAGGTACTACCTTCCCTAAACTTGATAATAACAGTGTTCGGTAAATAGTTTGCAGCTGAAGTTCCTTTCGGGAAATTGAATCTCCTAGCGACGGTACCCGTATGTCCTTGTCCTTGAACTGCTAAAACAGAAGAGCAAAATATTAGCAGTAAAAGTATTTTCATATAGAGTCGTTTCTCAAAAATAGTAAAAACACCTCAAAAGTAAATATAGATAACAAGCTTCGCCGCCATTTATGATTAAGCATTGTAAGTATTTATCGAAAGAGTAAGATTTATGAAACTTTAAAAGTAGCTATATCGTATAGCTATGTATTAGCTACAAAAATTAGGTGGTACTTGAAAAACTGAACAGAGTGTTATGCGTAAATGATAATGATATCACATTATTTATACTAAAGCGCGCCCTGACCAAGTCTAATTTTGCAGAAAAGATTAACGAAAAAAAGGACGGTCTTGGAGCGCTTAAATATTGTGAGCAATTGATTGCTGATAATGCACACAGCACTGGAGATTATCCCAAAGTGATTTTTCTTGACCTTCACATGCCGGTGATGGATGGCTGGGAGTTTCTGGACAGGTTTGCAAGTGATATTTGGCCCTATTTCATAGATACAAAAATTATTATTACTTCTCAATCCATTGATGCTCAAGATTGCTTAAGGGCAAAAGAACATCCGTTTATTGCTGATTTTATGAAACAACCAATTACGATAGAATATCTCACCAGGCTTCATGAAAGCCTGGCAGAAATAATCTAGCGAATCCAATAATAAGTCTTAGTGGGAAATACTGGGTTCGAACCAGCGACCCCTACCTTGTCGAGGTAGTGCTCTAAACCAGCTGAGCTAATTTCCCGTGTTATCCAATTTTCCGATATACCTTCGTTCAAAATCTCTGCAATATAACAGTATATTTCTCAAGTTCTAAGCGCCAGCCCAATTTATGTCGTGCCCAAACTAAACTTTTACGAAGGCTTATTGTTGGTTATTTTATCGACTAAACCACTAAAGTTTCACAGCATGACCCTAGAGAAATATGTTAAAAAGAGAGATTTCACCAGGACCTCTGAACCAAAAGCAGGTAAAAGCGAAGACAAGGAAAAGCTACGTTTTGTAATCCAGAAACATGACGCGAGCCGTCTGCACTATGATTTCAGGCTCGAGATGGAAGGTGTACTGAAAAGTTGGGCGGTACCAAAAGGTCCATCTACCGATCCAAAAACCAAGCGGCTTGCTATGATGGTAGAAGATCATCCCTATGATTATAGATTGTTTGAAGGTACAATACCCCAGGGTGAATATGGAGGGGGTACCGTAATTGTTTGGGACGAGGGGACTTATGAACCAATAGAAAACATAACAGGGAAAAATAAGCAGGAAAAACATCTTCTAAAGCAGTTAAAGGATGGGTCGCTAAAAATCAAATTGCACGGAACAAAACTACAAGGAGAGTACGCCTTGGTTAAGACAAATGGTATGGGAGAAAACGGCTGGCTCCTTATCAAACACAAAGATGACTTTGCCTCTACAGCTGATATTACCAAAAAAGATAAATCCATATTATCGGGTAAGACTATCGAAGTCATGGAGAAAACCAGCGAAAAGGTATGGAACGAAGGGCATGAAAAGCTTACTGAAAAATCCAGTGTAAATTCGAGCAAGAACGAAAACAAAAATACGGATGTAATTTCAGATAATCCAGGGCTCAGCACTGAAAGTATTTTAAAGAAGGCGAAAAAAATACGGATACCAACAGGAATTAAACCTATGCTTGCCACATTGGTTGAAGAGCCCTTCGACGATCCTGATTGGGTGTATGAGGTAAAATGGGATGGCTATCGTACTTTGGGGTTTATAAATAATGGTGAGGTAGATCTTCTATCAAGAAATAATAAAAGCTTTAATGATAAGTTCTATCCAATCGTAAAGAGTCTCCAAGCCTGGAACATTGACGCGGTGGTGGATGGTGAAATAATTGTTTTAAACGCAAAAGGAATATCTGATTTTGAAAAGCTCCAGAATTGGCGGAGTGAAGCAGATGGAGAAATAGTTTTCTACGTGTTTGACCTCTTATGGTATCATGGGAAAAGCTTGATAAATATGCCCTTAAGTCAAAGACAACAAGTCCTTAGGGACGTACTACCCGTCGAAGACGACAGTATCAGGCTAAGTAAGGTTTTTAAAGCAAACGGCGTTGATTTTTTCAACGCTGCTGAAAAAATGGGCCTTGAAGGTATTATTGCCAAAAAAGCTGAAAGTACCTACTCGCTAAACGTCCGTTCCAGGGAGTGGCTTAAGATTAAGGTCAGTAAGCGGCAGGAAGTAGTTATAGGTGGGTATACCAAAAACGAAGATACCACTAAATTGTTTAGTTCCTTATTATTAGGGGTCTATGAACAAGGTAAGTTTCAGTATGTTGGAAAGGTGGGGACCGGGTTTTCGTCAAAATTGCAAAAAGAAATGCTTGACGAGTTCAAGCCGCTGATTCAAAACAAAAGTCCATTTTCGGCAGAGCCTGATTATAACAAGGCTTCCCGATTCCGCCCAAATCCTCCTAAGGCTAAAGCAACCTGGCTTAAGCCGGAATTGGTTTGTGAAGTAGCTTTCACCGAAGTAACAAGTGATGGAGTGTTCCGCCATCCCTCATTTCAGGGGATGCGTTCAGATAAAAAAGCTAAAGACGTAGTTCGTGAAATTGCTCAGCACACAGAATCGATAGTTCATGAAGAACGAGGGTCGGTTCACCGGGAGGCTGTAAAACCTCCTCAGAACAGCGCTAGAAAAACCCTCCTTAATCCTAAAGATGAAACTCAGGTCAGGAAAATATGCGGGCATGAACTGAAATTTACTAGTCTTAGCAAGTTGTACTGGCCCGAAGATGGGGTTACAAAGCGGGACATGTTTAATTTTTACTACCAAATCTCAGAATACATTTTGCCCTACCTTAAAGACAGGCCACAGTCCCTGAATCGCTTTCCGGGAGGCATTCATGGGAAAAGCTTTTATCAAAAAGATGTAAAAGGCAAATCACCCGATTGGGTTAAGACTTTCCCATACGTTAACGGAGAGGGCGAACACAAAAAATATCTCGTGGGCGACGATGAGGCAACTCTACTTTGGATGGCTTCTCTGGGCTGCATCGAAATGAACCCCTGGTTCAGTAGGATTCAATCGCCTGACCAGCCGGACTATTGCGTTATTGATCTGGATCCAGACAAGAACACATTTGATCAGGTTATTGAAGCCGCGCTGGAAGTTAAAAAAGTTTGCGATGCTATAGATGTGCCCTGTTTTTGTAAAACATCCGGTTCAACTGGTATACACATTTACATTCCCCTATCCGCAAAATATTCTTACGATCAATCACAGATGTTCGCCCGGATAATTGTTAATATTGTACACAAGCAACTTCCAAAATTTACAAGTCTGGAACGAATGATCGCTAAACGAAATGGGAAAATGTATCTTGACTTTCTTCAAAATCGCCCGGGAGCTACTATTGCAGGACCATATTCCCTCCGTCCGAAACCGGGAGCAACTGTTTCAATGCCCTTACATTGGGATGAAGTGAAACCTGGGCTAACCATGAGAGATTTTACCATATTCAACTCTCTTAGTCGCGTTAAAGTTGAAGGAGATCTCTTCAAAGGTGTGCTGGGAAAAGG
This sequence comes from Daejeonella sp., assembly GCF_046590655.1. Classification (GTDB taxonomy): domain Bacteria; phylum Bacteroidota; class Bacteroidia; order Sphingobacteriales; family Sphingobacteriaceae; genus Daejeonella. The sequence goes on from NZ_JBKJUM010000032.1 coordinate 35,022, forward strand.
AATTGACCTTGAAAAGGTAATTGAGAAAGCCCAAAGCATATTTGATATATAACCCGCTACTTTCTCTGAGCTTTCAAAAGCTCCTCATATACATAGTCTAAAACTCTTGCTCTTAGATTGACTTTTGAAACACCATAAGTCTTGTTATCATCCGGGTATACCCTGTTTGTTAAACAGATATAAACCAGATTATACATCGGGTCTACCCAAACGTATGTTCCGGTATAGCCGCTATGCCCATATGCTAACTCTGATGGATATCCTTTGTCTGCTTTTTGCTCTGCATCGGTCATTCGTGCAAAACCATAACCCCTTGGGCTAACTTTCGACTGCTGTGACGTAAATAAGTCTACCGTAGCCGGATCAAAAAACTTCTCGCCGCCATAAATACCCTTATTCAAAAGCATCTGGTAGTAAATCGCCAAGTCGTTCGCATTTGCGAATAAGCCAGCATGTCCTTGAACTCCACCTGCCATAGCCGCGCCCGGATCGTTTACATAACCTTGTACAAGCATATTTCTGAACCAGTTGTCATTTTCTGTTGTTGGCACAATCCTGGACTTTTCAAAACGATTGCGAGGCAAATAACCTGTGGACTGCATCCCTAAAGGAAGATAAAACTCATTCAGAACATACTCATTCAATCTCCTGTGAGTCACCTGCTCGATTACTTCCTTTAACATATACATGCTCACATCGCTGTATACAAATTTTCCCCGCGTACCGCCATGAGAATTGAGCGTAACTGGCCAAATCACATCTTCAAAATAATTTGCACGCAGAAAATAACCATCGGCCACCTTAACGGGATGGGCATCTGATGAATCTCTACTCATATCACCCGGTTTCAGCAATTCAAAAAATTTAATGTAGGGGTAAAATCCCGCCTCGTGAAGTAATGCTTCTTTGATTTTGATATCCTTTTTATCAGGGATATTTCGCGTCGTTGCTACATATTTACTAATTAGTGTGTCTAGTCCAATTATCTTTCGGTCGTACAAACGCATAATTGAAGGGGTTGTAGCGGTGACTTTTGTTACGGAAGCTAAATCATAAATATCGTCCAACCTTGCTGGACTAGCGCCTCCGTAAGTGTGTGACCCATAGGCTTTGTTGAAGATGACTTTACCCTCTTTAGCAACCAGTATTACTGCTGAAGGTGCTGAGTAGGCAGCTATGCCTTCTTTGACAATAGCATCAATTCCAGCAGTAAAATTGTTGTTTAAAGCCACTGCTTCAGGGCTTGAGTAGCCCAGACGGATCTTCTTTGTTTCAAAGCCTGTTCCCTTCTTAAATACTGTACTGTAATTGGTGTCAAGCTTTCCCTTTGCTTCGACTCCCCCAAACAAAACTTGTGCACTTACCGAGGCAGATTCGTTTGTCTGCCATTTATTCCATATTATCGGCGATTTCAGCTTTTCTAATTTGGCTAATTCAGACCCCATTCCAGAGAAAACTAATACAACATTGCTTTGCTTTTCCAGATCAGCTAGAAAACCCATCAACGCTTGATTGAAGTAGCTTCGATCTGACAATTTCAGAATCACCGTATCAAAAAACTTGAGTTTCATATGCAAGACATTCAGTTCTGCGGGAGAATTAATGATGTCGGCACGAAACGAAGTAATATTCCAGTACTTGCGGGCAATACTGTCAAAAACAGCTGAACTTCCATATCCTAAGTCGACGCTGGCAATTTTGAGCTTACTCACGTTTTTAAGTGGGATCACTCCCTTGCTATTATTCAATAACACAGTACTGTTTTCGGTGGCATTCCAACTGGCGGAATTACCTTGATCCTGGGCTTTAACTGTGTAAATGGCGAAAACACAAACAAGAATTAAAATCTTTCTCATAATTATCGGTCAAAAAAAGAGAGGAACTTTTGCTCCTCTCTTTCTGGTATCTAAGATAATTAAATTGCTGGATCTGCCGGAGTATTCGGATTATTTATCCGCTCCTGATCAGGATACGGATAGAATACCCGATTGCGCTCCGAGTTATTGGCTGGGGGAGCTGGACGATTAAATCGTCGTGTATCTTCCCACTTCAATCCGCTGAGATACAATTCAGCACAACGCTGTCTGTAAACTTCTAAAAGGAGATCCTCTTTGGTAACAGGTCCTGAATAGTTTGGAAGACCGGCATTTACTCCGAAAAGATCACCAGCTGCCTGAGTCCTAACTTCATTGATCAATCCAAGAGCAGTAGCCAAAGAACCGTCTGTTCTTAACGTAGCCTCCGCTTTGATTAATTTGATTTCATCAGGCAGATAAACTGGAATTGTAGTTGTCTGTGCCGCGGCAAATCCTGCTAAGGTGACGACCGGATCTGAGTTAATAACAGACCGTGGAGTAGTAAAATAAAAAGTTAAGCGTTTATCGGATGCATCAAATAATCCAGCTGGAAGCCCAAAATTTTCCCTCGGGCTATACGATCTGGTTACATTATAAATTGTGTTTAATGGATTCGGACTTAAAGTAGTGTAGGTGAAACTCGACTTTTTAGTCAAATCTACCATATTGGCACTGCTCAAAGCTTGCGCATAATTACCGGCTATTAAGTTTATTCTTGCCTGCACAGCGTACAAGGTATTTCTTATATCGAAATCAGGTCCGGCAACCAATGTTGTAAAAGACGCTGAAGGAGCATTTGCGGAAATGCTCGTTATTCCCAGCCCAATTAGTCTCAAGGCCTCAGCAAAGACTTGCGCCCTGGGAACAAAAACTACCGCCGCTGTTGTGCTGCTATTCAGGTTAGCTTGCTCGAATGTGGTTGCCAAATTTGTCAAAGCCATTGCTTTGAAAAGGTACGCTTGAGCCATAATACCACTAAGTAATCCCGGTTCCAGACCTGCAACCGACGGCGCATTGGCTACCAGGTTTTCGCTCATTTGCATTTGGCGCTGCATGGAAGACCAGTAACCAAGTATATTACCGTTCGCACTCGGAAGCGCTGTACCTCCAGCTTCGAGCTCCAGCGTATTCGTAAAGGTTGCTACACCTTTGGTCTCTCGGGCTGTTACAGTAGGTGCAAGCATGACGTTGCTAAGTCCATTTGTAGAATAGTTTTGTCTTATCCCTATACTCAGGGCGATTATACCTTCTCTTGTATTCAGCACCTGCTTATCAGTTGCCGAATTAGGGTTGGTTTGATCAAGCTCACAAGAAGATACAATCAAAACCAATGAAGGAAAGAGATACTTATATATAAAATTCGTTTTCATCTCAATTCAGTTTATTTAACGTTAAAAAGTATAATTTAATCCAACAGCGATAGTTCTCGGGATTGGAACCTCCACAAAGTCGAATCCACGAACTGCCGTGCTTTGTCCGGCTGCATTAGTTTCTGGATCCCATCCTTTGTACTTGTCGATTGACAATAGATTTCTCCCTGACACGGTTACGCGTAATGGTCTATTATTCAAGGCCTTTAGGCGAACATCGTAGGTAGCTGAAAGCTCTCTGAATTTCAGGTAAGATCCATCTTCTATCCAATTTTCCATGATACCGAATACAGCAGCTGAAGTACCTTTTTTAACTTCGCCCCTTAATTCTGGTTCATAACCTTTTAGTCCGCCATAAAAATCACGATCTCCAACGCGTCTTGTAAAATTGAAAACGTCATTACCATAGGACGCATCCCATTGCATTCTTAATGAAAGGCTATTGCCTATAGAAAACTCATTAGTAAATGAGCCTGTCCAATCCGGGTTAGGATCGCCAATTACCCGAGGCTTATTTCCGCCTGTAGGCTGTCCGGCAGTATTACGGCTCCTTTGTTCTGGTTGCGGGAAACCAGCAGTGTTCAGCAGTAAGTTACCTGATGCATCCCGGGCAAATGCCGTTGCGTAAAACGCTCCCAAAGCAAACCCGTTAACAGCAGCAACCTGACCAAAGCCACCTGGGAATGTAACCACACCACCAGGAACATCAGTAACTCTGTTTTTCACTTTGGAAAATATCAAGGTTGAATTCCATTTGAAGTTGGAACTTTGAACAGGAACACCTCTTAGCATAATCTCAAGTCCCTTATTGGTCATGTTACCAATATTCTGGAACTGAGTTAGATAACCTGAGGAAGGCCTCAAAGTAACTGGAAGGAGCAGATCCTGAACTGCTTTATCGTATACAGATATTTCAAGTCCTAATCTGTCGTTCAGGAAGCTAGCATCTAAACCAACCTCTTTCTCGGTCTGACGCTCTGGTTTAACATCCGGATTACCGAACTGGGATGGTGCCGAAAGACCAGGCAGGCCTGCAAGTGAAACGTTGACGTAATTACTAAAACGGTCATAAGCACCAATCGCAGTTAAGTTCCCTGATTGTCCATATGACGCACGGATTTTCAGGCTTGGAATAATTGATCCTATAGAAGAATTTTTCCAAAAGTTTTCTTCAGAAAGGATGTAGGACCCACTCAATTTTGGATAGGTCTGCCACCTGTTCGCTTCACCAAATGATGAAGAACCATCTCTTCTTATTGCTCCAGTTAAATACAACTTATTGGCAAATCCGAAGGTTTGTTGTACATAAAATCCCTGAATGTTCAGTGTTGATTGAGCATCGCCTGTAACTATTGCTGCTCCACTTGAGGCAGATTGGCTCACCGGACTTAGTTGTCTACCGGTAATACTATTCGAATTAATCCGTTCAGTTTGAAGAGTTCCTCCCAACGAGGTGGTTGATTCTAACCATGAACCAACTTTCGCCCGGTAAGCCAGATTCAGGTCATTGTTTAATAAAAGGCTTATCCTGTCTGCTTTTCTAGCATATCCCGTTGTGTTTTCTGGCGTGGTGTTGCCAATCGGAATAAATGCGGTAGCTAGTTGGGTGGCATTATCGAAACCCAGAGTATAATTAATCGACAAATTTTTTGTGGGTTCGGCTGACAAAGTAACATCGCCAATAAAGCGGTTTGTCTGTTGATCGAAATCAAAACGATTAATAGCTTCTAAAGGATTGGTCCTTAACAGGAATGAAGGAGCCAATGATGGATATACACCTGTTGTTGCGTCCGGTTGGGGATTAATAAAGTTGTTTCCGAAAATAAAGCCAGTTAGCGCACCCCATGCAGAATTTATACCACCATTTGGAAGCTCAGAACTCGTGCTTCTGCTGTAACTAATTCCAGTACTTAATTTAAACACATTGTTAAACCTTTGATCGAATCTCATACGTGTAGTAGTTCTTTTGAAATCCGTATTTTTAATAATACCGTCGTTGCCGAGATAGCCGGCACTTACAAAAAACTGACTGTTATCTGATCCGCCAGACACTGAGACGTTTGTTTCCGAACCATATGCAGTTTCGAAGATCTGCTCCTGGAGATCATAGCGGGTTACCGGCACCTGGCTTAGATCTGATGCGATGGTATTGGTAAAACGAAAAGGATATTCGTTAAACTCAAGTTTCTTTCGTAATGAATTGCTGCGGAACTGGGTGGAAACATTAATGACCGGAGCGCCCGATTTTCCTTTTTTAGTGAAAATCTGAACTACGCCGTTACTTGCTCTTGAACCATAGATCGCCGCTCCCGCTGCACCCTTTATAATCTCTATACGATCGATATCAGCAGGATTAATATCTACAAGTCTGTTTTGACTGTAACCTCCTAAATCAACAAGTTCGGCCGAACTATTATTAATAATGACTCCATCTATAATATACAATGGGTCACTTGATCCCGAGATTGTACTGTTTCCACGTAAACGAACACTTATACCGCCCGCAGGGTTGCCTGAGTTCTGTGAAATTTGCGCACCCGAAACCTTACCAGCCAAAGCTTGGTCGATTGAGGTTGCGGCACTTCCCTCAAGTTCTTTTGCTGATACCGTGGAAATTGCATTTCCTAATTGCCTTTTACTTGTTGCAACTGTGGTTCCTGTAACAACAACTTCGTCGAGGTTTAATGCATCCTCACTCAATTCTACGTCAAGAACTACAGGACCTTGATTTAACGAAATTGTACGAGCCACGGACTTGTACCCGGCATAACTAACAGAAATTGGATATGTTCCCTGGCTGAGTTCAACATTTAACGTGTAGGGACCATTTACATCAGTTGATGTTCCCTGATTGGTACCCGTAAGTCTGACTGCTGCCCCAATTAAAGGCTCCTTGTTTCGTGCATCCGTGATTACGCCCTTTATGGTGTATCTGGGAGTCTGTGCTACTGCAATCTGGCAACACATAATGGCCAAAACCACGAGCAATTTAGGCCGTTTTCTTAATGTTTGTAACAGTTTTTTCATTCTTACGATTTTAAGTGATTATTCTTAATTAACACTTTTATTTAGGGAAACTAACTTTTCCCATTGATACTGTAGGTACACCCGGCGTATTTCCAAAAGGCGTAGTTCCTCCTGCCACTGCTTCATTTGCGAGCAGGGCAAATAATACGGCCTCTTTTGCATCCGGATCAATTCCCAGATCTGATGTGAATTTCAGCTTTCTACCAAAGTACTCTTCCACATATTTTACAAGCAAAGGATTATACATTCCTCCCCCGCTTAGGTATATTTCGAAATCACCGCGCCCTTCTACTGATTTCGCTATGGCCATTATAATACCTTTCGCAGAGAAAAGTGCAAGGGTTGCCAGCACATCTTCATTTAGCAGGTCTTTACGCCCCGAGTGCTCTATGGCTTTATTTAAATACTCCATACTGAAAAGTTCAGGACCGGTAGTTTTAGGGAAATCAGACTTATAAAATGGATGATCAAGCAATTTCTCTAAAAGTTTCTCATTTACTTTACCACTTGAAGCGATCTCTGCATTTTTATCGAAATACTTCCCGGGATAATTGAGCTGTATAAATTGATCCATTAATGTATTTCCCGGGCCAACATCCGACGAGAAAAACCCTGTTGAATGACTTGATGGAAGAAAAGTAAAATTTGCAATGCCTCCAATATTCAACATAATTCGGTTCTCAGTAGCACTTGAAAAAATCAGATAATCGCCGTATACCGCCAGTGGCGCACCTTCTCCGCCAGCGGCTATGTGCTTCTGCCGGAAATCACTTAAAGTAATGATGCCGGTTTTCATAGCCAGATGATCTGCATCCCCAATCTGCAGCGTCGCGTTTGGATAGCCCGAAATTTGATGCTGACTTGAGGGAGCGTGGTAAATGGTTTGACCATGACTAGCGATCAAGTCAACTTCATCCGCAGAGATTTCCCAGTCATTCAAACACTCTATTATTAACTCAGCATAGTAGGTCCCTATCACTGCATTGAGCAATGTAATACGCTCAAGGTCGGCAAACTTTTTAGCGAAAATCGACTTTAGGTTTTCTTTGAATTCAGGTTTATACTCCCGGGTAGTAAAATTCTCAACTCTAACAATTGTTTCAAGGCCACTACCCTTGAACTCACACAATGCAATATCTAAACCGTCAAACGAAGTTCCTGACATTAAGCCGATGATTTTTCTGCTTGGCTTACCTGCAATATGATAGAGGTTCTGAATGTTAGTGTTCATCGCCTTGATAGTTAAAAGGAAAGACTTTATTCACGCAAAAATGATGATTTTCAGTTGTAAGTAAATTGAAACTCACCTCATGCCCGGTGAATACCTAAATATAGCAAATTACGGTAAATTCAAAACAAGATCCTCGATTCTTATCAAAAAATATCGTACCTTACTAGGTCATTTCCTCCAAGCTCCAAGCTCCAAGCTCCAAGCTCCAAGCTCCAAGCTCCAAGCTCCAAGCTCCAAGCTCCAAGCTCCAAGCTCCAAGCTCCAAGCTC
>NZ_JBKJUM010000022.1:0-35076 GCF_046590655.1 Daejeonella sp.
TATGATGGATGTAAATGAGGCTTTGATGGATATGGAGTTCGACCCTGATGCGGGGCGGCTAATGATACTTAGTGCTGAAATAGATCAATTAGAAGCCTCTCTCTTCGATGAATTAAAACTTCTGACTGACGAGTTCGATAATAAAACCAACCCTGATCCAAATAGTATTTTACTCAAGATCAAGGATATATGGTACCGGGAAAAGTATTTGATGCGGATCAAAACAAGTTTGTTGAACTTTAAGGGGTGAAGCCTGGATAGTTTCTATAATTCTCTTATCCAAATGTTCCGAAAACTAATTGGGGCGCTTGGATCTCCATGATCCTGTAGCTTAATAGGCCCTTTACCATGAAATTGGTATTTAGGCAAACCTATATAAGGAGTATTGCCAGTAATGGTTGTGTTATTCTGAATAACTACCCCATTATGCAATACGGTTACCCGGGCGGGTGAAAATAATGTACGGTCCTCTTTAAAACGCGGCGCTGTATATAGGACATCATATACGTTCCAATTCCCAGGGGGGCGCATTGCATTTTTTGAAGGTGCTGTTTGTTTGTAAATACTTCCAGCCTGCCCGTTTGTATAAGTCTTGTTATTATAATTATCCAACACCTGCAGCTCGTAAATTCCTTGCAAAAAAATACCACTGTTGCCTCTTGCCTGTCCTGATCCGGTAATATTTGGGGGAATAGACCATTCAATATGAAGCTGAAAATCGTTAAACTCCTGTATTGTACTAATATCTCCTGTACCTTTCTTAACGGTAAACACTCCATTCAGTACATTCCATTGTGCGGCTCCTCCATCTTTGTTTTTCCATTTGGATAGATCTTTGCCATCAAATAGTACAATAGCGTCTGAGGGTGCAGTAATAAAGGCATTCGACGTTGCATTACCGGGGGTAACCACACCAGGTACTGGTTCATAAAACTCTGTCATCTCTGGCTTCATAGAAGTTTCTTGTGATTGTGCTTCTGAACTTCCAACCATCAAAAGAAGGAATGAAAAAAATACTGAAATTGAAATGGAGAAAAAAATGTGCTTGTTCATTATACTTTGCTTTTTATAATAGGTTTTGTTTTAAAATTGAATATCGTAAAAATTACACTCTATTTTTAAGATATTCTGCGACTTAAATTGAATATAAAACTAAATTTATCCAATCATAAAACAAACTTTCTTTTCCAGGCATGATCATTCAACGTAAATCTCGATGGCTTTTATCATTAATAATGTTTTTTTCATTTTATGCTGAAGCTCAGGAAATCCGAAAACAAACTCAAATTACGAACATACCTTCCGTTCAAGCCAAATTAAGTAATGATGATCCGATTGTAGACGGTAAAATAATAGGTGATGCATTTTGGGAAAGTATAGAGCCCATTGGTGATTTAACACAAATTAAACCTAAAATCGGCTTTCCAGCTTCCGAGAAGACAGTGATTAGGATTGCTTATACAGATAAAATGTTTTATATCGCAGCGATCTGTTATGATAGTAATCCGAAGGCAATAGTAGTTTCTGACTCAAGAAGAGATGCCGATCTTACAGATGATGATAGTTTTCTATTTATCCTCGATACCTATAACGATACTCAAAATGGTTTTTTATTCGGCACCAATGCAAATGGCATGGAGTACGATGCTCAAATTGATAATGAAGGGCAAGGCAATAGAAATACTAACCGCCAGCAAGGAGGTGTAATCGGTGGTATAAACTTAAACTGGGATGCAGATTGGGATGTCAAGACCGACATAGGAGATTACGGATGGAGTGCTGAGTTTGCTATTCCATTGCGCTCTCTGAGATTTACAGCAGGGGAAAATCGGGTTTGGGGTATCAATTTTGAAAGGAATATTAGCAAAACTACTGAAACAGCTTATTGGGCAACAATTCCAATAGGTTTTGATTTGAAAAGATTGTCTATGGCAGGTAAATTGAACGGATTGATCCTTAAAAATCCCGGCAATTTCAAAATATTTCCATATGCACTTACTCAAGTTGTAAACAATAAGTCCAAAGAACCTGATAAAACTGATACAAATGTTGAGGTTGGAATGGATTTGAAATATAGTCTAACGCCTAGTTTGACACTTGACTTAACTTACAATACTGATTTTGCTCAGGTCGAAGTAGATGATGAGCAAGTTAATTTGGATCGATTTAACTTATTTTTCCCAGAAAAGCGACCATTTTTCCTGGAAAATGCAGGTCAATTTACGGTGGGCAGCCCAGGCGAAGTGGATTTATTTTTTAGTCGTAAGATTGGAATCGGTGGAAATGGGAACATTGTACCTATAATAGGAGGGGGACGAGTTTCAGGCAAAATAGGACAAACTAATGTGGGATTATTAAGCATGTTTACAGAAGACGTCCAAACTCTGGGCATAGATAAAAATAGCTTCAATATGGCTAGAGTAAACCACGATTTTCCAAAAAGCAGATCTTCAATTGGAGCGGCATTTATAAATAGAACAGGATTAGGTGAAGGCAAGATAGATGATTACAATCACGTCATGGCGATAGATGGAAAATGGGGACTGGGTCAAAAAGCACAAATCAGTGGATTTTTATCTAAAAGTGCAACACCTGGAATTACCGATTCTGATCATTCATATAAAATTCAGTTCAGTTATGGTTGGGACAAATGGGACTTTAGAGCTGCTTATACTGAATTAGGCCAAGGATTCAACCCAGAAGTAGGTTTTCTTCAAAGGAGTGCTTTCAGAAAACCTGAATTTCTGGTTCTTTATAGATGGAGACCAGATAATTTGTTGAATTTATTAGAACTTAGGCCTCACGTCTCATTCAGACAATATACCGATTTCAACGGAAATTTAGTTACAGGATACCTTCATATTGACAACCATTGGGTTTGGAAAAGTGGCTTGGAAATTCATACAGGAATAAATTATACGACAGAAGGTGTTTTGAAAGATTTTAATTTATTCGGTGTTTTAGTGCCAAAGTCAAATTACAAGCATAAAGAATTGCAAGTTGTCGTGATGACAAATCAAAACAAAGCACTTTCATTGAGTAGTCAAACTATTTTAGGAGGATATTTTGGAGGAGATAGAATAGCGACAAGAGCAACTATAAAAGCCAGGGTTGGAGATAAGTTTAATTCATCCGTGTTTATAAATCACAATATATTAACTCTGCCAAATGGAGAATTGACAGCTATTGTACTTGGAGGCCGTTTGGCTTACTCATTTACCCCACGTATGTTTGTTCAAAGTTTGGTTCAATATAACAACAGATCAAGTATTACTTCTGTAAATGCAAGATTTGGGTGGTTACAAAATGCGAATAATGGTTTGTTTGTTGTAGTCAATTTAGTAAAAGATAAAGATTTACTCGATTTATTAGATACACAAAGCTTGACACTGAAATACACTCATAGCTTTGATTTATTAAGTTTATAAGTAAGCATTCCGGCTTTTATTGTTCCACTATAAAATGGCTTTTCTGATGGGGCTTTGTGTAGAATTAGGGTGCTTTCCGTCAATAACCAACAAACTTTAACCTGACTTCCATAATTTCAAAAAAATATCTAAGTTTGTAACCCGTTAATGACCTAACGGGAGGTTAGCCGCCATGCACGTATAACTTATGACGCCTGCCTGACGGTAGGCAAGTAGTACGTTCAACTCTAATGCCCAGCTGGCGGAACTGGTAGACGCGTCGGTCTCAAACACCGATAGGAAACTGTGCCGGTTCGATTCCGGCGCTGGGTACCCAATGAATGTATATAAGCCTGTAACTTATTCAGTTATGGGCTTTTATTTTTTACTACATACAATGATGCAATCATCGAAGTGAAACTTCACCGGAGGCTTACTCCGCCGCGGTTCTACCTATCCACTGACAAACTCCTAGTACCCGGCATTTTGCCCTAAAGCTGGAGCTCTGTTCAATTCACTCTGGGGGACAGGATAAAAATTATTCTTAGCTGTAAAAAAGCGGTTCTCCACAACCAATGGCGCATAAGTAAATGCTGTTCCATTTTTTGTAATTTTCACGCCACGTACTGCACCATTAAAAAAAGCTTCTCCCATTTGCCATCTGCGAACATCAAAAAAGCGGTGCTCTTCAAAACACAATTCGACTCTGCGCTCGTTTCTGATCTTATCCCGCATAGCCGATTGGGATAGACCAGAAACCAGCGCTGGCATGCCTGATCTTATTCTGATTTGATTCACTGCATTATAAACCTCAGCGTTAGGACCGACAGCTTCATTTAAAGCTTCAGCATAATTTAATAGCGTTTCTGCATATCTGAATATCACCCAGGGACGTCTTACAGAAGCTGGCGATGGAATATTATAAGTTGCCCCTTCGTTTAGAAATTTTCTTAAATAATATCCTGTTTTAGTAGAATTTAGATTAGTCTGAACATTATCTAAACCTCCGTCAAAAGTTTCTACAGCCCTTGATAGTGTGCCGGTTTTGAAAATAGCACCATTATACACAATGAATTGATTTAAACGAGGGTCCCTGTTTAAATATGGGTTATTAGGGTTATAACCCGATGTTGGATCTGAAATTACCTTACCGTTACTCATTTCAAAAGCATCAACTAAATTTTGTGTAGGATTGGCTCTACCCAGGCCTGAGTTAAAACCTACCGGCGCGTTGTTTTGCTCAATTGCGTTGGTTACAACAGCTGTGGTTGCAAAGATTACTTCTCTATTGTATTGCGTAGCAGCATCACTATAATTCCAAAGATTAGGAAAGTCTGTTTTACTTAATAGAGAGTGTTTATTTAAATCAATTAATGCTTTTGCGGCATTTGCGGCATTTTGCCACCTGGATACATCATTGCTTGTATTATATAAAGAACTGGCGAAATATAATAATACTCTTGATTTTAAAGCCAAAGCTGATGCTTTAGTAGCTCTACCTCTATTGTTAGGATCATAACCACTGTCATAAGGCACACCAGTTCCTGAACCCGTCCAGATAGAAGGTATTAATGCAACTGCAGAATCACAATCTAAAACAATTTGTGCTACAACTTCCTCGATCGTATTCCGCGGAAGGTTTAGATTCTCATTTGCACTAAAGGATCGTTTTGCTAAAACAATCTTTCCATATCTTTTAAATAGTTCAAAATGAAACATCCCCCTTAAGAAAAAAGCCTCTCCTCGTAAGCCCGGGATATCCGTAGTTGGGAAAATCCGGCTTTTAGGCGATTCTTCTAAAAAAATATTCGCCGACCGGAGCGAACCATAAAGGCTACTATATTGATCGTCAAAAGTATTAACCGGACCCCAGGTACCATTACTAACGATATTGACTGGATTATTTAAACTAGAATTTACAGATTCGTCTGACGCACTTGCCATTAAAGCACCGCCGCCCAGGTCGTATCTGGTTAAAAGGCCTCTGTAAGTGTAATTCAAAAAGCCTCTTGCATTTCTGTCTGATCCCCATACGTTTTCACTGGAGACGGGGCCTTCGGTAAAATCAAAGCTTAGAAAATCTTTTTTGCATCCTGAAAATACTAAGGTCATTAAAACAATAACATAAATTTTATATGATAATTTCTTCATCTTATTTTTATTGAGTAAAGCCTAGAATTGAACGTTCAAACCTAAAGAGTAAGTCTTTAAATTAGGATAAGACGAACCGTAGCCTGCGTATGGCATCTCCGGATCTACATCAATATCCAGTTTAGTAAATGACATCAGGTTGTATCCCGTCAGGTAAATCCTTGCTTTTTGGACATTCACTTTTTTTATCAATTTCTCTGGTAGTGAGAAACTAAGTTCTACGGTTCTTAGCTTAAGGAAATCACCGGAGCGAATCCAGAAATCTGAATCCAGGTTGTTGTTTGCCCTATCGGCCACAGCAAGTCTGGGAAATTTGGCGGTAGAAGCTGTTTCGGGTGTCCAGCGGTTTAAACTAAGCTCATTGAACCCCAGCGGTCCAGAATTCACGATTGATTTAATTTGGACGGACCTTCCTGTGACACCCTGAAACTGGGTATTTACCTGAAGAAATTTGTATTTAACATTAAACCCAAAGCCATAATAAGATTTAGGGATATCAGTATAATCAGTGTTGATTGCATCTAAACCATTAATCACTCCGTCATTATTTATGTCTTTGTATTTGATATCGCCAGGCTTAATTACCCCGGCGGGACCTTGAGTAGGGCTGCTATTTACCTGAGCCTGATTTTGAAATAATCCGTCGGAAACATAAAAACGTTTGGTATTTATTAAGGACACGTTACCTGTATTTAATCCAATTGAGGACTGATAAGCCGGTATCCCACGGTCTTCATTTATAGAAATAACTTCATTTTTGGCGTATGTATAATTTCCATTTAATGAGAAATTAAATTCATTAAACTGTCTTTCATAGTTAACTGATCCCTCTACTCCTTTACTATTAACTTTGCCTTCATTTATGCCGGTAAGTGTTATACCTAAAATGCTGGGCACACGTGGAGTGGTAAGAATGTCACTTCGTTTATCATCAAAATAATCAACACTGAGCGTTAACGCTTTATTCAATAATTGAACATCTGTCCCCACATTAAACCGGTTTAATTTTTCCCAGGTAATAAGGGGGTTACCCGCCGGGCTTATTTCATCGGCACTTACAGTAGCCGCAAAGCCAGTTCCGAATGCATAACCGAAACCTGCCGGTGCCCTGTATAATGATCTGAAAGGTAATCTCGCTCCTCCAATGTCTCCATTACCCATGATGCCATAGGATGCTCTAAACTTCAAATAATTTATAGTGCTATTATCTTTCAAGAACGTTTCCTCTGATGCAATCCAACCAGCAGATACCGCAGGGAAAAAACCATACCTTCTATTAGGAGCAAAGTTTTCTGATCCGGCGTAGCTACTTACCAGGCCAAAGAAATATCTGTCTTTAAACCCATAGTCTACTCTGGCAGAAATTTGCTGCCCTCTAAAATCAAGACGCTCTACTGCATTATCTACAGACCGCATAAATCGCAAAGAGGAATTTATTTTATGATCTCCCTTAAACGAGCGCTCATAGTCAACCCCAGCCCATATTTCGTTTCTACGGTTATTGGCACTAAAGCTACTACTCAGGTAATTTAAAGGTGTAGAAGTCCTGTAGGTTATTGGAGGATTAATAGTTAAATCTGTGACTTCATAATTCTTTGTTAAACCTGACTGGTAGCTTCCCTGGGTGTCATAAGAAACCAGGAAATTTGCAGATAAACCTGGAGTGACGAAATTCATCTTATATTTTACATTTGCATTTACGATTAACGCCCGTGTTAAATTTCTGACGTAACCTCTGCCTTGTAATCTCCCAAGAGGGTTGTTTTGGTAAATAGAAGTACCGCCAAACGTGCCATTCTGGTTTAAAATAGGAAAGGCATTTGGAGGCAGATTATATAGATCACTTAACAAGCCTGAAGCCCCGTCAAGTGGCTCCCTTAAGTTTCCTGTCCGTGCAGCAGCATCTAAACCCACCGTCAGGTTGGAATTTAAATCATAATCTAAGTTCACCCTGAAATTTATTCGTTGAAACTTCAGCTGAGAATCGAAGTCATCTGTTTCTGTTGATTTAAAGTTTCCTTTTTGGTTATAGTAACCTAGTAAAGTGAAATATCTAAAACTATTGGATCCCCCGGTAGCAGAAATGACATTTCGGAAGATCGGTGCGCTTTCTCTTAAAAATTCACCTTTGTAATTATTGTTCGGGAAATTAAATGGGTCTGAATTATTCTGATAAGCAGATAATGCTGCCTGATTATAAATTGCTGGTCGCCCGCCATTGCTTAATGCCTCATTGTATAAATTGGCAAATTGAAAAGAGTTTAATGATTGTACATTGTTTGCAGATTGTTGTAAGCCAGTCTGACTGTCAAAATTGATTGAAGTTCTTTTATTACTGCCTTTTTTAGTTGTAATCATCAAAATGCCATTGGCGGCATTCAGCCCATACCAGGTTAGAGCAGCTGCATCTTTTAAAACTGTAAAACTTTCTATCTCATTGATATCGAGATCAGAATAATCCCTGAATATACCGTCGACTAAAACCCTTGGATTATTGCCGCTGTTATAGGTCGAGCGCCCCCTAATCTGCAAAGTACCATTATCATTCCCCGGCCCATTACTTGTCTGCTGTATGTACAAACCAGCTAAGCGTCCCCCGAGAATCGGAGTGAGTGATCCTATAGGCAATTGCGGTAAATCGCTTCCTTTTACGGTGCCTACGGCGTAGGTAACTTCTCTGCTTTTCCTTACTCCAAATGGAATAATAACTTCATCTTCTTCTCCTCCCCCTATTTTTGAGGGGACTAGTGAAATAATTAACCCCTGAGCATCTCCAGCTTTCCGTTGTACCGTAGTAAAATCATTTTTATAAAAAATCAAAATATCAGTCGGCTCTGCCAGGATAGAAAAGCTTCCATCAGCATCCGTAAAAGTTTTTCTGTTTCTTTCCTGAACCTCAACTTGTACACCAGCTAAAGGCATATCACTAGCAATAACCTTTCCCGTAAATAATCTTGGAACTTCCTTTTGCGCAAAACCTTTGTTTGTGGTGATACAGAAGATTAAAGTTATTAGCCATAGACTCTTCATATGTAGACTTTTCATGTATGTTTTTTGAGTTCAAACTTTAATATGCAGATTTACCAGCCGGGATTTTGCTTCAAAGCTCCGGAGCTTTTAAATATTTCGCTTTGAGGAATTGGATAGAGATGCATGTAGTCAAGAAATGTTTTTTGATAATTAGCAGCAAGATTGTATTCCGCGTAAGAAAATGCAGTTCCGGTTTTAGTGATCCTCATCCCTTTCATAGGCTGTGTTACTATGCTGATTCCCGCCTTCCATCTCAGCACATCCCACCACCTCATATCCTCGAATGCAAATTCTACTGCTCTTTCATTTCTAATCCTCGCCCTCATTAGATCTTTAGTTAAACCAGCAGGCAAAACCGGTAACCCCGCTCTGATTCTTACAGTATTTACTGCAGTATAAACTGCAGAGGTAGGCCCTTCTGCTTCATTTAAAGCTTCAGCATAATTCAATAAAACTTCTGCATATCTCAGGTATACATAATTGAGTATTCCCCTATCGCCAGTTTTTCTAATTTGCTCAGGCCATAGTCTCTTTAGATAATATCCGGTTCTTGTAAAGATGTTTGTAGTAGTAGAATTATCCCGTCCTCCGATATAAGTTTCTACCTTTCTGCCAATCCAGTTTTGATCATTATAAATGAGGTTATTATAAAACCTTGGATCCCTGTTCAAATAAGGTTGTTGCGGATTGTAACCCGATGTAGCATCAGTAATTGGTTTCCCATTACTCATTTCATACAAGTCAACATGATTTTGTGTTGGTGAAATTAAACTTTGCTGACCTGCCATACTTGGTGGTGCTATAAAATCATTAATATAACCTACCCAATCTCTGGGAGCTTTTATACTAATCATAATATACTCTTTGGAATTAGGCTGAATCAGCACATTTTCGTAGCTCGCTTCCAAAGCATATTTATTTAAATCAATAATTGCTCTAGAAGCGTCAGCTGCTTTTTTCCATTTCGCAGCTTCGCCTGAAGGATTATTCAAGGGACTTGCTGCATGCAACAGTGCTCTTGCTTTTAATGCCATTGCTGCCCCGGAAGTTGCTCTTCCATTGTCTTTACCGCTAATGATCCATTCTGCTGGCAACAATGAACTTGCTTCATCCAAATCTTTTATGATAAAGGCGAGAGTTTCGTCATATGATGCTCTTGGTAAATCCATTCCAGATTCTTCTACCGTTTGGGCTTTGTTCAAAAGAACAACACCGCCGTATCTCTTCATCAGTTCAAAATAAAAGAACGCCCTTAAAAATACCTGCTCACCCCTGATGAATTTAGGGTTATAGTTCGCATTCCATGGAACCTTTTCAATATTTTCTAACATAATGTTTGCGTTACGTATGCCTCTGTACATGGTTGGGTAGGTGGTAGCTACATCAAAAGCGTTAGGACTTAAAAACTGGCCGCTATTAACCAAACTTACCGGTAGCAGGCCTGTATTTGAAATAGCTTCATCGACAAATTCTCCAGTTGTACCCTGGTGAGCTGCAACAAATCTTGCGTAATCATTTATTAAAAAGGTATAGGTATTATCTCCAAAGCCAGCGGCTAACATTGGATCTGAAAAAAGTTTATCAAAATCGATAGGCACTCCCGGATCTCTCTGTAAAAAATCTTTTTTACAGGAAGTAAATATTATGATAGTGAATAAGACGAGTATATATTTTTGAAATTTCATCATATCAAATTAAAATTGTGCACTTAAACCAAAGTTTATCACTCGTGTGGAAGGGTAAGTAGTCCTCTTATTATCAAACAAGACTTGATTAGTGTAATTCTCCGGATCTAAACCATAAAATTTTGTCCAGGTCTTTAAATTTTGTCCGTTAGCGTAAACGCTTAATGCTTGTAGTTTTGCTCTACTCACCCAACTTTTAGGTAAAGAATATCTTAATTCTACGTTTCTTAATTTTATATAGGATGCATCCTGAAGCAGGAAATCGTTATTGGTTTCATTAGGATTTCCTCCGGCCTGATTCCCAGGTCTTATTGCTGGCCAGGTTGCATATTGATTGGTTGGCGTCCATCGACCCAGCATCTGGTCATAGTATTGATTGGTTCCGCTGCTATAAAAAATGAGATCAGAACTTACGTTTTCAACACCTTGAAAAAGTACGTTAAAAGCAAGCCCTTTATAACCCAATGAAAGATTTAATCCACCAACGTATTCTGGTATGTTAGAAAAGCCAATTGGAACCTGATCTAAATTGGTAATTACGCCATCACCGTTAATATCCTGATATTTAAAATCTCCTGGAATGGATGAATTAGAGGTGATTTTATTAGCCGGATTTGCTGCGATGTCTGCTGCGTCAGCGTAAAACCCTAAAACTTTATAGCCTCTGGTTTGCCCAATACTTTGGCCTACTGCATTTAAATATGCCGGTTGTTGTCCGGGATCATCTGCAATATTTATCCTGTTTTTATTATGGCTTATCTGCGCATTAATACTATATCTAAAATCTCTGATTTGATTTTGATGAGTTAATTCAACTTCATATCCGCTGTTATAGTTTTCACCAAAATTTACTCTTGGCAAACTTTCCCCGTAAGTTGCAAAACTGGTATTATTTCGGGCCAATAGAATATCGTAACGTGTATCATCATAAATATCTGCGGTTAAGCTAAATTTATCTTTAAGAAAAGAGGCGTCTATTCCGATATTACGCTTTAAAGATTTTTCCCATGTAAAAAAGGTATTTCCTATTTGCGAGTGTGTATAAGTTGGTGTTTGATTGGGATTATTTGGATCCCCAAGAGGCAAGTTAACTCCTCTACTATACGCATCTAAATATGGGAACCTACCCCCGGGACTTGGATTACCTACTAACCCTACTGACCCTCTGATTTTAAGCTGACTTAACCAGGTTACATCCTTCAAAAAATTCTCATTTGACACAGCATAGCCTAATGAAAGAGAAGGAAACAGGCCGTATCTTCTGCCGACAGGGTAATTTTCTGAACCGTTATAAGCACCGTTTACCTGAGCAAAGTATTTTCTGTGATAGTTATAGGTGAAATTAAAAACTAAGCCCTGGTTGGCAAACGGGGCCGCTAAAACCCCACTACCTTCAATTTCCCGTAAATCCCTGGTCCCAATAATATTTGAGGCGAGGTTATGTTTTTCAAAGGCCCGCTCATAATTCACAAACATTTGAAGAGTAGTTTTTATATCTCCATAATTTTGCGGACGAATGCCTTGCAAAACTGCATCGAATGTGTTTCTTGAAGGCGAGAGCTGTTTTGTGGTTCTGTTTAGCGTGTAGGCGGCATATGACCCCGTTTGAAATTTAACAGAAGAAAAATTTGAGGTATAGCCAAATACCCCTTTAACTGATAGCCCCTTTGTTAGCTTATCTAATTTCTGATTGAAGTTTACGATACTTTCTGTGACATTATTGTCAAATGCGAAATATCCGCTACCTGTCAAGACAGCATAGGGGTTAAACGTATTGGTTCCTAAACGTTGGAAATCTTCGATCTGGTTAAAGGCTCCATTTGGATTATATGGGTCCTTTGCAAATTCTTTATTAAATGGCAGACCCCATGATGGAATAAATAGTATCCTGCTTACAAATCCCTCTTCGCCGTTAAGGTATGACTGCCTAAAGTCTCCACCTGTTGAAATGCCACTAACAGCATACCGTTTCTCTAACCTGCCTGCTAATTTTACTCCGATGGTGGTAGTTTTTGTCAGGTTAAAATCAACATTAGACCTGAAATTATACCTGTTATAATCAGGAGTAGTTTTAAAATTGGAGCGGGTTGCAAA
Source organism: Daejeonella sp. (assembly GCF_046590655.1). Lineage (GTDB taxonomy): Bacteria > Bacteroidota > Bacteroidia > Sphingobacteriales > Sphingobacteriaceae > Daejeonella. Next base: position 12,368 of record NZ_JBKJUM010000022.1, read on the forward strand.
TTCTTTAAATATTCCATCTTCAAAAGTATGACCAAAGGATGCAAAGTATTTCGCCACCTTGGATCCGCCGGATATATTTACATTATTTTGAGTTTGCAGCCAATGAGGCCTTGTTAAGGCTTTATACCAATTTACATCTGGATAAAGCAAAGGGTCGCCGGTGCCGTCTTTAAATATCTGTAAGTCCTGATCTGTAAAGGTTCTATTTGCTGCAGGTACGCCAACATTGATCTGACCCTCATTGTGTAACATGGCGCTTTCATATGCAGGCAAAATACCAGGCAGTTTTTTATAGCTTTGAATACCCACATTACTGGTAAAAGATATTTTAGTAATCCCATCTGTACCGCTTTTGGTTGTAATAACGAATACACCATTAGCTCCCTTTATCCCATATAAAGCTGTTGAGGCGGCATCTTTTAGAACAGTAATTGTCTCAACTTCATTAGGATCTATATCACCGAAGGATTCCCTTTCTATTCCATCAACTACGATCAGCGCTTTTGAATCTGTTGAAACACGCCCCCGGATGTATAATTCAGACTGATTTATACCTGGCCTTCCGCTTAATTGCTGTGCAATTATACCCGGCACCCGACCAACTAATGCATTTGTAATATTTGTTACCGGAGACTTTAAAATATCATTACCAGATATAGTACTTATTGCTGCAGTAACGTCAGACCTCTTTTGGGTGGTTAAACCAGTGACAATAACTTCATTTAATGAATTCTCAGATATTGCTAAAGCAATATTTACCTCATTATTATCTCTAACCAGGTATTCAGTAGTAGTAAATCCGATGTAACTAAAAACAAGTGTATTTCCTTTTCTTGCTGAAATTGAGTACCTGCCCTCGGCGTTAGTCACTGCAGATGTACTGTTATCCTTAAGACGAACCGAGACTCCCGGCAATACCTCCCCATCGTCTGCAGCAGTAATTTTCCCACTTATAATTACTTGTTGGGAATAGGAAATGCTGCTTATTAATATCATGAGAGTCATCGAAAACAATGGCTTCAATAATATCTTGCTCTGCAAGTATTGTTTAAACATAGCAACTATTTTTTCGTGAAAGTATTTGTAAGAGTTTGTAAGCTTTAAATGCTTATTAAAAAGCATTTAATCTTCAAATATAGAGATAGGCGTCAAAATCAAATTAAATTATAATCAATATTTTTTGTACTTTTTGATATTTCTTGAGTTAATTTAAAAAAATGTGCCTGCGACATGAATAACTATTTTAAATATTTGAATATCGGTTCAATTGAAGAAAGATGGGGTTTCTATATTACAACTGTTGGTTACTCTAAAATAGACCCTAATCAAACTTATCCCAATGAGGAACATCCTCTAAACCATACCTTAACATGGAATAAAGGGAGGATATTGAATGACTATTATATGATTTTCATTTCTAAAGGAGAGGGAATCTTTGAGTCCGCTTTAACCACACCTACTGAAATAAAAGCAGGCACTTGTTTTTTTCTTTATCCAGGTGTTTGGCATCGGTACAAACCAAAAATAGAATCAGGTTGGGAAGAGTATTGGATCGGGTTTAATGGGTACTACGCAAATCAATTAATGAACGAAGGTTTTTTTAATTCGCAAAGCCCTTTTATTAATGTTGGTTTAAACAATGACTTATTAGTTTTATTTAGAAAATTAATTGAGACAGTGCGTAATGGTTATACGGGATATCCGCAGTTTATAGCTGGCACAACTCTGCAAATAATAGGATTAGTAAATGCCGTATCCCTTTATCAGGAGTATGATAATGATCCATTAGGCAAGCTCATTCAAAAGGCAAAATTCCTTATCCAGGAATCTTTGGATGAGCCGCTCGATATGGAAAATCTAGCCAGAGAAATACCTATGGGTTATTCCTCTTTCAGGAAAGTCTTTAAGAAAATCACCGGTGAATCACCAAATCAATACCATCTGAATTTACGCTTAAACAGAGCTAAAGATTTGCTTACTACTACATCATTAAATATAAACGAAGTGGCCTGCCAAACAGGGTTTGAATCTGTCTTCTACTTCTCAAAACTCTTTAAAAAAAAGAATGGCATATCGCCAAAGTTTTATAGATCAGCGGTTGAGGATTAATCCCTGAACTTTTTATAGCGGAGATCCGCTAAATCTTTCATGTAACAGTTAATCGTGAACTGATCTGCCACGGGTACTTTTGTAAAAGGAATTGCAGGCATATAAGGTTTTGGACCAAATTCTGTAGTTACAGGAAGGATTTCAGTTTTTGACACATAGTTCTGTTCAACAATCCTGTCCCACCAAACTAAGAAATTATCTAAAGCATATTTCCATTCAGGCGCCCTGGGATCTGCAACCTGAGGCCCTTGTTCAAAACCTATTCTTAAATGGATGTGCCTGCTCCTTTTAATAGCTTCGGTCAGAGTCGAAGTAAAGTTTTCCAACATACTTTCTGTCACACAAACCCAATGAGAAAAATCGGCTGTAATAGAAAAACTTTCCCTTAATTTAAATATTTCTTCAATCATTTGAGGGGAATATCCTACTCTCCCCCGATGTGTTTCGTGTACTACAACAACTCCTGACTTATCTGAAAACTCCTGAGCAATATCAATCAATTGCAGGTTTTGATCCAAAGTAAAGTAATCTCTCCCGGTATGTGAGTTAATTAAAATCGGATCAGCTTCGGCACAAATATTTAAATAGCCGAGAAATGATTTTTTAAATTCAGTAAAGTTTTTCCCATTCGCCTGATGCTGATGAGCAACAATGTACATCTCATGCTTCTGCAGGTAATCGAACAATAGCTTTTTCTCTTTTTTATCCTCTGGTATCCAGGTATCAAAGCCATCGTATCCTGCGTTTTTCACCTTATCTAAAAATACACCGTATTCAAGGTTTTCGTGACCCCAAAGCGGGCTTAATATTTTAATATTCATGGGATAGGCTTAGAGTGGTTTTCTTTTAAAATAATTTAAGATAGCAGAGATAAAACATTTACATATTACTTAACCATAAGATACAACGTCCAAACCATTCGCCAAAAGTTGGCACTACGCTAAATCCATGTCCACCTTTGGCATAAATATGGAGATCAGCAACCACATTACTCTTTTGAAGTTCCTCATAATATTTTAAGCTGTTGGCTACAGCTACTATTTGATCATCTCCTGCATGAACTAAAAAAGTAGGAGGTGTTTGCTTATTTACATGCAGTTCATTTGAAAAGTAATCAACCGATTCTCTTGATGGAGATTTACCTAGTAAATTATCTCTGGATCCAATATGTCCAAAAAGTTCTCGGAAACTTATTACCGGATAAATCAGAAGCATGAAATCAGGACGGAGATTGGTTTTGGATGTGTTGTTAATCAGCACATCATTATAATGTGACCCCAAAGATGCAGCCAGATGACCTCCCGCCGAGAATCCCATAATCCCAATTTTATGAGGATCAATATTCCATTTTTCCGCGCTATCCCTAACAATTTTAATAGCTTGCTGAGCATCCTGTAATGGCGCTATCGATTTATTTATATTGGTCCTATCGTCGGGTAATCGATATTTCAGGACATATGCTGCAATACCCGCTTTATTAAACGCTTCTGCAATGGCATATCCTTCGCGCTTTATATGCAATTGGGCATAGCCTCCACCCGCACATATGATTACTGCTGCTTTTTTAGCTGAAGTTTTATTGCCGGGGTAAAGAGTGAGAGTTGGGTTAGAAATCCTGCTAAAAATACTTTTCTCCTGGTTACTACTATCCGATTCGCTGGTATTTACTTTTTGATTAGGAGACTTTTCAGGATATAGCTTGATTACTTTTTGCGCAACACAATTATGGGCGATAATACCAAATATTATAGCCGGTATAATTGATTTAAAATAAAGCTTGGTCATTTTTACGCTTTAATTAGTGAAGTGATTTTACGATGCCACTTTATATCCTCCCAGATGCCTTTGAACTGAGGATGAGTAAAGTTGGAACTACAGATATATTTATAATTATCATGTTTTTTCGTCAGAACTACAGCAATATCCGCAGCTTCTTTCACCCAATTCCAATTTAATTCAGGATGGTCTAACCAACCTACCGGACCCCAGCCCTCTGTATTGCCACAGGTGATTTTATTTTGCTTAGCCTTGTTAGCAACTGACGTTATTGCTTGATCCATCCAAATGGTCATTTCTGGCTTTTTTGCTTCCCAGAATTTCAATAGTTCCTGAAATTGAGGTCTGTTATCTTTTGACTGATCAATACCAGCCAAAGATCGCCAATGAGGAATATCTGCTGCGGCAGTAAACCATAAGTGAGAATCAAGAGTTCCAAACTCTGAAATATCTATACTATCTAATGGAGTAGTATAAGTTAAACTCATCTGATAAGGGTAACCAGGAAAACGTTGTTTTAATTTAGCTATCAGGTTATTACCAAAATCATGCATAAACTTCTGCTGTAAGCTATTATACCCAGCAACTTTACCCATATCTAAATTATCCGGAATAAATGCGGTAGGATTATTAAGTTTAAACTGATCTACATCTCCCCTTTTATTCATCTCCATTTTAAACCAATCATACCCATGATATTTAGGATATTCATTCAAAAGATCGATATAGATAACGTTATCATCTAATAAATTGTGCTGTTTAAGAAAAGTAAGAGTTTCCGTCCAGGCTCTCAAGGCACCGCCTTCCTCTATAAAAATTCCCCTTGAGCCAGTATTATGATTAGTGAACCAGGAAGAAAGCGCTACCCTGAATCCATATTTTCTACATAAAGGGAGAAACTCCAGCAGAGCCTCTCTGGGACGAAAACTCATGGTATAATCATTCCCCCATTTAGCAGGTGCCCAGCCGTTTTTAATACTCCTGAATTCTTCTGTTATTTTCCCATCAGAATCAGCCGCTACATATTGAGGGAAAACGTCTAAACGAATTGCGTTGTAACCTCTTTCGGCCAGTTCATTTAAAACTTTCTCCCAATTTTCGAATTCGCCATAACGATGGTGACGAAGAAGCCAACTAAAGTCCCACATGGCAATTGCCAATGGCTTTTTCAACTGATGAAGGGGTAATTTTAATTTCTTTTCAGGTGTCCCATACTCTGCAGCATGAGCATCTTGCATGTAAGGTATGGCTAATAAAGAACCTGTTCCGAGCGTTACATTCTTTAAAAAGTTTCTTCTCTCCATCGCCCTTACTCTATTGTTTTGAAATCACAACTTCAACAGGTTCAATCAAAACAACATCACCGTAGGTAAACTTACCTTCTGCATCACTTTTTACATTAAGAGTTTTTTTACCTCTTCTGGTAATATTATAAGAAGTATTAGGAGTTAAATGATAAACACTAAAGTTTATTTTTTCCATTTTATTATCTGTCGAAGACACATTCAAAACCATCTTATTATTGCTCCAATCTTTCACTTCTAAAATTAGAGATTTACTGCTTTTAGTGTCTGCGATTAAAGACGACTTTGCTTCATATCCATTAAAGTAAAAGAGCTTATTATCCTTACTAAAGAAACCAAAATCTTTTTTGGAAATTATTTGATGCTTACCATTAGAAACCGAATACTTACTCATCTCTAAACCTACGTCTAGTTTTTGATCTCTATAATTATATTTTATGATCGTTCCGGCTAAATCTTTAGTGATATGAGGATTTAAATAAAATCTATTGTATAAAGGATTGATACCATATATAGCCTGATAAAGTCCCACCACCGAGAGACTGTTTCCTGAAAGAATGTCATCTCCTAAGCCGTCCTGTTTAACCCTCCCATATCTTTGATATGCTAAGCCATCTTTACTGTGCCTCTCCATCACGTTACGTACATATTTTAAGGCCAGTTCTGGTTTGTAATTAGCGTAGGCTTTCACCGCAACAGCTCCCCATGATAAAAACAGATCTCCATTTTCATAGAAAGGGAAAGGAAATTGCTCTTCTTTTCCTTCACCAGGAGCATAGGATGACATGGTTAAAGGCCAAAAGAAAAGTTTTTCCTGCTGCATCTGCGTTTCAATATTGTCCAGAATGATTTTAGTTTTTTTTTCATCATCACAAATACCGTACGCAATAGCCATAAAATTTACAGGTGTTACCATGTTTCTGCCGTGTACACTTTTATCTTTATCGAGCCAGTGAACGTAACATTGCTTTTCTTCATCCCAAAAACCACCTTCGGTTGTAGGCTTATTAAAACTCCTTTTTAGTTTTGCGGCAAAATCTTCATACTGTTTTGCTTTCAGATCATTATTCAGTTCATGTTCAATCACTGCCCATTTAGTCAAAGCAAAATATAATTTAGCATTTACAAAAGCATTCTCATAAGCTGCCCAAATGATATCAATCCAATCACTGCCTCTTTTATCCTTATAACTATCAGTCATCATTTCAACCAGTCCGTCCCCGTCACTATCTCTTTTTATTATATAATCCAGGGCTTTCTCCGAAGATAGTTGATGTGTTTTCACCCATTTAATATCACCTGTCTGATCAAATAACTCGGCAACATTGGTGACTAAATCTGGATTAGAATCCATCAGATAGCCCCATTGTGCTTCATAAAATCCCTTGTCAGTGACTTCCCCAGGCATGATATCCACGTTATTATAAGCCCAGCGAGCCCAAACCCTTCCATCTGGTTTAATGGCGTTATCCCGATAAAAATCTAAGCATTCCTGATAACCCTGCAGGTAACTATTATCATTAATTGCCAATCCCAACTGCGCAATGTATTGCTCATGTAAGCATATAGGGCCATAGGGAGTGTGCCAGCTGTTTCCTCCAAAATGCTTTGCATCTATAACTCCAATTCTTGCAATTGTATTTAATACAGAGCTTACTTGCTGGCCGTTCATTCCAACATACTTGCCTCTGCCATATTCCTTGTCAAAATCAAAATAGGAAAGGGTAATTTTTTGAGTTGTTTTCTCTGATGACACCCTGAAAGCAGACCACACATTGGTATTCTGACGGATAAACCTTTTCCTGTTTGTTCCCGCATCATAACGAGGAATCATTTCCTGATCAGACACTGTAACACCATAAGCCAGTTGATCATTATTAGTTCTGGAATACTTCATAGCTACCTGTTTTCCTGGTGCGTCTACAAGTACACTTAAGCCATTCCTTGTTTTACTGTTCCAAAATTTTGAAGAGTTAGTATGAACTCCATACGTAGCTAATTTCTCATTAAAAAGGTAAAACCAGGCTAGACCACCATAGCCTTGATAAGCGCCTTCCCAAGTATTTATGCTGGAGAAATTAAAAGAAGGAATGCTGGCTTCTTCTATGGTAGCAGGATTTGAAAAACTTCTTTCTACATTAAACTTTACATCCTTTTCTGAGGTTATAAATTCCCATGTCTCATTAATGATCACATCTTTATCCCCATATCTGATGCCTTTTATTTTTATAATATTCTTATCAATGCTTATGATAGGTTGTGTGCTTAGATTTAAGGTGTTATAAATCCCGGAAGCTGTTTTTATCTCTGAATAGATACCCGCTTTCCCTTCCATTACTTTTTGTCCGTTTACTTCTAGTAAAGATATATTCGCTTTCCTGTTGTAATCTAACGTTAGCTTTAATTTCTGATTTCCAAAGCTGATAGTTTTGCTATTTGAGTCATTCAAAGTTTTGATTGACTGAGCCATTACTAAGCTGGTTAAAGAAAGGCTGTACAAAAAAATGAGAAGAGACAATTTTCCTGCTTTTCTTAAACGATTATTCCATGGTTTGTTGTTCATAGTGAATTTATTGAGTGATACCTTCCCAGTTATCCGTTCTGAATGGCGACGCTGGTAAACCAGCCTTGTTATATAAATTACAAACCGGATTATTAGCCCAGGCATATCTTACTTATTTCCATTCAGCAATTACTTCTTTAATAGCTAAAATCCCGTCCGGATATTTATCTAAGCCATTCTCCCAATTAAAAATAGTTAAGAAACGGCAATCTTTAAACTTCAGTGTTTGCTGGATATTAAAGATCCACTCTTTTTTATCATTACCCGGCCACCACCATTCTACCGCGGCCCAGCCCGGCACCGTTCTTCTATCCAAAATATCCGTTAAATCACCCGCTATGCCTGGGTTAGTGCTATATAAACTATAGCCAGGAACCGAGTGATCAATACTACCTGAACTAAAACTTAAATGCTTTTCCCTGGGTGAATAATTTCCTCCCTGGTGAGTAAAGATTATGCTTATGGGCAAACCCATAGTCAATGTATTTCCTATCTGGCATAGTAGACTTTTAAACCATCATTTATTACTGTAAAGTAATGGATTCTGTTTTTCATCATTCAATAGATCGCCGGGCTTTATTTCCTTTATCTGATCATCGCTAAGGATATTCTGAGTACCATTAAAGGCGTTACCATCCGGCATGTAAGCACAAGTCATTGCCCTTCTTACTCCTGGAGTCATATTGGCATTTGCACCGTGTACTGTTAAGCCATTGTGAAAAGAACAACTACCGGCTTTCATAGGCGCCGCTACAGATTTATTAGCAGCTAAATCTTTATAAGTAGTAAATATTGCACCCATATTTTTTCCAATTCCCGGATTTTCAAAAGTAGTTTTATGATTACTGCCTGGTATAAAAAACAGGCAACCATTTTCGTAAGTCGCATCATCCAATGCAACCCAAATAGACAATGCTCTCCGATCGGTAAAAGACCAGTAAGGAGTATCTAAATGCCAGGATGTTGGGTTTGCCCATGGCTTTTTGATCAATGCCTGATCATGCCAGATCCTTATCCCATCTGCACCCGATAGCTGAGCTGCCATTTTACCCAACCTTTCATCTAACATAACTTTTCTCATCTTTTCATTATCCTGCCAAAGGTTGATAAGCTGGTCAAATACATTGTCATAATAACTTTTGTCTGCATCATCACCTTTACCATAAACTTCTTTCCGATCCGGCATTTTATATCCTTTACGTTTCTCAATAGCTTCGTTTAAAGCTTCCCTCCAAAACTCTAGTTCTGTTGCAGACAAAAAATCTTCGATAACTACATATCCATCAGTTTGAAATTTTTCAATCTGATCTACTGAAAGTTTATTTTTCATTTTTATAATTTATTGCTTTGTTGTGCTAATTAGTGGATGCTACCTTAACACTTAATAATTAGTTTATAATTATCAAATATAATTAGGGGAGTATTACTGGAACTATAATTATCTACATATTTTTTATACTTTTTGATATTCTGTGAACGTTCGAAATTATAAATATTTTACTTTTAGTGATCGTGGTCAATCTTCTTTAACGTTTTATTATGTCAATTGCGAAGTTTGATGGTAATTCTCTGTTTGGATAGAAACTTGCCTATAAGTATAAGCCTTATTAAAGTTTTCTATAGATCCAGATACTTCCATGCATTAAAATGTTGAAATTATTAGAAAATATCAGTCAGGGGATACAGTTAAACGCTGCCCAGAAAGAGAAAATTTTAAGTGTATTTAGCCCAGCTATCCTAAAAAAAGGAGAACATTGGATAAAAGAGGGCAAGGTTTGCAACCATGTAGAATTTTTAGATAGGGGTAAATTAAGGGTTTATTATAGCGGTGTTTAAGGTGCCGAAACTTCCTGCCATTTTTTTTCTGCTTGGTAGCTTCGTCTTAGCGAAAGTTCGAGCAGAGCAATTCTAATGAGATTTATGTTCATCAACAATCAGGAGATTTTGGTAAAATCGCTAACCTTGTATTTAGGTTCAACTCGTGTTTAATTAGATTTTGAGAATCAAAAAAGTGGTTTAATGGTCCATGCCCTTCCCCGGTTTTAACATCCAGTCCGGAAATGATGGCTTGTTGCACATACAATTTAGCCTTTTCAATCGCCGTACCGAGATCATTACCCAAGCCAATAAAAGCTGCAATGGCAGAGGAAAGGGTACAGCCAGTACCATGGGTGTTTTGTGTTTCGATGGCAACTGAACTGAAGATTTTTTCAATTCCGTTTTTATCAAGGTAAACATCAAAAAGATCAGTTCCTTTAAGATGGCCTCCTTTTATCAATACTGCGTTACATCCCGACTGGGTCATCCGGCTGGCAGCCTCTTTCATATCACCAACAGTACTGATCTTCATTGCGGCGAGTATTTCTGCCTCGTCTAAATTGGGAGTAACCAAGCTCGCTATTGGAAATAATTCCTTTTGAAGTGTGGCAATCGTATTGCTTTCAATCAGACGGTAACCACTGGTTGATACCATTACAGGATCGAAAATGACGGGGATTTGCGGATAAGCATTTAAAATTGCGGCAATTGCAACTGCCAGTTCCGGGGAGTGAACCATGCCGATTTTAATCGCTGCTGGCTTAATATCATCCATAACAACCTTAATCTGTCCCTGAACAATATCAGCCGGAATTCTATGAATACCGGTTACCCCTAATGAGTTTTGTATAGTAACAGCAGTAATTGCCGAAGTTCCGTAGCACCCCAGGGCACTAAATGTTTTTAAATCGGCTTGTATCCCGGCGCCGCCACCGCTATCCGATCCGGCAATGGAGAGTACGGCAGTATATCTGAATTGTTTACTCATGAAATTCCATTTTTTACGCTGAAAATTTCTCCTTCAAAGAATGGCTTGACGACATTAACGGCCATTTTGCTTCGCTGACCCGTTTGGCATACGAAGACGAGTTTTTTATCGATTGAAAAGGTTGAAATATGCTCATTGAGTTCATATAGGGATATATTCACGCCTCCAATATTGTAATCCTCAAATTCATAGTCCTCCCGTACATCTACCAGGTATACTTTTTCAGGCGTTTTCGCCATCCATGTTTTTAGGACCTCCATCGAAATCTCCTCATTCGCAATTTCAGCAGGCTTTTCCTCAGTCGTCGCAGGTTTTGGTATGGATTGTTTTTGCGCAGCTATTTCAAAAACATTCATGCTGTTGTCAAGCGCATTTATGGTCAGCAACTTACCTGAAAGCGTTTCACCTATTCCGCAAATAATTTTAATCCCTTCATTGGCCATATAAGTGCCGATCATACCGGGCAATACACCAATTACGCCAATCTCCGAACAATTGGGCACTTCGTCCGCGGGAGGTGCCTCGGGAAAAACATCGCGATAGTTTGGCCCATCATGGTAATTGAAAACGGATACCTGACCTTCAAACTTAAATATGGAACCAAAGACAAGCGGTTTGTTCAGCGACACACAGGTATCGTTTACCAGGTATCTGGTCGGAAAATTATCAGAACCGTCAATTATGAGATCGTACATATCAACAAGGCGGGTGGCATTATCAGATGTTAGTCTTTCCTGGTAAGCTGTTATAATAGCAAAGGGGTTTAAAAGTTCGAGTTTTTGTTTGGCTGTTAGCGCTTTTGGTTTTCCCACATCGGCAGCGGAATATAAGATTTGCCGGTGCAGGTTGCTCACATCAACCACATCGTCATCAACAATACCAATGTATCCAACCCCGGCTGCCGCCATGTATTGTAAAACGGGGCAGCCCAAACCACCCGCACCGATCATCAGTACCTTGGCTGCCTTTAATTTTTCCTGCCCGTTAATACCTAATTCGGGTAAAGTAATTTGGCGGTTATACTGTTTTAATTCTTCCCGTGTAAGCATACCTGTTATTTAAGCTAAGCAACTATCCCAATCTTTCCATACCGCCTCGTAATTTTGCGCTGCAATTACCCGGGCAATTTCGGCAGGGCTGCGCTCATCGCTAATTTCAAACTGTTCCAGCGATTCGGGCGCAACGATGTAGCCGCCCGGATTTGTTTTCGAACCGGCGCTGATGGATGTGATACCCAATTTGATAATGTTATTTCGAAAATTAGGCGATTCGCGGGTGGAGATTGATAGCTCTACCTCTTCGTTAAATAAACGATAAGCGCAGATCAGCTGTACCAGTTCCCGGTCGCTCATCTCCACTTTGGGCTCCAGCCCGCCGCTAAATGGGCGTAGCCTTGGGAAAGACAGGCTGTATTTACTTTGCCAGTATTTCTTTTCCAGATAATTAAGGTGCAGCGCCGTAAAAAAACAATCGGTGCGCCAGTCTTCGAGACCTATCAAGACCCCGAGGCCCATTTTATGTATCCCCGCCTTTCCAAGCCGGTCGGGTGTTTCCACACGGTATTTAAAGTTAGATTTTTTACCTTTCGGATGGTGTTTCTTATAATCTTCTTGATGATAGGTTTCCTGGTAAACCAATACAGTATTTAAGCCATAGGGGGTTAATTGCTCATAATCTTCCAGATCCATGGGTTGTATTTCCATAGAGATATGCGCGAAATGCGGACGGATCAGTTCCAGCACTTTTTTAAAGTAATCTACATGTACGTTCACGTTGTCTTCACCGGTAACCAGCAGCACATGCTCGTAACCCATATCTTTGATTACCGCAACTTCCTGCATGATCTCCATGGGCGAAAGCGTCTTGCGCTTCACTTTATTGTCATAACTAAACCCGCAGTAGGTGCAGATGTTACTGCACTCGTTGGATAAATAAAGCGGCACATACATTTGCAGTACCTTACCAAAACGCTTTAGCGTTAAACTCTGGCTGATCTGTGCCATTCGCTCCAGGTAAGGTGCAGCCGCTGGTGAAACCAGTGCTTTAAAATCTTCTAAAGTTCTTTTAGTAGCTGCCAAAGCCCGTTCCACATCAGTAGTGTTTTTAGCGTAGATGCTGGCTTTGGTTTCATCCCAGTTATAGGTTTCGAAAAGATCGTTAAAGCTATTCATCTAAAAAGGAGGTTAAGGGGCTACTGGCGACAGCATGTGAAATAGGCGAGGCTAATTTTGCTTCGAAAGCCATACGTCCGGCTTCTACGGCCATTCTAAACGCGGCAGCCATTTGTATCGGGTTATTGGATACCGCAATGGCCGTATTCACCAACACCGCATCGGCCCCAATTTCCATGGCCCAGGCCGCATCCGATGGTGAACCGATACCGGCATCAATGATTACCGGGACGTTACTTTGGCTGATGATGATCTCTAAAAAATCAATGGTCTTTAAGCCTTTGTTGCTGCCTATGGGCGAACCTAAGGGCATTACTGCAGAGGTGCCTGCATCTTCCAGGCGTTTACATAAAACCGGGTCGGCATGGATATAAGGCAAAACAATAAAGCCCAGTTTGGCCAGATCTTCGGTTGCTTTTAAGGTTTCAATCGGGTCGGGCATTAAGTACTTAGGATCGGGGTGTATCTCTAATTTGATCCAGTTGGTTTCTAGCGCCTCACGTGCCAGTTGGGCGGCAAAAACCGCTTCTTTAGCATTGCGAACCCCCGAAGTATTGGGTAGCAAATTGATATGCGGATATTTTAAACGGATCAATAAGTCATCATGTTCATTGTTTTTGACGTCGACCCGTTTTAGAGCTACAGTAACCAGTTCTGAACCGGATGCAAGCAAGGCCTCTTCCATCAAAGTGGAAGAACTGAACTTTCCTGTACCCGTGAACAGGCGTGAACTGAATGTTTTATCGACTATTTTTAACATTTCGTTTGGTTTAATCTTCTTTTAAGGATGCATTGTTTAGTTGCTGGTACATCAGTTGAATAGTCTGTGCAGGATTAACCGCATAAGTGATAGCGCCTGAAACTGCGACACCATATAAACCTGTTTTTATGATAGCACTTATATCATTTTGTTCTATGCCTCCAATAGCAATGATTGGCGTCTGAATAGCTGCAAGCTTAACTCTTTTGATAATATCGCCATAACCGTCGATACCTAAAATTGGACTAAGCTTTTGCTTGGTTTTTGTAAATCTGTATGGCCCCAGGCCAATATAATCCACACCCTCCGAAACCCTTTGTTTAATATGCTCAAAGGTATTGGCCGTACCACCAATGACCATATCTTTACCAACAATGGCCCGGGCCTGTTCAACCGGCATATCCTCCAAACCCAGATGCAGCCCGTAAGCGCCTGCCTTTAGGGCAATTTCAGGATGGTCATTCACAATCAGTTTAGCGCCGTGTTCGTTGCATAAATCAAGGGCAGATAGCGCGTATTGAAGAATATCTTGTTTCGGTTGGGCCTTAACCCTTAATTGTATCCACTTAGCGCCGGCATCGAGCGCAGCTTTTATCGCGGTGATGTGCGTGCCATTCTCGGGGTGTTGTGAAATGTAGTGCAGTCTGTCAATCATCCGTGTTTTTTATTTGCTAAATCTTTTAATCTGTTGAAATTAGCGACCGCCTCGTAAGGATTGTTCCAAATCGCACCAAGTACCGCACAACCATCAAAGTTCATCTCGCTGACTTGATCCAGGTTAGTTTTATCAATTCCGCCCAGGGCGATTACTTTAGGCAGCGCGTTCACTTTTTCTAACCTGAAGCCGTTGTCCAATTGACTTTGGTAACCTGGCTTGGATATGCTGTTAAAGACCGGACTAAAAAAAGTATATTCAAAACATTGTAGTAATGGTATTTCTGCCACGCGGTGTACGGACGTACTTAGTACATGTCCCTTTTTCTGTTGATAATTTAACTTTTCTTGATACGTAGTCAATCGTTGCATTTCTGTATAATGCAAACGCATCGTATCAAAATTAGTGGTTAAGTCATGCTGCTGATGCAAGGCAATATTCGTGTGAAATGCCTGATCTATGCCTTTAAGCAAATCGATGAACTGATTGCCGTTCCAATCCGGTTTTCGCAAATGAAAGCGCGTCATTCCGGCTTCAAAAAGCCGATTGATAATAACCGCTTCACCGACAACTGATCCGGGATCGGATATGACAATCAACTCCATTATAAATAGATCTGGCTGCCTTTTTCTGTAAACTCTCTTGATTTTTCTGCCATACCTTTTGCAAAAGCGTCTTCTTCTTCCATGCCATTCTCTTTGGCATATTCCCTTACATCCTGCGTGATCTTCATGGAACAGAAGTTAGGGCCGCACATGGAACAGAAGTGCGCGATCTTCGCACCGTCAGCAGGCAGGGTCTCATCATGGAACTCTTTAGCCGTATCCGGGTCAAGCGAAAGGTTGAACTGGTCTTCCCACCGAAACTCAAAACGTGCCTTACTCAGGGCATTATCGCGATATTGCGCACCGGGGTGCCCTTTAGCCAGATCAGCGGCATGGGCCGCGATCTTATAGGTAATTACGCCATCTTTTACATCCTTTTTATTCGGCAATCCAAGGTGCTCTTTAGGCGTCACATAACAAAGCATCGCAGTGCCGAACCAGCCGATCATGGCAGCACCAATGGCCGAGGTAATGTGATCGTAACCAGGGGCGATATCCGTGGTCAATGGCCCTAAAGTATAAAACGGAGCCTCTGAACAATGCTGCAACTGTTTCTCCATATTCTCCTTAATTAAGTGCATAGGCACGTGGCCCGGACCTTCAATAATAGTTTGCACGTCGTGTTTCCATGCAATTTTTGTCAGTTCGCCCAGGGTTTCCAGTTCACCGAATTGAGCCGCATCATTGGCATCAGCGATACAGCCGGGACGTAAGCCATCACCCAATGAAAAAGATACATCGTAAGCTTTCATGATCTCACAGATCTCCTCGAAATGCGTGTACAGGAAATTTTCTTTATGATGGGCCAGGCACCATTTCGCCATAATTGAACCGCCACGGGATACGATGCCCGTGATACGTTTTGCTGTTAAAGGAACATAACGCAATAATACGCCGGCATGTATAGTGAAATAATCTACACCCTGTTCGGCCTGCTCTATCAGTGTATCACGGAACAGTTCCCAGGTCAGGTCCTCGGCTTTGCCGTTTACTTTTTCCAAGGCCTGGTAAATGGGCACTGTGCCAATAGGCACTGGCGAATTACGGATGATCCATTCACGGGTTTCATGTATATTTTTTCCCGTGGAAAGGTCCATGATCGTATCCGCGCCCCAGCGACAGGCCCATACTGCCTTTTCTACTTCTTCTTCAATACTGGAGGTTACGGCCGAGTTGCCGATATTGGCATTGATCTTTACCAAAAAGTTACGGCCAATGATCATTGGTTCTATTTCCGGGTGGTTGATATTGGATGGGATCACCGCCCGGCCGGCAGCTACTTCCTGCCTGACGAATTCAGGGGTGATAGAACCTTTCGGAGTATTGGCACCAAAGCTATGGCCCTGGTGCTGATGGCTCATGACGTCGAATTGGCCGTTCAGTTGTTCTTTTAACAAATCGATGCGCTGGTTTTCACGAATAGCAATATATTCCATTTCGGGTGTGATGATTCCTTTTTTGGCATAATGCATTTGCGATACGTTCATCCCGGCTTTAGCACGGAAGGGTTTGGTGGTATAGTTGAAACGCAGGCTATCGAGACTTTTATCGTTTAGTCGCTGCTGCCCGTATTGCGATGAAATATGATCAAGTTGCTCAACATCTCCTCTGTCGATAATCCATTTTTCACGCAATCGCGGCAGACCTTTTTTTACATCAATATCGGCGTTCACATCTGTATAGGGGCCGCTGGTATCATAAACGGTTACCGGGACATTAGGCTCGGTTTCCCCGAACCGGCCATGTAGTTTAGTATCACTTAAAGTGATCTCTCTCATCGCAACCTTTATGTCGTACAACTGGCCTTGTACAAAAATCTTTTTCGAGGCCGGAAAGGGTGCGGTTGTTAATACCTGGTCTGTTGGAATTTTTTCTTGCTTCATTTTTTTGGAGTTTATGGTTAGCCGCCTTGTGTGGCTTTAATGATAATAACCTGATCGCCGGGATTGAGGATATGCCTTTCCCAGTTTGCTTTAGAGATGATAGCCTGATTAACAGCCACAGCAATACCTGTAGATGGAGTATTTAATACAACGGCTATTAAATGTTGCATACTGCATATGTCGGTAACCTGGTAAATTTGTTGATTGACGGTAATTTCCATTCTGGATCTAAAAAATTAACTTTTAGGAATGGCCCCGTATGGAGGAAAGAAAAAACAACTTGAATTTTTGGTAAAGTTGTCGTCACTTTTCCCTTCGGCAGTACTAACTGCATCAGGTTCAAAGGGTATTATCTCAGTCCGCAAAGGACACCCCTAAAGTTGCCGTAAAGTTATAGAAAAGTTTTAAGAATAAACAAATTATTCTTCTAAAGGAAACATTAACGAAGGGTTTCAATAGACGTAAACAGCATACCTATTCAGGATTTAAAAAAGTAATTACAGCACAGTCAGGCCCTTTAAGGTCGTTGAAAAATAGTATTTTCTCAAGAATCTATTTTGTGAAAACAATAAGTTTTATGGGGATGCGCTTATTGGGTCCGGTTGGCTTTACTAGCTTACCAATTCGGAAGGGAAAAATCGGATCTACCATATAGGCTGGACAATATAAAAGACTTATAATCTCTACTCCGGCTTTTTTATGTCCTAACATATTGTTAATCTGATAGATATGCAGAGCCGCTAAGTTCACTTTACCGATTCGACCTTTATTTTCAATAATTGTCCATTTTTCAGGAAAGATCGAACCGATTATAAACCTCTGACCTCAATTTCTACGTTTTAATACACTAGGTCAAGTTTTTTGAGCTTTTCGACCGCTTTGTAAACGAGGCACTCAATATTTACCGATCCCGTATTACTGGAAGTAAAATCATTCAGCTTTGCTTCGAGCCTGACAATCTTTTCTTCGGATTCCGTTTTGTGTCGGAATCGTGGCGTACTATGGAACGGATATCCATTCAATAATTGTTTATGAGAAAAATACACCGGTCTTGATTTTTTTTATTAACTTCTAAGCAATTCATCGAAAAGCTCAGCGTTGATAGCAAGGCACCTCAATTTTAACAAAACCACTTTGTCGGTACAGAATATGGCTAATAGAAAAAAATCGGATGAGTTAATTATTGCTAACATTGAACTTGCCTTTCAAAGCGAAGAGAAAGAGAAACGGGCAGCCGAGTTAGTTATTGTTACCAAAGAACTTTACATTCTAAATGAAGAGAAAGAGAAACGGGCAGCCGAGTTAATTCTTGCCAACAAAGAACTTGCTTTTCAAAACAACGAAAAAGAAAACCGGGCAGCAGAATTAGTTATTGCTAAAATTGAACTTGCCTTTCAAAACAACGAAAAAGAAAGCCGGGCAGCAGAATTAGTTATTGCTAACAAAGAACTTGACTTTCAAAATGATGAAAAAGGAAATCGGGCAGCAGAATTAGTTATTGCTAACAAAGAACTTGATTTTCAAAATGATGAAAAAGGAAATCGGGCAGCAGAATTAGTTATTGCTAACAAAGAACTTGCTTTTCAAAACAACGAAAAAGAAAGCCGGGCAGCAGAATTAGTTATTGCTAACAAAGAACTTGTATTTCAAAACGAAGAAAAAGGAAATCGGGCAGCTGAGTTAGTTATTGCTAACAAAGAACTTGTATTTCAAAACGAAGAAAAAGAAAACCGGGCAGCTGAGTTAGTTATTGCTAACAAAGAACTTCTATTTCAAAACGAAGAAAAAGGAAATAGGGCAGCTGAGTTAGTTATTGCTAACAAAGAACTTGTATTTCAAAACGAAGAAAAAGAAAAAAGGGCAGCAGAATTAATAATTGCTAACAAGGAACTTGCCTTTCAAAATGAAGAGAAAGAAAAAAGGGCGGAGGAGCTTATTATTGCTAACGAAAAGCTTAATAAATCGGCTGAACTCCTTCAGAAAAATTTAAAGGAAATATTCTATTATAAATATGCATTGGATGAATCATCTATAATAGCCTTTACCGACGAAAACGGGATTATTAAAAAAGTAAATAATAATTTTTGTAAAATAACAAAGTACAGCGAGGAAGAGCTGATCGGACAGGACCACCGCATAATTAATTCGGGTTATCACACTAAAGAATTTATTCATGATTTATGGGTTACTATTTCCAAAGGAAAAATATGGAAAGGGCAATTTAAAAACAAAGCCAAGGACGGAAACTTTTATTGGGTGGATACTACCATCGTTCCGTTTCTGGATGAGCAGGGCAAACCCTATCAATATCTCGCCATCAGGGCAGATATTACCGATCGCAAAGAAGCCGAAGAATATCTGATACAGCGTACTGCCCAATTAGAAACTGCTAACAAAGAACTTGTATTTCAAAACGAAGAGAAAGAAAAAAGGGCTGCAGAGTTAGTAATTGCCAACGAAGAACTTGCCTTTCAAAACGAAGAGAAAGAAAAACGAGCGGCAGATCTAATTATTCTATCAAAAGATTTAATAGTACAGAAGGAGGAATTAAGATTAGTTAATGAAGAACTATATGAAAAGGCTCAGCTTTTATTGCGACAGGAAGAAAGACTGATTAGGATCAATCAGGACCTTCTTTGCCTGAATCAAGACCTTGAGAATAGGGTTTTGGAAAGAACCTGCGAACTTGAAAAGCTGAATCATGAACTAAAAGATCTGAATTTATCTAAAGACAAGTTTCTGTCCATTATTTCCCATGATCTACGCAACCCTCTAACGGCTTTGCTGATCTCATCGGATAAATTAAGCCTCGATACAAAAAATCCTGTTTTTAACGGAATCCAACCATTAGTAAAGATCATTCATAGTACCTCTAATAAAATTCTTCAGCAATTGAATGAACTGCTTGAATGGGCCAAATTGCAAAAGGATAAAACATCTATAAATCCCGGAAAGCTACATTTGGTTCGGGCGGTGGATCAAAGTTTGGAATTATTAAAAGCAAATGCCCTGCAAAAAAATATTGTTCTTGAAAATGAAGTTTCTTTTGATCTTTATGTAAATGCAGATACATTGATGTTTCGTTCTATTCTCCAAAACCTGGTTACAAATGCCATTAAATATACTCCGCATGGCGGAATGATAAAGATAACCGCTCAAAGGATAGATAAGATGGTGGAGGTTTGTGTCACGGATTCAGGCATCGGTATGGAGGAACATACCAGAGAAAATCTGTTTACGAACTCTGCTCCTATCCAGTTATCAGGTACAAATAATGAAAAAGGCTCCGGCCTGGGTTTAATACTTGTAAAAGATTTTGTTACCCAGCATGGCGGCACCATTCGCGTTGAAAGTGAAAGGGAAAAAGGGACCTGCATCATTTTTACGGTACCGGAGTATTGAATCTTGATCCTTATGAAATAGCTTACAGGCTACGTCGGAAAGATTGAGAATACGTTTGGGTTCTCGGAAGGGCTGCTCCTGTTTACAAATCCGAAGGTGAAATAGTTAAATGGTTTGTGACTTGGCCTGTATATCTGTCATCGCATAATTTCTAACCATGGAGGTCAAATCGGCGTAGAGAGTGAGTTGGGTAAAGGGAGCACGTTTTGGTTTACTATACCCGCCTAAATAGGGAACTAAAAACATCCTGTTACGGGTTTTTAGTTTTTACACACAATCTTCCATACACTTTATAAAATTAACGCAGGGAAAGGGGTTGTCAGCGTAAGCGTGAATATGGGCTAAGACCAATGGTATTGAAATAATTAGAATTTAATGATTTATTACTATCTAATAAGCACTTATCTAATTACTGGATCCCTTCACTTTTAGGTCAGTAAGCAGGGTAGAAAGTTGTTTTACCCGTTCAGGGTATTGGAGGTATAAATTGTTTTTTTCAAGCGCGTCGTTCTTTAAATTATAAAGTTGGCCCAACGGCCCGCCTTTTACAGGTTTTAGCAAAACGGGTTCGGTGAACCCTCCCGACCCTAAGCCATTAATATATTTCCATCCATCTTTTTTTATTGCCAGCATATTGCGGGATGAAATGTAGATAATCTGATCTCTTACAGGAGCAACCGATCTCTCGGTTAAAACTTTGTAAAAGCTAAAACTATCTTCGCCAGAATTGCTTTTTAAAGCCTGGCCATTCAGCTCAGAAAACGTAGCCATAAAATCAATCAGGCTTACACTATGTGGGTATATAAACTGCTTTTTAATTTTATCCGGCCATTTTATAATCAATGGAATATGGTGCCCGCCTTCCCAAATGTCGCCTTTTTGTCCGCGATTGCCATAATTACTCTGATGTGAGTAAACCTGGATGTCATCTTCTGCCCATGGCGAACCGTGGTCACTTGTGAATATGACTATTGTGTTATCCTCAATATTCAATTGTTTTAGGGTATTATTTACCTGCGCTACATAATCATCTATCTGCTCAACAAAGTCGCCATAAGTACCCAAAATACTTTTGCCTTTAAAATTTTTATTTGGCATCCATGGTGTATGCGGACCTGTCAAAGCCAGATAAAGCATAAAGGGCTTTTCAGGACTATTTTTTACCTGATTCTTGATAAATGAAAGTCCTTCATTCACAATAGTATCAAGACAGTCTTCCACTTTAAAAGATTTCGACATTTCACCATTCCGCCACCAGACACCCTGTTCCCAATAAATATCATTTTCATTCGTGTGTTTCCTGTCCCACACATAAGATGTACGCGGCAATGATTTAGGATAGGCATCGGCAGTAAGTATCACATCCGGATCTACAACCCGATTGTTTTTTATATACACATACGGAGGCATATCCAATGATGCAGGCAAAATATAAGAATAATCAAACCCTAGTGAATTAGGACCGCCGCTTATGTCCCGGGAGAAGTCTGTGTTAGTTATTGTTTTATCATTTTGATCAGGAATTTGCGGCTTGAGGTTGTCCTTCAATTTCCAATTCACCCCCACATGCCATTTTCCTACACTTGCGGTAGTATATCCCGCCCGTTGCATAAGCGAACCTATTGTTTCTCGTCCCGGTTCAATTAGCGGTGGCAGATAGCCTAAATATTGCTTTTGAGGTGCAGCACGGAACTGATAACGTCCCGTTAGTAGTCCGTATCGTGAAGGAATACATACAGCCCCGGCAGAATGCGCGTCAGTAAATACGACGGATTTTTGCGCCATAACATCTATATTCGGTGTTTTTGTACGGGCAGAAGGATTGTTTGAAGAAACATCACCATAGCCCATATCATCGGCCAAAATAATTACAATGTTAGGCTTGGAACGAACTTTTTGTTGAGCAAGTACAGCCCCCGTAAGTATTTGAGTTATAGCCAGGATTGCGATAAACTTTTTGGTCATTAACTATTATAATTGGTAAGCACTGTTATAATTTAAGTAAAGAAAACAAGAAGCGATTAAAAAAAAAATTAAAACTGTTTACAAATCGTGTTTGAAATTACCTTTTGAACTCTACACTAAAATATTTTCATAAACTTTATTCAAATGTGATATTTGTATACGCTTCAGTTCCTTTGTTTTCGAAACTAATAGTTCACTGCAAACTGTAAAGCCGCGATTTTCTTTAAATTGTAAGAAATTGGTTCGACTTTAATTCATAAAGGGATAACAGGAGGGTGAGAGTTAATAGGATTAGCCAAATAATGTTTTCATATCCAAAATTTGACATGCTTAAACTAACTAAACAACTAGGAATTTTAACACTTCTAATCGGGCTCTCTTCCTGCGCCGGGGGCTCCTTCCTTTCCATGAAGAGTGATAAAAGCACTTACGAGGCAGACCTGATTGTATACGGGGGCACTTCTGCGGCAATTACTTCAGCCGTGCAAGCCGCCCGTATGGGTAAGAGCGTGCTCGTGGTGTCACCCGATACTCACTTGGGTGGCTTGTCGTCGGGAGGTTTAGGCTTTACAGACACCGGCAACAAGCAGGTCATCGGTGGACTGGCCCGGGAATTTTATCATCGTATTTACTTGCATTACCAAAAAGAAGAATCCTGGCAATGGCAGAAGAAACAGGAGTACGGTAACAAAGGCCAGGGTACCCCTGCT
>NZ_JBKJUM010000029.1:0-45748 GCF_046590655.1 Daejeonella sp.
TAAGACTTTTTTCCTTTGCTGCTCCTGTTCAGAATTTCGCCGTTCCGTTTTTCATCACATCTATATTAGGAGTTGTTTTCGGGCTGTTAAACTTCACACTGCTTAAACCGGTTTTCGACTTGCTATTTAATCAAACGGCACAGGTGGCCGCTGAAACTCCCACGTCCGCTCCGGTGTTCAATTATAATATAAGCTACTTCAAAGATTTATTCTACTTTCATTTCCAAGCCGTCATTGAACAATCAGGCAAATTAGCCGCATTGAAAATGGTATGCATCGCCATTGTGATCTCCGTTATCCTAAGCAATTTATTTAAATATTTAGCCGCGCGGATTATTGAGAACTTCCGTTTGAAAATAGTGACAAATATCAGAAGCAGCATTTTTAAAAAGCTTACGGAAATCGACCTCCAATATTTTAACACACAGCGTAAGGGTGATTTAATTTCTCGCTTCATGACTGATGTTGTAACTATTCAGGATTCCATTATTCGTTCACTCCAGGTAATTTTAAGAGAACCGATCGCCATCATCCTGAACTTTACGGTTTTGTTTTTGATATCTTCTGAACTGACTTTTTTTGCCCTGATCTTAATCCCGGTATCCGGTTTGCTTATTACAACAATTGTAAAACGCTTAAAGAAACATGCAACGGCTGCACAGGAATCATTAGGAGTACTTGTCTCCAGTATTGACGAAGGCTTAGGCGGCGTAAAGATCATTAAGTCTTTTAATGCTGAACAGTACATGCAGGAAAAGTTCAACGGTATTAATATGTGGACCAGCAAGATCCACCGCCGTCTTTCCAGGAGAGTTTTGCTGGCTTCCCCCGTATCCGAGATGTTGGGTGTAATAACAGTTGCCTGCCTTCTTTTCTATGGAGGTACACTGATTTTAGACGAGGGAGCTGATTTGGACGGCTCTGAATTTATAGTATATATTATATTATTCTCCCAAATAATACCTCCCGCTAAAGCGATTTCGGAAGCGTTTGGAAACATTTCGCAGGGAATATCTGCAGGAGAACGAGTATATCAGCTACTGGATGCTCCGGAAAATATTACAGATAAAACTGATGCATTGTCAAAAAGCTCTTTTCAGGCTGAAATAGAAGTCAAAAACGTTTCATTTTATTATGATAAAAAAGCTATTCTCAAAAATATCGACTTAAAAATAGGTAAAGGCCAAACCCTGGCACTTGTTGGACCTTCAGGTGGGGGAAAATCAAGTCTGCTCGACCTATTCCCCCGATTTATGGATCCTAAATCAGGTAAGATTTTAATTGACGGACTTGACTTAAAGGACATCAAAATGGCTGATACCAGGGCATTGATGGGCATTGTGAATCAGGAAGCTATTTTATTTAACGATAGCATCTTTAATAATATAGCCTTTGGAAGGCCGGTTACGGAAGAAGAGGTGATAGCGGCCGCTAAGATCGCTAACGCTCATGAATTCATTATAAACACTGAGAATGCATACCAAACCAATATCGGGGATCGGGGAATGAAGCTGTCAGGGGGACAGAAACAACGAATATGTATTGCCAGGGCCGTAATAGCTAACCCACCAATCCTTCTGCTGGACGAAGCTACTTCAGCACTGGATACAAAATCAGAAAAGCTTGTGCAAGAAGCACTAAAAAAATTGATGAAAAATCGTACTTCGATAGTTATTGCTCATCGCTTAAGCACTATACAGGATGCGGATAAAATTGTAGTAATTGATGCCGGCGTTATTGTTGAAGAAGGACGACACCAGGAGCTAATGAACAAAGACGGTTTATATAAAAAATTGGTAGAAATGCAAACATTTGCATAAACATGGTACTCCGGAAAATCGAATCGACTTATCATTTTAAACATCAATACTCGATTTGTACGCTGGTTACTGACCAGGCACAATATGAGGGAATGATGCAGTCATTTATTCAGGCTGGGTTTAATACAACTCTTTGCGAGTTTCTAGTTGCCGATAATACAAAGGGAAATAAATTTGAAGCCTATCGCGCGATAAATAGGTTTCTCCAAGAAGCCCAGGGCAGATACATCATTGTTTGCCACCAGGATATTCTGATAAATTACGATCAAGAGTATGTACTTAAAGAAAGGATTGCCGAACTAGATTGCATTGACCCAAAGTGGGGAATTGCGGGCAATGCAGGGGCAATGGATTTATATCAGATGGCAATGGTGATAACGCAGAATAAGAAATTAATCAGAAAGGGTAAATTTCCGTCAAAAGTAATTTCGTTGGATGAGAATTTTCTTTTAATAAAAGCCGAAGCTAATCTTGCCGTATCAGGAGACATTTCAGGATTTCATTTATACGGGACAGATATATGCTTAATAGCCGATTGTATGGGATGGAATTCCTACGTTATTGATTTTAACATATCTCATGATAGCTCGGGTAGAATGAATCCCTCGTTTTACGAGATTTCTAACCAATTGCAGAAAAAGTATCAGCGTTTTTTTCGGGGGCGATATATAAAGACCACTATAACCCGTTTTTATCTGGGTTCAAAATGGATTTCATGGTTCATGAATCTTCCAATTATTAAAAGCCTTGTCAGGATTTACTATAAAATCAAGTCCAATTGAAATAATAAATGGATGATAGCAGCCCTCTTGTTTCGATAGTTCTTTGTACTTATAACGGCGAACAATTCTTAAAGGAGCAACTAGCTAGCCTAGTAACCCAAACCTATCCCAATCTGGAAATAATTATTGTGGATGATAATTCCAGTGATGGGACGAAAGATCTTTTGATTTCGTTTACCAGCCTGCATGATAACATTCAACTATTCTTTAACGAATGTAATCTAGGGTACAATAGGAATTTCGAAAAGGCGCTTTCGTTAACGAACGGTAAATATATTTCTATTTGCGACCAGGATGACATATGGTTTCCAGATAAAATTGAAAAACTGGCTGGCTCAATTGGTGACAACTGGGCTATATTTTCAAACTCTGAATTTATTGATTGGGAAACGAAATCAATGAGCCAGCAGTTGATCAGCACTGATTTATTAATGGATGGCTATAAAAGTATATTGCTGGAAAATTTCTTCACCGGCCATACATCACTATTAAGTAGAGAAAGCTTTAAATATATTTTACCAATACCTGAATATGGCTTTTATGATTGGTGGATTGGATTCGTCTGCCTGTATCACCAAAAACTCGTATTTCACAATGAAGTACTTACCTACTACCGGGTTCATCAAAAATCTGTTACTCAGTACAAGAAGAAAAAAAAGCACAGTATAATAGAGGATCTTGATATCCAACTTGGAATCTTTCTGGAATATCCAGAACTCGAACCAAGGGACAAAGATTTCATCACCGATATTAGGAGAAAGCTTAAAACGGTAGGAATATTTAATCCGCTGTTATACGACTTAATAATAAATTACTCTAAGTATTTTCCTCAACGAAACCATAAAAATCCTGTGTCCCGATTAAATTTTTTAAGAAAATTTCTCAAAAGAAGGCATTAACGAATGGGCGTTGACCTTATGCAGAAAAGCATTTAAGCGCCAGTCTAAAATAAAGTAGCGTCCCAAATCTGTTTCGTAACCCACTCCGATTTAGCACTTTCATACAGCTGATAGCACTGCAACCTGCCTTTCTCATCGTGTTAACGAAAGATTTGAATGCTTTCAATTCACAAAATTTCATCTCAATTTCGGTCAGATTTGACTTATTTAGCGGTAATGTGTGTCGCCACTTTTCATGTAGAAGTAAAACGGAGCTTATCCAGTCTTTCCCAAAATTGCCTTCAGAGAAGTGGGTGAGCAATACTTTAAAAGTGACACAAACATCAAAGTGAGCGCCCACAGACAAAGAAATATCTATATCGTATCCATGAAATTTTTGTAAAAGTAAGCTGTCGAATGAATACTTTGTGAGGATATTTTTCTTTCCACAGAACCATACGCCATCTATAACCGCGACTTTCGCCAGATCCTCCGAAGATTCATTGCTATATTTGATCTCTTCAGCTTTTTCGCTGTATTTGTAATGCTGCGTTAAATGAATGAAGTTAATTTTTGCAGGAATGTGTGTTGCCTGCCAACCTGAAGGAGACAAAGATTTATAACTACTTCCTGCAATTCCAAGCAAACCTAAACGTCTATTTTCTCCAAAAGCCTGAACTACTTCCTTTCCCCAGCCAATGGAATTAAACTCTACATCTTCATGGACAAAACAAAGAATTTCGTAGTTGGCATCCATAACGCCCTGGTTATAAATCTCACAAATTCCACGCTGCGCTATTGCATTGTCATAGGCCAAGATCTCAAATGGAACCCCAATCGTCTTGGTAATGCTCGACCTGATATTTTCTAAAAGACTAACACTTACCGAGCATATTATTACAGATATCATTTTTACACCAATTGTTTGCGATGCTGAACAGTGGATGCGCTTTTGTAACAGAAAACATTAATTGCCATATCGAAAGCTTCACAAGTCAGCTCAGTGTCAATAAATGGCCTATTACGAGTATATGATTCTTTTAGGTAATAATGAAACCCCTGCTCCTTTATTATCTGTAGTAATTCATGGAGAGTTTGGAAAATACTAACATCATTGTGATATTCAAAAAAAATATTTTTAACATCAAAAAGCAGATCTGCACAATCTCTTATAACAGTATCTTCGGCACCCTCTATATCTAATTTAAGGAAATCTATATCGGTATTAATGTAATCTCTTAAACGTATGGCATCTATGTATGAAGGATGCTGCGAGGTGTAAGAATTCTTGACCCGGCCGCCCATACCTTTGTCTGTAAAAAAAGTTAGTGTTTCTTCTCTATTCCAAACAGCGTTATTATATAATGAAACATTGGAAAAACCAAATGTCATCACGTTTTCTTGTAGAATCGCAAAAATTTCTGGATCCGGTTCGAAAGCAATGATCTGGTGGCTTGGATAATTCTGGGCAAAGTAGACAACGCTTAATCCCATATTAGCTCCGCAATCCAAAATTGTACGGGAGTTTTCAGATGCAACAAATTCATAAATATGAGTTTGAAAAATTTCTTTGTAGGTAGATGTAAAACTGAGACCATCATGGTATTTGAACGGCTTTCCAAGTATATTAGTCGTACCGCTCTTAAACCTCGGTTCCCTTGAAATCACTGCCAATTCCAAATTCACGTTCCGAACATTCAAACTTCGCAATAAGCTCAAACAAAATTTTCTTGATACTTTCCTTAAGCCCAAATCGTTTCTTTAACGTAAATAAAATTATACAAAAAAAGCGACCCGAAGATCGCTTTATATTTAAATATATTGATTCTACAATTTCCTCTTAATCTCAACTTGTTCGTATGATTCAACAATATCACCAACCTCAATATTATTAAAATTGTGAATATTCAAACCACATTCATAACCGGTCGCAACTTCCTTAACATCGTCTTTGAAACGTTTTAATGAAGCCAGTTCGCCCGTGTAGATTACTACTCCATCTCTCACGATACGAATTTTACTGTTACGGGTGATTTTACCATCGAGAACCATACAGCCTGCAATAGTACCCACTTTGCTGATTTTAAACACCTCACGAATCTCGACATTCGAAGTAATTTTCTCCTCAAATTCAGGGTCAAGCATGCCTTCCATGGCCGCTTTAACTTCGTTAATTGCATCGTAAATAATAGAATATAAACGAATATCAATCTGTTCAGCTTCGGCAAGCTTGCGCGCACTTTGGGAAGGACGTACCTGGAAACCTATAATGATTGCATCAGAAGCCGAAGCCAGCAATACGTCAGATTCAGAGATCTGTCCAACAGATTTATGTATAATATTAACCTGGATCTGCTCGGTAGACAGTTTCAATAATGAATCAGATAATGCTTCGATTGATCCATCTACGTCACCCTTAACAATAACGTTAAGTTCCTTGAAGTTACCTATCGCTAGACGACGTCCGATTTCATCAAGAGTGATATGCTTTTGGGTACGTAATCCTTGCTCGCGCTGCAATTGTAATCTTTTATTGGCAACCTGGCGTGCTTCCACTTCACTTTCCATCACGTTAAACTTGTCGCCTGACGTTGGCGCGCCTTGCATACCCAATACCTGCACAGGCGTTGACGGGCCTGCTTGGTCAACCTTCACTCCACGTTCATTATGCAATGCTTTTACTCGGCCTGAATAACCGCCCGCAAGTATAGCATCTCCTACTTTCAATGTTCCTGCCTGGATCAATACTGTAGTTACGATACCACGTCCTTTGTCCAGGGCTGCTTCAATTACCGTACCTACCGCACGTTTATCAGGGTTCGCAGTAAGCTCTAACATATCTGCTTCCAGCAAGACTTTTTCTAACAAAAGATCAATGCCCATTCCTGTTTTACCTGATATTTCCTGGCTTTGATATTTTCCTCCCCAATCTTCGACCAGTATATTCATTGTCGATAATTGTTCCCGGATCTTCTCAGCATTCGAACCCGGCTTATCCACCTTACTAAATGCAAACACAATTGGAACGTTAGCGGCTTGCGCGTGGTTAATAGCCTCACGTGTTTGTGGCATTACACTATCATCGGCAGCAATCACAATGATTGCGATATCTGTTACTTTTGCACCACGGGCACGCATTGCTGTAAACGCTTCGTGACCAGGTGTATCTAAAAATGTTATTTTACGATCGTTTTCCAGAGTTACCTCATAAGCACCGATGTGCTGAGTGATTCCTCCGGCCTCTCCGGCAATCACGTTTGTTTTACGGACAAAATCAAGCAAGGATGTTTTACCGTGATCCACGTGTCCCATTACGGTAACGATCGGAGCTCTTGGCCCTAAAGAACCTTCATCATCAGCTTCTTCAAGCAGGCCGCTCTCCTCATCTTCAGGCTTAACAAACTCTACCTCATAGCCAAACTCATCAGCAACGATAGTAAGGGTTTCCGCATCCAACCTTTGGTTGATAGACACGAACATACCCAGGCTCATACAAGTTGAAATAATTTGGGTGACCGGAACATCAAGCATCAAGGCAAGCTCATTTGCTGTTACAAATTCTGTTACCTTAATGGTTTTGGACTGCATTTCCAGTTCCATTGCAGCTTCTTCAGCGGTCTGCGCTACGTCATCCCGCTTCTGACGACGAAGCTTTGCACGTTGTGCAAATTTGCCCGACTTACCAGCACCGCTCAAACGGGCGAGCGTGGCTTTAATCTGGTCTTGTATCTCTTTATCTGTAGGTTCTGCTTTTGGAGTGCTGTCGGTTCGTGGCTTATTCCTAAAATCAGGACGTGCAGCACCGCCAGCAGTTCCCTGCCCTGGTCTGGTATTTCTGAAATCGGGCCTGTTACCCTGATATCCTCCGCCTGCTCCGGGAGCTGGTGCCGGGCGATTAGCGCCGGCCTGCTGCCCTGCTTGCTGAGGGGGTTGACCGGGAGCGTTATCCTTGCGTTTTCGTTTGCGCTTATGATCAGCTCCAGCTGCACTGGAGGAAGATGCTACCGGTTGTCCGCGACGGGCAGGAGTTGTTGGCAATTCAATTCTGCCTATGACATTCGGGCCTGTTAATCGTTCAGCTTTCGCCCTGATAACTGTCGCGTCGGGATTACCCTCCTGAGTATTTGGTCTAATTTCCGTTTTGTCTTCAACCTTTGGTACAGAAGAAACTTCTACTTTTGGCTCGACAACCGGAGTTTTTTTCAGCGCCTCTTCGACGACAGGGCTTACAATCGGTTCCCGATTTTCTATCTTCCTGGGAGTCTCGACAACAGGCTCTGGCTTCGACTCCTCAGCCTTAACAGGCTCAGCTACCTTAAGAATTACCGGTTCGGGCTGTACTTCAGACACTGGCTTCTCTACTTCTGCGGGTTTCTTATCGACACGGTTTTTGGGATTTAGATCATCCAAATTGATCTTTCCAACAATCTTAACACCGGGCAACACGCCATCATCTGCTTTAGGTTGTTCACCTGCAGGCTCTACCGGAGCAGGCTTAGGCTTTTCAACAACGGGTGGCGGAGGCGGAGTATAGGAAGTAACGTTTTTGATCAGAATCTCTTCCTGCTCGAAATCCTTCGAACGCGGTGTTGGTTCAACTCTTTCTGGGATTATCGGCTGATCGTCACGACGGATTTTGCCAATAACAATCTGTTTGGCTTCTTCCTTAACGATTTTATCCCCCTGATATTCCTTCAAAAGAACGTCATACATTTCCTCAGTAAGTTTCGTATTCGGCCGGGCATCAACTTTATATCCCTTTTTTCCTAAAAACTCAACCGCAGTAGACAGACCAATATTCAGCTCCTTCGCAGTTTTAAGTAAATTTGTGTTTTTACCTTCTGACATTTATTATTTAACCTCGCTTATTTTTGTACAAAAGTACGGTTTTTGTTTTAGTATCAAGAACGTTTCAGTGTCAAGAACCAAGTATGAGATGTCAAAATTAATCCTGATTATCATTACAACTACAATTACCAAGACTAGACATAAATACACCTGCCTGCCGTCAGGCAGGTAAAACGTTTAACTATTACTCAAATTCTGATCGCAGAATTTCCATTACATCTTTAACAGTGTTATCTTCCAAATCGGTGCGTTTAACTAATTCTTCAACAGTCAAAGCTAATATCGATTTTGCTGTATCAAGACCAACCCGTTTAAATTCGTCGATGATCCAACCTTCGATTTCATCTGAAAATTCTTCAATATCCACATCCTCATCATCTTCATGGGCTTCACGGTAAACATCGATCTCGTAACCAGTCAATTTACCCGCCAACTTAATATTATGTCCCCCACGTCCAATTGCCAATGAAACCTGATCAGGCTTTAAGTAAACAGCCGCTCTTTTTTCTTCGTCATCAAGCTTGATGCTTGTAATCTTAGCAGGGCTTAAAGCACGCTGGATGTACAATGAAATATTGTTTGTATAATTTATTACGTCAATATTTTCGTTTTTCAATTCACGAACAATACCGTGGATTCGGGAACCTTTCATACCTACACATGCCCCAACAGGATCAATTCTGTCATCGTATGATTCTACCGCTACCTTTGCACGTTCACCTGGTTCGCGAACAATTTTCTTAATGGTAATTAACCCGTCAAAAATTTCAGGAACTTCCATTTCGAATAGGCGCTGCAGGAATTCTGGAGCAGTACGCGAAATAATAATCTTTGGATTACCATTAAGCATCTCAACTTTATCAATTATGGCACGTACCGAATCTCCTTTTTTGAAATAGTCTGCAGGAATTTGTTCGGTTTTGGGAAGCAAAAGCTCGTTACCTTCATCATCCAATACAAGAGTTTCTTTCTTCCAAACCTGGTAAACCTCCCCTGTCACAATTTCACCGACGCGATCTTTATACTTTTTAAAGATCTCGTCTTTCTCAAGCTCAAGAATCTTAGAAACAAGTGTCTGACGTGCTGCAAGAATTGCCCTGCGACCAAAACTTTCAAGTGTGATCTGCTCAATAAAATCATCTCCAACTTCAAGATCCGGATCTATCGCGGTAGCCTCAGCAAGTTCAATTTCCAGGTCGTCATCTTCAGAAAATCCATCTTCCATTACAGTACGTGTACGCCAGATCTCCAAATCCCCATTATCCGGATTCACAATCACGTCACAATTTTCATCGTTACCGTATCTCTTGCGCAACATGCTGCGGAAAACTTCCTCCAACACACTAATAACCGTAGGACGGTCAATATTCTTGAAGTCTTTAAACTCCTGGAATGAATCGATTAAGTTAATATTGCTCATTTAATATTGAATTTGTCCGTTCTGCGGACGTTATTTAAAACTCACCAAAACTTTTGTTTCTGTTATATCTGCAAATGGAATTACATTCTGAATCACAGATGCTTTTTTTCCTTTTTCTTTTATATTTTCTTCTATTGTTATCCCGGAGTCGTCAGCTGCTAAAAGTTTTCCTTCATGTTTCGACCCATCAATCAATTTAACATTTAACGAGCGACTGATATTTTTCTGATATTGCCTTAATGACTTCAGAGGCATATCTAACCCAGGCGAAGAAACTTCTAAATTATACGCCTGTTCAATAGTATTTTCTTCTTCAAGATGAAAACCCACATGACGGCTGATAGCTACACAATCTGTAATTGCCACTCCATTATCGCCATCTATTAAAACCGTAAGAAGACCGCCGCCGTGCATCTGTACATCTACCAAAAACAGGTCGGGCCGTTCAGCAATCTTTTCTTCAACTAATTCAATAACCCTGTTCTCTACGTTCATATCAACGTTTTTATCCCCGTCCAAAAACGGGATGGTAAAAAAAGAGCCCCGATATTGTCGGGGCTCTTCTCAGATCGGATGCAAATATAATAAAACAATTTGGGATTGCAAACTAGTCGGTAAGAAGGATTTAGCAAAGTTTGAAATAAGGGAATTAGCAAATAGCGAATCCACTAAGGCATTATTTGATAGTGAACTTGTACTCGAGAAAGCCATCTGTAGGCGACAAATCCCGTTTCGTAATAATATCTTCAGGCTCTTCCAATATATCCTTTGTATAGCAGCGTGAAAAATAAGCTTTGCCATTTGCAAAACCCTGTGCAGGAATAAATTTGACAAGGCTGTCATTAACTGTGTAAAACCCATCAATTGCCGGCTGAAAATCTCTTATTTCCTGGTCGGATGTTTCCTCGTATACTGCGAAAAAGTCTTTCCATCGGTCAGCTTCCATCGAATCTACACGCAGTTCTTCGATTATATTCAAGGGAATATTATAAAGTTCTACTGACGAACTATCAGATGATAACCTTAGCTTAATTCCCGAATTAGCAGTTTTATTGGTTACCGTTTCTCCACATTCTGAAATTGTTAGCAAAATAATTGCGGAAATGTAAAACAGATTTTTCAACTTCATGGTTAGATATTTTTAAACCTAAGCTAATTATTATGAGACTTATCATTGAAATTTTATTAATGGGCGTGGCAGTTGCTGTTGCGGCATACCTTTTACCTGGAGTTGTTGTTGATGGCTTTTGGAGCGCTATTATTGCTGGAGTGCTTATCGCATTGGCAAATGCCACCATCGGAACTATTTTGCGAATCCTGACATTTCCCATAAATTTCCTTACACTGGGCTTAATGTCATTCGTCATAACTGTACTCATGGTGTTATTGGTAGACAACCTGATGGACAGTTTTAACACAAATGGGTTTATATCTGCCTTACTATTTGCATTACTACTGTCAGTATTGAATATGATATTCTCGGCTGTAAGCTCTGATAGGAATTAAGAGTTGTACGTGGTACGTTATAAGCTGAGCGTAATTCGTAATTCTTCTACTTCCCAACAATATCCTCGGTGGCTTTCACAACACTCTGGGCCTTATCTTTTTTTGTGATTTCATAAACATCCCGGTTGTTTTGATTTGCATAGAACTTACCAAGGATGGTTACAGCAGACGCCCGCACGAGGGACACCTTATCGTTTAGGGCGATTAACCGAATCTGTTCATAAACAGCCTTTTGCTCATCAAAACTAAGCTTATCGACCACGGACAATGCAGCTGTTCTTATATACCAATTTTTATCTTTGAAACTCTCTATCAGGGCAGTTCTCGCTAAAGGATCATTTTTCATCTGAAGCATCATAGTTACAGCCTCCAGGCGATCCAGAAACAAAGGCGCATGACGGTATTGAAAAATATACTGTTTTAAAGTCTTCATTTCAACTTTCTCTCCCAAAATATACTTTTCAGCATCTGTATTTATAAGATCCGGGTTAACTTGCGAAGGAAATATGAACGTCTGGTCTTGCTTATCAAGTACAATTTCCTGTCGTGCAACATTACCTGCCGAATAGATATCAACAGCCATGGGGATTCGATACAGCGGGAATTTCGATAAATCCTGCGTTTGTTTAATTGTGACCATTAACTCCTTTTTATCAGGATTATAGTTGTTTTGAATAGTTAACACAGGGTGGCCTGATGCCATGAACCACTGTTTAAAGAACCAGTTAAGGTCCATTCCACTTACTTCTTCAAAAGCGAGTCGTAAGTCGTGGATTTCGGCATTTTTATAGGAGTGGCGTGTTAAATAAAGGTTGAGGGCTTTAAAGAAAGCCTCATCTCCAACTGTCTTGCGAAGCATATGCAGAATCCGGCCCCCCTTTTGATAACTTATTTCATCGAACATCTGCTCACGGTCGGCGTAATCAAAGCGGATGACATCCGGATTCTTCTTGCGGTCGCCGCTTAGATAAACGGAAAGATCTTCAAAGCCTTTTAAGTCGGCAGCTTCTCTGCCATACTTATGTTCCTCCCATAAATACTCCCCATATGTCGCGAAAGATTCATTTAAAGGCAGGTTTGACCATGACTCGGCAGTCACAAGATCGCCAAACCAGTGATGAAATAGTTCATGAGCGATAATATCCTCGTGGTTCTCATCCAAATATTCCCCTTCAGACATATTCATTCTGTCAAAGAAAACAGTGGCAGTGGTATTTTCCATTGCACCGCTTATAAAATCACGCACTACGATCTGAGAATACTTATCCCACGGATAATCAATACCTAACTTATTTGAAAAAAACTCGATCATCTCCGGCGTCTTTCCAAAAACCAACCTCGCAGTTGATGCATAAGCCGGCTCCGTATAATAATTTACCTCTTTATCTCTCCACTTATCCTTTGTAATAGTAAAATTTCCCACTGCAATCATGGTAAGATAAGTGGAGTGAGACTGTTCCTGCCGCCAACTGTCGGTGCGTGTGCCATTACCATTCAGGGTGGAATATTCTAGTGAACCATTAGAAAGACTCACGTATTCATTAGGAACAGTGATATTAATTTCCTGGGTCATCTTCTCCTGGGGGTCGTTTATAGTAGGGAACCAACTTGAATTGCATTCCGTTTCACCCTGAGTCCAAATTTGTCTTGGTTTATCCTTGTCTTTACCGTCTTTGTTGATGAAATAAAGGCCGCGATCACCAGCTGATGCAATATCTTCTCCAATTTTCAACTTGTTAGGCATTGCCACATAGTCAATCAATATTGTAAAGTCCTGGTCTTTAGTATATACCTTATCTAGTTTAACATTTAATTTCTTTCCATTGTATGTGTACCGTAAGGGCTGCCGATCATTTTTGCTGACAAGGGAAATATTATTGATTCGAAAACCATTAGCATCAAGAGTCAACTGATCAGAAGAGTAGAAATATGGTCTTCCCTGGATTAATGCTTTTCCATAGACATATGCACTATCCCAGCTAAAATTAAGGTCAAGCCTGGTGCTGAGTATGTCGGTCGTACGCGTATAGCTACCCCGATAGATATTTAAGCCGGGGGCATTTTCCCTTATCGAAATTGGCTCGAGGTTCACCATCTTCGGTGTAGAGCATGACATTAAGTAGAACGCGCCTAAAAGGCAGATACATAGGATGTATTTATTTCTCATAGAATTATTTCTCGGCAAGCAGGTTGTCTATTGTCTTTTCAAACTCCTGCACAAATTCAGTGTAGTATTTACCTGTACCGGGACCGTTGAAGCCAGTATGGATTTTTCTCACTGTACCTTTTTTATCAATGATTATTAATGTTGGGAAAGCTTCAAAATTGTTGAGCATCGGTAGGCTCGCCGCGACTTCCTCATTCTTGTTAGCGAAACCTGTTATAAGCAATTTATAGGGCACATTGAACCTATCACGCAAACGTTCCACATTCTTTTTTGAACGGTCAAAATCTTTAGTACGTTCATAGGCCAGGCCTATTATTTCGACTCCCTTTTTGTTATATCTGTTATAGAAAGGGACAAGGTAGGCAGTTTCATCCATGCAGTTAGGGCACCAGGATCCTAGAAATTGCACCAGAACAACTTTATTCTGATAGATCTCATCAGCGAGGGAAACTTTATTTCCATCCAATGCCGGAAAGGTAAAATCAATCTTTTTGAAACCGCTTTTCAAAGCAGTTAAAGAATATGCGTCCGGAAGGGTCGCATTTTGATCTTTGCTGGCTACCCAGCCCTTGATACCTGAAATCCCGGAATAGAACTTCCCATCAAGAATTGTACTATCATTTACAATATTTGCTGTAAATAAATAAGCATTTCCACCATCAAAACTAGAGAGAAATAATTTATTGTCAGATACTGTTCCCTCCAGAAAACGATAGTCGCCGGTAGGTGTAAGAAAAGTTCCTGATAAGCGGCCATTTTGATTTTGAAATTCCCCAACAGCAATTGTGGTATCGGCAGAATCCAAACTGGTAAACGTAGTTGACCAACGGCCGGCAATATTTGAATTGGAGTTTGTATTGGCTTTGAAAAAGCGCCATTCTTCCCCGACTTTAGCATTGAAATCCATAACGGCATCCTTATCTGCCAAATGCTTGATCCACTGCCCGGATAAGGTATTGCCTTTATTTTTCGCTTTGATCTCTGAATCGAAAAGGGGCAATTTTATAAACACTGAATCAGATGCAAATGAAATTTCATCGACCCTGAGCCTTTCCTCACCGTTAATTAAATTGATGTACTTCACCCCAGCGGAATCAACGAGTTCGAAATTAAATGGGATTTCGGCAGCCGAGCTGGTTTTAAGAGTGGCCCTCCAAATTCCTGCATTCATCACTGAATTTGAGGGTTTACAAGATAAAACTGTGCTCCAGATTAAGAAAAAAGTGACTTTGTAGAGAGAAAATTTCATCTTCTTGAGTTTCTATTTTAATATTTCACGAGCGATTATGATACGTTGAATTTCGGAAGTCCCCTCATAAATTTGGGTAATCTTGGCATCCCGCATTAATCGCTCGACATGGTATTCCTTTACAAATCCATACCCTCCATGGATTTGAACTGCTTCCACAGTAACTTTCATCGCGACCTGCGAGGCGTATAATTTCGCCATTGAGCTTGCCTGGGCATAGGGTAATCCCTGATCTTTTAGCCAGGCAGCTTTAACACACAGCATTCTAGCTGCCTCAATTTCCGTGGCCATGTCAGCCAGCTTGAACTGAATAGCCTGATGGCCTGAAATCGTTTTACCAAATGCTTTTCGTTCCTGAGAATAGTTCAGTGCCAGTTCATATGCCCCTGATGCTATACCCAATGCTTGTGAAGCTATACCAATTCTACCCCCTTCAAGCGTTTTCATTGCAAATTTGAAACCGAAACCTTCCTCGCCGATTCTATTCTCCTTGGGTACTTTGACATCAGTAAACATTAAGGAATGGGTATCTGACCCACGTATCCCAAGCTTATTCTCTTTTAGGCCTACCGTAAAACCCGGCATTCCCTTTTCAAGAATGAGGGCGTTTATACCCTGATGTCTTTTAGCTGAATTAGTTTGAGCTATAACTAAATATGTAGAAGCTGAACTTCCGTTAGTTATCCAATTTTTAGTCCCGTTCACTAAATAATGATCGCCCATATCGATGGCGGTTGTCCGCTGGGAGGTTGCATCGGAACCCGCTTCTGGCTCAGACAAACAAAAAGCGCCAATTTTTTCTCCCGAAGCAAGTGGCTTTAGATATTTTTGCTTCTGCTCCTCAGAACCATAATTTTCTAGACCGTAGCATACAAGAGAATTATTCACTGACACTATAACGGAGGCAGATGCATCGATCTTGGAAAGCTCTTCCATTGCCAATACATAGGAGATGGTATCCAGGCCTGAGCCATTATATTTCGGGTCAACCATCATACCCAAAAATCCCAGCTCCCCTAATTTTTTAACTTGCTCGACTGGAAACTTCTGGTTTTCGTCACGATCAATTACCCCTGGTTTTAATTCGGTATTTGCGAAATCTCTTGCCGCATCGCGGATCATTAACTGTTCTTCTGAAAATTCGAAATACATAAATAATTGGTTAAGTCAACAAAAATAAACTTTAGCGGCTATATATACTGTAAATGCACATCAAGAAAACTTATGCCGCCTCAGTTCATTTAAGTGTCCTTATCTTTTGTTCAATCAATGTTGTAGAATAACCAGGAAGATAGTACAGTGTTTGAACCCTCCCACCGTTTTGTACAACAAATTCGGCACCAACAATTTGATCAATAGAATAATCTGCACCTTTCACCAGAATATCAGGACTCACGATTTTAATGAGTTCCAAAGGAGTTTCGTCGTCAAAAATGACCACTGCATCTACAAAAGAAAGCGATGCAAGAATTGTAGATCGCGATTTCTCATCAGTAATAGGTCTACCTGGGCCCTTAATGTCCCTGGTAGATTTATCTGAATTCAGCCCTACAATCAATTTGTCTCCTAAATCCGCAGCTTTTGCCAGATAGTCGATATGGCCGAGATGAAGAATATCGAAACAGCCGTTTGTAAAAACTATCTGTGCACCAGGCAAACGCCACATTTTCAGAAGGGTTCGAATGCTGTTCTGAGTGAAAATTTTTTCCTGTATATGCTTAAGTTTGCTCATCGGGAGATAATTTGGAAGACTTTATCATGAGCAAAATTACGCTAATTGCACCCGCTATAATAACCAGGAGTGTTTGAATAGAATGCAATAGCAGGGCGTAGGCAAGACCCTCACTTTTTAGTATATCATATACCATGAGTCCCTCAGAAACCATGAAGTGGAATGCTCCAATACCGCCCTGTACTGGTACGATCATACCCAGACTACTGAAAACTAATACTGAGAGCGAAGCTAGCAGCCCAAGGCTGGAGGTAGAAGTGAGTGCAAAGAAGCACAAGTATATAGATAAACCATATAATGTCCAGATAAATACTGAACAAAAAATGAATGCGGATTTATTTTTTAAGTCTTTGATGGAGAAAATGCCGCTTTTCATTTCTATATATAAACTGTATATCCGGTTCCTGATTCCCCAATTCTTTTTTTTCATCAAAAGGTAGAAAAATCCTATGGCGAGAACAAGTATGAGCACGGCTAATATCAGAACTGTAAGGTTCACGGTGCCACTATTCATTTTGGCCATAATGTTATTGTACAGGAAATCCGTAAGAAGGTCGAACTGAAGCATTATACCAAGGGCTACAACTATTATTAACATAAGCAGATCAACGATGCGCTCAACTATTACGGTACCTATAAGCTTGATTATCGGAATTTTATCTGTCTTGTTAATAACACCGCAGCGTGAAACTTCCCCCATTCTCGGAAATGCAAGATTTGCCATGTAGCCAACAAACACTGCATAACACGTATTTAACAATGTTGGTGTACCATGACCTAATGAGGCAATCATCATTCTCCATCTGATAGCCCTAACAATATGTGCTACAAAACAGGCGACAACAGAGGCAAGAACCCACTTGTAGTCAGCTCTTTTAAGATCAGAAATTAATTGGTTAACATCCTGCCCCTTAAAGGCCAGAACTAATAATGCCACGCCGACTAATAGTAAAATTATGTACTTAAATGTAGAGAGGTATCGCGTCAATATATTGGTTGTTATTTGTTTGATAAGAGCATATTGTCAATAATCCGGATATTGCCCACCCGGGCTGCTACAAGTGCGATAATATTTTCGGTCTGTGGGAACGAAGCTGGCTCGAACGTATTCTTGTTATATAACTCGAAATACTCCATCTCAATTCCAGCAACTTTGGAAAGGTATTTTATGGCATTTTTTTTAATCTGTGGTATGCTTAATTCGCCAAAGTCTGCTTTGGCTTTTGTTAAAGACATGAACAAAGAAAGGGCATTCTGGCGATCTTGGTTTGATAAATATACATTCCTTGAGCTCATTGCAAGGCCGTCTTTTTCCCGAATAATCGGACACATTATCAATTGTACATCGACACCAAGCTTATTCACCATATAAGATATCACGACAAATTGCTGAAAATCTTTTTGCCCGAAAAAAGCAAAATCAGGTCTTACAATGTCAAAAAGTTTTTTAACAATTTGGGTAACTCCCTGGTAGTGACCAGGACGCACTTCTCCTTCGAGAACATTATCAAGGTTGTTGAGTTCCATATGCCACTTATCATTGCTACTATACATTTCCTCCACTTCAGGACGAAACAATACATCACAATCTGCTTCTTCAAGCTTTTTAATATCATCTTCTATCGGCCTCGGATAGTTTTCCAGATCATTCTTGTCATTAAATTGAGTTGGATTAACAAATATACTGCAAACTACGACGTTGGCCTTTTCACCTGCCGCCTTTACCAGTGATAAATGTCCCTGATGTAAAGCTCCCATTGTAGGCACGAATCCTATAGTTTTACCCCGTAGTTTCAACTGTTCCAAATACGTATGAACTTCTGCCCTGGTCTTGAAAATTTCCAAAATATCTCTTCTTTAATTGACCCCAAAAATGGTTAAATACTTAACTACCACCAAAACAACTTGCGTAAATCGTTGATAATTCATAACATATTCCGTATCTTTGCTGTTCTACAACTTTTCTTAACCCTTAATTTAATCAAATTGGAGATGGCTAAAACGAAGATTCTTTTTATTACGCATGAGATGTCGCCTTTCCTTGAACTTACTAAGATTTCCGAGATTACCCGCCAGCTTCCACAAGCTATGCAGGATAAAGGATTTGAGATCCGAATCCTGATGCCTCGTTTTGGCAATATTAATGAGCGCCGTAATAGATTGCATGAAGTAATTCGTCTTTCAGGAATGAATATCATTATCAATGATAACGACAACCCTTTAATTATTAAGGTGGCATCCATACCCTCTGCACGCATGCAGGTGTATTTCCTTGATAATGAGGAATACTTTCAAAGAAAACATGTGTTTTCTGATGGAGGAAATAAGTTTTATGAGGATAATGATGAGCGCACAATATTTTTCTGCAAAGGTGCTTTAGAGACAGTTAAGAAACTTGGATGGTCTCCTGATGTTGTTCATTGCCATGGGTGGATGAGTGCTCTTGTTCCGGCTTACCTAAAAACAATTTACAAAGACGATCCTACTTTCAAGAACTCAAAGGTGGTTTATTCTGTATATGACGAAGGTTTTGCAAACAGTTTAAACCCAGCATTTGCAACCAAGTCAATTATGGGAGGGATGACTGCGGAAAATACTCAGATTTATACAGACGCCACTAACACAGCCTTAGATTTGGGAGCTATATCTTATTCCGACGCGGTAGTTTATGCGAGCGAGAATATCAGCGAAGAAGTGTTAAAGTTTGTTAAAAAAGGCAATAAACCGACCTTAGAATTCAATCTGACATCAGATTTCGAAAATTATTACAACCTTTACGAAGAAATAGCTAATGAAGAGCTGGTCTCTTTAGTTTAAGGTGTATCGCCAAGAAACCTACAATCTCCATACAATAAAGTGGTGATTTAAACTGGTTCTCCGGCTTTTAAAAAAATGTTTACAGATGAAATTATACAAACTGGACTTATTAACGTTGTTGATAAGTCTTTTTATTTTTAGTGGCTGTCAAAATACAGATTCTATCGGTTTAGATGTTGATCCTTCAACAGGTATTTCGGGAACATTCATAGATACCGTTACGGTCAGGTCAACTACAGTTCGTGAAGATTCGATCCTTACCAATGCATTAAGCCAGTATCCCCTGGGCTATTTTAACGACCCGATTTTAGGTAAAACAACATCCAATATTGCGCTTTCATTAACCATGGTTAATAGCAGTACTACTTTTGGAACCGCCCCTGTTTTGGATTCAGCGGTTCTTGTGTTACACTATGGTGATGAGTTTTACGGGGATAGCACTTCGAAATTTCAGATTGAAGTACGTCAGCTATCTGAGCAATTAAGCAAGTCTAAAAGTTACTATAATCAAACCGGTTTCAATGTCAACTCTGCAATTATTGGTAATCAAAGGGTGACGATACGCAGAAAAGATAGCGTTAAAGTAAACGAGATTGTTACTGGTAAAGCTGACGTTATAAAAACCAGAGCTCCACAAATAAGGATTCCCATAAATGCATCTTTCATCAATAACAATTTCCTCAAGGCTGCCGCAGCCAATTTCAGCACTCAGGCCCTGTTTATGAAATTTATTAAAGGATTGCATCTAAGAGTAAATGAGGCACAAAGCT
Organism: Daejeonella sp.; assembly: GCF_046590655.1. Taxonomy (GTDB): domain Bacteria; phylum Bacteroidota; class Bacteroidia; order Sphingobacteriales; family Sphingobacteriaceae; genus Daejeonella. The sequence continues at coordinate 19,990 of NZ_JBKJUM010000029.1, forward strand.
CAGGCCCGGGTGGTATTGCTTTTCTGAATCTTTCTGATTCCAGCAGGCTTGAAATCTATTATAAAACTACAAGCGGTACTACCATTGATACAACTAAAGTTTCTTTTCCTATTTTAAACGGGAGCGAACCTGTAGCTGCCCAATTCACACACGACTACACTGGAACAAACGTTCAAACCCAATTGAATAATCCAGCTACTCAATATGATTTTACTTATGTTCAGGGCTTAGCCGGTCTCCGCACAAAAATTAGATTTCCTCATCTGGATAAGTTGAAGGAGCTTGGAAATATAACCATCAATAAAGCTGAACTCATCGTATCTGTAGTTGGCGGTACTGACAATTATAAGCCGGCGCCTCGTTTGCTAATGTATACGACTGATATAGCCAGCCAGAGGCAATTTATTCCTGACTTTGGCACAAATGCTGCAATCGCACTTTCCGATCTGGATTTTGGCGGTTTCTACGATGCTGCTAATAAACGTTATAAGTTTGTTGTGACAACTTTTCTTCAGGATATACTTAAGGGTAAATCTAAACAATATGATACATTTATTGCTCCGGTGAGTACTCGCTATACACGTCAGTTGGGGCCTTTAGCTTCAGGTACAACAGCCTCAAGAACTGTTTTAGGCAGCGGAAAAAATGGAGTGACTTATAAAATGAAACTTAATTTATTTTATAATAAAATAAATTAGGCCCGCTTTAAACCAGATCTTTTATTCTTGTTTGTTTTTCGAATAACTTCAATCCTTAAAATTTTAAAATTATGTGTGGAATTGTCGGATATATTGGGTTCCGTGAGGCTTGGCCAATTGTGGTCAAAGGACTTCACAGGCTTGAATATAGGGGATATGATAGTGCTGGTGTTGCTTTAATCGACAATACACTTAATATTTACAAAAAGGCAGGTAAAGTTAGTGACCTTGAGCTCTCTGTCGAAGGCGCAAATCTCAATGGCAAAATCGGTATGGGCCATACCCGCTGGGCAACCCACGGAGAACCTTCCGACAGAAACTCCCATCCGCATACTTCCGGCGATGAAAGCCTCGCAATAATACACAACGGAATTATTGAAAATTATTCCACACTGAAAGAAACTCTTGTTTCAAGAGGACACATTTTCAGAAGCGATACTGACACAGAAGTACTGATCCATCTTATTGAAGATATTCGAAATCAAACTGACCTTGAACTTAGAGAAGCAGTGAGAATCGCACTAAGTGAGGTAGTAGGAGCATATGCTATTGTCATTATGGACAAAAATGATCCTGACGAACTAATCGCTGCCCGCAAAGGCAGTCCAATGGTACTGGGAGTAGGTGAAAGTGAATATTTCATAGCATCAGACGCTTCTCCTATCATCGAATATACAAAAAATGTAATTTATCTTAAGGATAATGAGATCGCGTATATCCGGCGCGAGGAACTCTTGATCAAAAGTATAGACAATGTAGTTCAGATACCATATGTTCAGGAGCTAGAGTTGAAGCTCGAGATGCTTGAAAAAGGCGGGTACGATCATTTCATGCTTAAAGAGATATTCGAACAGCCCAGATCAATCAGAGACTGTATGCGCGGTCGTATATACCCGGAAATCGGCAAGGTACAATTGGGCGGCATCAAAGAATATGCCGAGAAACTAAAAAATATTGACCGAATTATAATAGTTGCTTGTGGTACATCATGGCATGCGGGACTTGTAGGGGAATATCTGATTGAGGAGTGTGCGAGGATACCGGTAGAAGTTGAATATGCTTCTGAATTTAGGTACCGAAATCCGATAATTTCCGAAAAGGATATTGTGATAGCAGTTTCTCAATCCGGCGAGACGGCTGATACTATGGCAGCGATTGAACTTGCAAAGGAAAAAGGTGCTACCATCTTTGGTATCTGTAATGTGGTTGGCGCATCAATCCCTAGATTAAGTCACGCTGGGGTTTATACACATGCAGGCCCGGAAATTGGCGTAGCCTCGACAAAAGCATTCACGGCCCAGGTTACAGTACTGACTTTGATGGCACTCTACATGGCTCAGCAAAGAGGTACAATTTCTCAAACAAAATTGGTACACTTATTAACCGAATTAAATGATATCCCCTTTCTCGTTGAAAAATGCCTTCAATCAAATGATAAAATCAGGATTATATCGGAGCAATTTAAAGACGCCCGTAATTTTCTTTTCCTCGGTCGCGGTAGCGGTTTCCCGGTGGCGCTTGAGGGGGCTTTGAAGCTTAAAGAGATCTCCTACATTCACGCAGAAGGATATCCTGCTGCTGAAATGAAGCATGGTCCAATAGCTTTAATTGACGAGGATATGCCGGTAGTATTTATCGCTACAAAGAATTCCTCTTATGAAAAGGTCATCAGCAATATTCAGGAGGTAAAAGCCCGGAAAGGAAATGTTATAGCGATAGTAACCGAGGGTGACACAGTGGTTAGAAATATGGCAGATTACACCATTGAGATTCCCGATGCAGATGAAATCTTTTTACCTCTGCTTGCTACGATTCCGCTTCAGCTGTTGTCGTATCATATAGCAGTACTTCGCGGATGTAATGTCGACCAGCCACGAAATCTGGCAAAATCAGTAACTGTGGAGTAAATGCTTAAAGTAATAATGATCAATGGTAAGATTATATAAACCGCGAGAATCTACAAAATAGTCAATTAAAATGTTTAGTTTGTTTTCTGCGTTTTAGTTATGCATTATTGAAATGACGAACAGAGTCCCATTCTTAATAGCCATTTTAACACTCATTGGCGGTGTGTTCATCTCTGTCCTATTCGGAGCAAATGAGGAATTATTTAAAAATAAGATCATTGAGGGGCTAAAGAAGAACGAAAAAATAAATCTTATTCAGGATCCTGCAGAAAAGGCAGAAATGTTAAAATCAGAAGAAGAAAAAAACTGGCGTTATTATCAAAGGTTTCACTTTCACTCCACGGGAATAGGAGCTATGGTCATGGGAGTACTGCTATTTGTCTCCTTCCTGTCAGCACCCGAGAAGTTAAAAATAACCACCTCATATTTAGTGGCAATTGGTGGATTTCTATACCCATATATCTGGCTTTTTGCTGCCATCTATGGCCCTGAACTTGGAAGGGGGGTGGCGAAAGAAAAGTTTGCCATTCTGGGATATATGGGTGGGGTGTTCCTAATCGGTTTATTTATGAGCCTGTATATGGCTTCTAAATACCCTCTTAAAACGATTAAACCAGTTTAATCTCTCCGAATTCAGGTTGCCATTGGTCATTTTGGTAACCCTTAGATAATATCACTGCCTAGGCTATTCTAAGATTATTGATTTGTGAACTTATTCAGAATCGATGTGGATTTTTGAAGATGATAAAACCATTTGGTTTATCTCCCCCAGTTCTTCTTCCGTAAGATACCTCCACTTTCCTATCGGGATATCAAGCCTGATATTCATTATTCTAACACGTTTCAGCTTGATAACCTTGTAGTCCAGGTACTCACACATCCTGCGAATCTGCCGATTTAAACCCTGGGTGAGCACTATATTAAACCTGGATCGGTCGAGTTGTTCCACCTCACATTTTCTGGTAACGGTGTCAAGGATAGGGACCCCACTCCGCATTTTCTTTAAGAATTCCTGAATTATGGGCTTATTTACTGTGACTACATATTCCTTTTCGTGATTATTTCTTGCACGCAAAATCTTATTCACAATATCGCCGTCGCTGGTGAGCAGTATTAATCCCTCACTGGGTTTGTCGAGGCGGCCAATAGGAAAAATACGTTTAGGGTATTTTATATAATCAATTATATTATCTTTCTCTATTTTGGTATCTGTAGTGCATACAATGCCTACGGGCTTATTGAATGCGATATAAACCGGTTTTACATCTGGAGCAAATACCTGTTTGCCGTCTACTTTAACAACATCGCCACTCACAATTTTAGTTCCCATTACAGGAGGTACTCCATTAATGGTAACGCGCTTTTCAAGAATCAGTTTATCAGCAGCCCTTCTGGAGCAATATCCAATCTCGCTCAAATATTTATTTATCCTGGTGTACTTCTCTGCTTCCATCTTCGGGGCAAATAGTTTAAAAATTAATTCAGTAACAAAGGTAGGAGGATTAGTAAAGAGTAAAGAACAAGGAGCAAAGAATAACGTCTGTCGTCACCATTTATAAATGCTAAATAAGAAATCCCAATAGAGCTGGGTAATTATCATAATCGCAATTTCTTATAAAAATTATCTTCTGAGCTAGGCGATATGCTCCTTATTCCAAACGCTTTGGTCTTTGCGCAAGCATATATGGTCTCAATCAATATTAATTATCTTTGCATAGCCAAAAACTATAATATGACCATTGTCCAATTAGAGTACATAGTAGCAGTAGATACCTACAGAAGTTTTGGAATTGCTGCCGAAAAATGTTTCATAACTCAACCGACAATGAGTATGCAGGTTCAGAAGTTGGAAGAAGATCTTGGGGTAATTCTTTTTGACCGAAGTAAACAGCCGGTAGTTCCCACCGAAATAGGAGTAGAAATTTTGGAACAGGCGAGGGTAGCTCTAAAGGAAGGTTATAAGATTAAGGAGCTGATAAGCAATAAAAAGGGGGCTGTAGAAGGAGAATTAAAAATCGGCATAATCCCAACGCTCGCTCCTTATCTTATGCCGGGGGTAATCTCAGCTTTCATGGACAAATATCCAAAGCTGCAATTGATTATCTGGGAATACACCACAGAACAGATCATCCAGGAACTTAAAAACGGACTGCTGGATTGCGGCATCTTATCTACTCCGGTTAAAGATAAAAGTTTGCATGAGAATCCATTATTCTATGAATGTTTTGTGGCTTACTTGTCAAAATCCAGCCCTCTCATAGCGAAAAAGAATCTTAGTACTCAGGATATTGACCTTGACGATCTTTGGTTACTTAATGAAGGCCATTGCATGCGGAATCAAATTCTGAATATGTGTAACAGGGATAGATCTGATCAACTGAAACCTTTCGAATATAATACAGACAGTGTTGAAACCTTGAAAAGAATGGTGGATATGAACAGGGGGATCACATTGCTTCCTGAGCTTTCAATGGCAGGCTTTTCAGTAAAGCAGCTTGATCGTGTACGCTATTTCCGCTCTCCCGGACCGTCCAGGGAAATAAGTATCGTTACTCACCGAAATTTTCTCAAGAAAAGATTAATCTCAATTTTGGAGCAGGAGATAATGCTAGCGGTACCTAAAAGGATGCAAAACAACAAAAAGAAACAAATTTTGGATATTTATTAACTACCCTCTTCCTCTGAACTTGGATAAAATCCAGATAATCAGAGCAATAATAATTACTACTATAATAATTCCGGTATAAGCTCCTGCCTTGAATATATCACCAGCTAATTCACAGCTTGAAAGCAAAGTGATAGTTAGTAGTGCAATAATTGAATACGATTTGTTCATGGTCATAAAATTAAAAAAGTGATGTACCTCATTAATACATCACTTTTTTAATAAAGTTTGCCCTACCTGATATTATTTTGCTTTCGCATACCGGTCAGCAACTGCATTCCAATCTATAACGTTCCAGAATGCAGCTATATAATCGGGGCGCTTGTTCTGGTAGTTTAAATAATAGGCGTGCTCCCAAACGTCCATTCCCAGAATGGGAGTACCTTTCACTTCGGCAACATCCATTAGAGGGTTATCCTGATTCGGAGTGGAGCTCACCTGAACCGTTCCGTCACTGGCTACGCTAAGCCAAGCCCATCCAGAACCGAACCGGGTAGTCCCAGCTTCTGCAAATTTTTTCTTGAACTCATCGAAAGATCCGAATGATTCGTCGATCGCTTTAGCCAAATCACCAGCTGGGATTCCACCTGCATTAGGACTCATAATCGACCAATATAAAGAGTGATTAAAATGTCCACCACCATTATTTCTAACAGCCATCGGATACTTCGAGATATTTTTCTGAAGGTCATCGATACTTTGATCTTCACCGTCTGTACCTGCCAGAGCTTTGTTTAAATTATCTACATAAGCCTGATGGTGTTTGCCATGATGGATTTCCATGGTGGCTTTATCAATATGTGGTTCTAAAGCGTCTGTCGCAAACGATAACGCAGGTAGTTCAAATGCCATATGATTTTAATTTAAGTTTAATATTATTAATATACAAATATAAGCCTGTAATGTTAGAAATTATTCAATTTGATGTCACGATTTATTGCGCTTTGCAATAAAAAAATCTTTCATCAGCTGCGCGGCATCGTTGGCCATTACACCACTAACAACTTGTGTTCGGGGATGAACTATTCGCTCAGATATTAATGAAAATCCACGTTTGGAATCAGGCGCAGCAAAAACTATATTACTTATCTGTGTCCAATAAGAGGCCCCGGCACACATTATACAGGGTTCTACGGTTACATACAATGTGCAGCCCTTTAAATACTTTCCACCGATGTAATTCGCGGCTGCGGTAAACGCCTGCATTTCCGCGTGTGCTGTTACATCATTAAGCTGTTCAGTAAGATTATGGCCGCGACCTATTATCCGACCATTATGGACTATTACAGCCCCGATAGGCACCTCATCGAGCTCCAGTGCTTTTTGAGCTTCTTTCAAAGCTTCCCGCATGAAAAACTCGTCTGGTGCTATCATAGGCTCATCTGTAAAACTGATGTATTTCATACATCAAAACTAGGCTAGTTTTTTTTAGGAAGCAAGCCCAACATACAATCATCAACCACCCTTTGAAGTCCTATACATTTTAATGTTCAGTATAAGTACGTGAAAAACTGCTCAAATTTTATATTAGCAAAACAATTGCTCAAATTTATGATAATTATCAGCATGACAGAGCTAACTGAGATAGTCTGACTTGTCATCGATTTAACATTTAATATGAAAAAACGGATACTAGTTATAGATGATGATGAAGATATTCTTTCGATCCTAGACATACTTTTCGGCGATGAGGGATATGAGGTAATCTTATTAAATACTGGAACAACGGCTGAGAAGGTGCATCTAATTCATCCTGATGTAATTCTACTGGATGTACGTATCATTGGTTTTAATAAATCGGGTGACCAAATCTGCAAGGAAATCAAGTCACTTAACAGTACTAAAAACATTCCGGTTTTATTATTGTCTGCAGAATTTAATGTCTCCGAACTGGCCCAGAATTGCGGCGCTGATGGATATATGCGGAAGCCTTTCAATGTCAATGAACTTATTAGTCAGGTGAACCTGATTTTAAATTAAGTAATCATCTTGTCAATGAATGATGAAGGTAATGAGCAGTCGTCTAAACGGATAAATTTAGGTTCAGGGAAGCTTAAAACTTTCTTTGTAGACCACCTCAACAGAATTTACTCAGCTAAACTTCACTTGATAGAGAGGCTGCCTCTGCTTTGCCACGAAGCTCATTTTTCTGATCTCCAAAATGCAATTGCTGAGACAGTACAAAATGTGGAAAAGCAAATAGTACGTATGGAAATGATTTACGCACTATTGGATGAAATTGTTGCACCTGCAAATGTTTTAGGACTTACCAGTTTGGTAGACGATGCTTTTGAAGCAATACAGCAACAAGATGGCGACGCAGAGCTTCGGGATCTATCCATTCTATTTTATTTACAAAATATTGAAAGTGTAGAAATGGCTTCCTTTCAAATTCTTCAAATGGCAGCAATCAAACTAAAGAATCCTCAGGTTGTGCAATTATTAAAGGAGAATTATGAGGAAGCAAAAGCTGACAGAACCTTGTTTCTGCTCATATCAACCAAATATATTACCAATTAGCGTTTGCCTTTAGATCAATGCTGATCCATTTGGTACAGTCCGCTCAACTGACGCAAGCACAATTTCGCCCTGCTTATCCGCAAATCCCGTAAGCAAAAACTGCGATCTAAAATTTGCAATCTGCTTTTCAGGGAAATTTACAACTCCAATGATCTGGCGGCCGATCAATTCTTGTTTGGAATAATGTTTTGTTATCTGTGCACTGCTCCATTTGATTCCCAATTCTCCGAAATCAACTTTCAACTTGTACGCGGGCCTTCGGGCCTCGGGGAAATCAAGCACAACAAGTATAGTACCGACGCGGAGTGCCACCTTTTCGAAATCAGCCCATTGAATATCTTCCATCGAATAAAGTTAATAAGTAAATAGGAACTGTTTGGTAAATTGCAGCCATGTATACGATCAGGTTAAAAAAAGGTAAGGAAAAAGCTGTCAGACAATTACATCCCTGGGTATTTTCTGGGGCAATAGACCAGGTGAAAGGCGCTCCGGAGAATGGTGATATTGTTATGGTAACGGACAATAATAATGATTTCCTCGCTTATGGTTTTTTTAACGATAAATCCCGTGTTGCCGTACGTCTTCTTGAATGGAACTTTGAAACAGAGATCAACGAAGACTGGTGGCGGAAGAAAATTACTAAGGCGGTAAAAAACCGTGCGACCCTTTACAATGCAGATACAAATACCTATCGTCTGATATTCAGCGAAGCAGATTTTATACCAGGCCTCATCGTGGATCGGTATGCTGATTTTCTTTCCGTTCAAATCCTCACAAGCGGTATTGAACGAATAAAAACTATTATTATTGATGAACTTCAAAAGTTGTTAAATCCGAAAGGGATTTTCGACAGAAGTGATGCTTCAGCACGTGCGCATGAAGGAATGGATGCATCGTCCGGCGTTATACTTTCTGGGATAGAACCACCGCAATTTGTCTGCGTAAAGGAGAATGGTATCTTTTATCATGTGAACATTGCCGATGGTCAAAAGTCAGGGTTCTATTGCGACCAAAGAGACAATCGCAGAGTTGTCGCTGATCATTCCGGAGGAAAAAAGATATTAGATTGTTTTTCTTACTCAGGGGGTTTTAGCCTGAATGCATTTCGCGCAGGAGCAATTGAAGTTGTAAGTGTGGACAGCTCTGCTCTCGCCTTAGATACATTAAAAAGAAATATCGAGATCAACAGTTTCAACAATATTCCTCACAGGTTGATTCAATCGGATGTAAACAAACAATTACGGGTGTTCAGGGAAAATAATGAGAAGTTTGATCTCATCATACTTGATCCGCCCAAATATGCGCCATCGCGTTCTGCATTAACAAAGGCCTCCAGAGCATATAAGGATCTAAACAGGCTGGCGATGCTGTTGTTGAATGAAGGGGGCCTACTGGCTACGTTTTCCTGTTCAGGTGCAGTTGATATCAGCATGTTTAAACAAATTCTTGCATGGGCTGCTCTCGATGCAGGAAAAGAAGTACAATTTATTGAACAATATGCACAGCCTTCTGATCATCCGGTAAGATCATCCTTCCCAGAGGGGGAATATTTAAAAGGGCTGTTGTGCAGGGTAACCTGAGGTGGAACCAAGAGCCAAAAGACTAGAACCAAGACTTTCTGTAAAAGAATTGAGCAGTAAACAAAGAGTAAGGAATAAGGAATAAGGCGTTTCCCTCCTTTGTTCCTTGCTATTTACTCTTATTCCGGTACGTTCTTAAGTTTAACCGGTTTCCCTTTTTCTTTCTTCATCTTAAGATTCAGCATTTCCACCAATACGGAGAAGGCCATTGCAAAGTAAATATAACCTTTAGGAATATGCTGATTGAATCCTTCAGCGAGTAGTGAAACTCCAATAAGGAGCAAAAACGACAGAGCCAGCATTTTAACAGTAGGGTGTTTGTTAACAAAATCGCTGATTCCTCCGGCAGATAACATCATCACTACAACGGCGATAATTACCGCAGCAACCATAACCCCTATATGATCTGCCATACCGACGGCTGTAATAACCGAATCTAATGAAAAGACAATATCAAGCAGAAGGATCTGAAAGATTACCCCGTTGAAAGTGACCACTGCTTTAGTTTGTACGTCCTGCTCATCGCCCTCTAGCTTTTCATGTATTTCGCGGGTACTTTTATAAATGAGGAACAAACCTCCGATTATTAGTATTAGATCTCGACCGGAAATAGCCAGCTTTTCATACCATTCGCCAGTAGTCAGTCCTACCCAATCGGCCATGTTGAATAAAGGCGAAGTTAAGCGCATGATCCAGGTAAGTGAAAGCAACAGCAACACCCTTGTGATCATGGCCAGGGCAAGGCCTACACGCCGGGCCTTCTTCTGTTTGTTTGCAGGAAGCTTGGACGCCATGATCGAAATAAATATTATATTATCTATTCCGAGCACTATTTCAAGCACTGTTAAAGTTACAAGAGAGATCCATATCTCAGGATTAGAAAGCCATTCCATAGTTCAGAGTTTGTGCAAAAGTAAATATTTGTGCTAACTATAAACAAAAAAACCTCCCGGAAGTTCCGGAAGGTTTAATTTTAATTCGAACCATCAGAATTTATAAGAATTTAACTCCACCGTAGTTTGATTTTATGGTTATTTTAGAGTCGGAACCTCTCCCCATGCTTCCTTTATAATTTTTTGTTGGACTCCACGACTTCGATTTATCCGCATCAGTCAATTGAGTAACTAAATTCATTTTCTGATTATCATAGTTAAACCCCGCGTAGCTTACAGTAACATCAAAATCAATATCTGCATTTTCGTCTATTCCGAGGGTAACTCCGGAATAAGACGAATTGATATTAAGATTTTTAACGTTCTTATCTACCTCATCAATTTTAAAACCTCCGGCATACGACAACTCAAAATTTCCTCCGTTGGATAGTTTGGTGATTTTTGCCCCACTGTATTTTATGGTTGCATTAACTTTATCTGCGTTCGCAAGTTTAAGACTACCATAGCTTACGGCTAAATTACCGTTTGCATAATCCGACATAGTGGCCGAGCCGTAGCTCACTTTGACCTGGTTAGCCGGATTGTCCAATTTGCCTGAAGTTAGTGAACCATAGGAACTGCTGATATTTACCGGACCAGCAAAATCAGGCACAACAGTGCTTCCATAACGATTTGTAATGTCAAGGGCATTCTTGGCAGGCATATAGATCTCATAATTCACTTGCACTCCCCGACGCTCTTCTTTGCCATTCTTTACACGTGACCAAATATTCATAGACGTTTTTTCAAAAGTCGTCTTAAAACTTATCACATTGTTCAATCGAGTATCTGTAATATTTACAGTTTCCAGCAACTTAGCAGCATCACCGTCGCTTGCTTCAAAAGCTTTCACTTCGACATCTACTTTAATTTCATTCTTTGCCCAGGTATGAATAACTACACGTCCGAACTGATTGTTTATAGCAAATTTGTCATTTCTGTCAACAGAATAAGTTTTGCTGATCATTCGTGTCTTTTCGGCGGTTCCAATATATCCAGCTTCTGGCTCAGGATGATCCCCATTTGTTCTGTTAGTGATGATTATTTCAATATCGCCAACTTCGCGTTCTATATTCTGTACCTCACGGCCAACTTCTTCGGCCACTGTCCCTATTGCAGCTCCTACCTTTTCAAAATCGATTTTCATGATCTCAAAGGCCACTGTTCTAAACAGACTTGATATTTCATTAGATATGTTCCGGGTATCAATCCTTATTGTAGTGTTCCTTTCGGCTTTTGCGTCGGTCTGCCCATAGGCCACGCTTCCAAAAAGAAAGCAGACAACGAGGAGCGACACTTCTTTAGATCCGTTGTGTTTCATTATTTTGTTCCTTTTTAACATTATTAATCTGTTGAATAATACTGAGCTGTTGATTAAGCAGTTCCGTCTGTATCTGTAGATTCCTGATCATCGCCTTCACTGTTTCTTCCTGATTCGGGCTACCCGGCAAATCACTTTTTAACTTCTGATAACTTGCATCCATCTTCCGGATCTCCGAAGAAAATTCACTGTATAATTGCGGCTCTTCCTTTTCAATCTGTTTTAGCTCGATACGTTTAGTTTCGATTAATGAGGCATAGTGAATCTGCTGCCTGGCTAGCTGCGGATCGATATTGCTCAGATCGGCATATTCTGTTTTCTGGTAGTGATAGCCCCAAAATCCAACCCCTAAAACAATGATTATTGTGGCCGCAACTTTTAGCAAAAAGCTCAAACGCACTACTTTTTCTTTCTTAACAACAGCAGGTGAAGAATTTATACCTTTCTCATCAAGCTGTTTCGCTATCTTATCCCATAACGGCGCTGGCGTATCAAACTGGTCGAATTCTTTTTTATTCTCCCTTATAAAATTTTCCAATCTGTCTTTCATCACTTATCCTTAAAAATTAGTTGTAACTTATTCCCTGGGTCTTCAATATTTCCACAAGTTTCCTTCTTGCCCTCATAAACTGTGTCCTCGACGTATTCTCGCTGATCCGCAGAATGTGCGAAATCTCTTCATGATCATAACCTTCTAGCAGGTACAGTGTCAGTACTACGCGGTAACCATCCGGAAGCTGCTGGATAGCCGCTCTTACCTGCCGCACCTGCAATTCCAATTCTTCATTATCAGGCATTTCTGTATCAGGAATGGCTTCAGCGTCTGTGTCATCAATGGAAATCAGATCCATCTTCCGCTTACGCAGCTGACTGATCGATTTGTTGATCACTATTTGTTTCATCCACAAGCCGAATGTTGTTTCCTGCCTGAAATCACCAATTCGTCCGAATGCGTCTATAAATGCTTCCTGCAAAACATCTGCCGCTTCAACCTCATTGTTTACAATGCGCATAGCAATGTTGTACATGGCTCTGGAATAGAGTTTGTACAGATCATTATGTGCCTTTCTACTACCATTTCTGCACTCGACAACAAGGTCAAAATGCTGATCTACGTAAACAGCTTCCAAATTTTTACGCTTTTCTTATTTAATAGACGCGGGTATTTTACCGGCGTTGCATGAGGGGTTACTAAATACTATATAATATACTGATTTTTTGTTAATTGGTGATTTTGACATATATAGGTTCTCTTTTAAAGTCAAATTGTGTATGTAGAAGTACAACTTCGGATGGTAGTTTACTATGCCACAAGGTCACTAGTTTCATTTGCTGATTTTCGAATTTACCCTAATTTACTAATTACCATTTGGGGGTTGCGCCGTGGGGCGGCGCCGCGCTCTTCGTTGCAATATTTTTTGCTTCGCAAAAAATGATTTCCACTCCGATCGCTAACCCGGACTAAACACTGTCTCAGCAATTCCGAGTTCTGAATATTAGTCATTATTCCTGGTCTATATATCCTTACAGCGACTTTATACCGACCTTTTAGCGTCCTTATAGGGACCTTATAGCGATATAAAAAAGGTATAACAAGGGTGTACTTACGCTCTGGTCATATTGGAGGCTGACGATCAGGCAGTCTAACTTCTTGCTAAAAAACTATCGATCTTTTCAATGGCATTATCCAATCTCTCTTTATTCGAGCCCGAAATTACATAGTAAGTAGCATCCAGCGCTTTCAACTCGTTGTGCCACACTTCCATGAAATGCTCCCGCATGTGCGGAAAATCGCGAAGCGGGTCTTCCTGCCAGGGAAGATTAATATCCATAAGCAGATAAAGATCGTAGGGGTGTTTGGGTAATTCATCTATTACTTCTCTGGGGGATTCGCCGAACATGTGGTCGCTCCATATCTTAACGGTAATAAATGTTGTATCGCAGATGAGGATCTTATTGGCTTGCGGGAGTATTTGTGTTTCAAGTTCCAACTGGCCGCGGAACATATTTATCTCATCCTGCCTGGTGCAGGGTGCCGTTAATGCAGCGCAATATTCCCGGGCATACTCCGGAACCCAAACACTTTGGAAATAATCAGCAAGCTGGGCCGAAATTGTGGACTTACCCGTTGATTCTGGTCCGACGATGGCTATCTTTTTTATAGAGGTTTCCGTCTTCATGATCCAGTTTGTCAAGCTTTGGCCATGCGATATTCTTTCCGCCACTCGAGGTAACCCAAGGCGGCTATGAAGATGTACAAGGTATACATTCCAGCAGTTAAATGGAGATCTTTTACAATGTACACTCCTACATAAATCACATCCACAAAAATCCAGATCAACCAGTTTTCCATGACCTTACGTGCGAGAAATATTTGGGCTACAATACTGCAGGCAGTACAGAAGCTATCAATAAACGGAAACGACGCATCAGTACCCTTGTAGAGGAAAAATCCAAGACCGGCGGTAAAGGCTATTATTCCAATAATTGAAAAGACCATCTCCCTGGTGGTGATCGAAGTAACCGGCGTTTTTTCGTCTTTCTCTCTCCGGCTCCAGAAATACCAGCCGTAAAAATTCATAATCAGAAAATAACCCTGCAGACCCATATCAGCATACAGCTTTGCATCCCAAAAGATGAAAATGTAAATGATCACGCTAACAATTGCGAATGGCCAGCTCCATATCTTGTTCTTAGCTGCAAGATACACGCATAGAATTCCGGTTATTACACCGGAAGTTTCAAGAAGGTTCTGGCTTTTGAACCAATCAGAGATAGTGTCCGTAATAGATAAAAGGATCATTGATCAAAGATAGGATTTTGTGCTTTGAATCCACCCCCTAACGCCGTTCCAGACCTAATCCTATGAACCCTAATTCTACCTATTCGTATTCGGCGCCACGCTAAATCCTAAGCTTGCTTTCAAACTCACATCCGCTGTGAGCGAATTTCTCAAAATATATTCCATTCTAACCCTTACAGTGGCTCCCCTGATGTAATCATCAAGCAACTTTGAATTGTCGATGTCGAGCATAATACTGCTTCCAACCGAAGTTCCAATATCGTCTCTCGAGGCCACCATCACCTCTGATGAGCTGTCTCCTCTGGAAATATACATCCGAATGGTCTTGAATGCGCCCATATTCTGGCCGGATGGACTGGTCGCATCAATCCTTGCTGAAGCTATTCGAACATCTTTTATTGCGTCGGTATTCGAACCTTGGCCGGTAAATATCTGATCAAAACTGCTGGCTTGGCTGGTCGAAGAAAGTGTAGTGTTAATCCTGCTAGAACCCGGTACCAACAATGTTGCTGTGTACGGAAATGACGAACGTACAATTGATTGTACAGTTGCGCATCCTGTCATAATACTGGCTATGACAGTAAGGGATAATAATATTTTTTTCATCTGAATATAGTTTGATTATCATCCTGCACGTGCGAGATGAACCCGAAGTAATTTTCATGCAAAATACGTTCCAATACTCTAAAAATTATACTGAACTTCCACACACAGCCTAAATCTTTATATGACCCTTTCACTGTCAGGTGAATAATCCAATCTTTGCCGTCGATTTATTCCCAATTCCTCTGATAAATATATAAAAATATATAGCTTTGCATCCCGACGAAACAGCCGGGATTTTTTTTCCACAGGATAGTAATCTCGTTTTGCAGAGTCGCTAAAAAGCACCAAAAACTACTATGCCATTAGACACTTCAATCCATTCAGTCCTAATTATCGGTTCAGGTCCAATAATCATTGGCCAGGCATGCGAATTTGATTATGCAGGTTCGCAAGCAGCGCTTTCATTAAAAGATGAAGGCATTAAGGTTTTTATTATCAACTCTAACCCTGCCACCATTATGACGGATAAGGTTATTGCTGATCATGTGTATCTTTTGCCTCTAAACTGCGAAAGTATTGAACAGATTCTGATCGAGCAAAAAATTGATGCCGTTCTTCCGACCATGGGAGGCCAAACTGCGTTAAATCTGTGTATTGAAGCAGAAGAAAGAGGACTCTGGGAAAAGTATGATGTACGTATCATTGGTGTAGATACGGCCGCTATCGAAAAAACAGAAAATCGCGAAGAATTCAGGAAGCTGATGGTAGAGATTGGGATTGGGGTGGCTAAGTCTAAGATTGCCAACTCTTTTCTCGAAGGAAAAGAGGCTGCACAGGAAATTGGCTATCCCTTGGTTATCAGACCATCGTACACCCTTGGAGGTTCGGGAGGCGGAATTGTCCACAAGAAAGAAGATTTTGACCAGGCATTAAGCCGCGGACTGCAGGCATCGCCAACACACGAAGTTCTCGTTGAAAAGGCCGTAATTGGTTGGAAAGAGTTCGAGCTTGAATTACTACGTGATGGAAACGACAACGTAATCATTATCTGTTCGATAGAGAACTTTGACCCCATGGGAATCCACACTGGCGATTCCATCACGGTAGCTCCTGCGATGACCCTCAGCGACAGATGTTACCAGGATATGAGAAACCAGGCAATAAAGATGTTGCGTGCCATCGGAAATTTCGCAGGCGGTTGTAACGTACAGTTCTCAGTTGACCCTGCCACAGAAGATATAATCGCAATTGAGATAAATCCTAGAGTTTCACGTTCTTCGGCCCTTGCATCAAAGGCAACAGGCTACCCAATCGCTAAAATCGCTGCAAAACTAGCTATTGGCTACAACCTCGATGAGCTGGAAAATCAGATTACCAAAACCACTTCTGCTTATTTTGAACCAACCCTTGATTATGTAATTGTAAAGGTTCCTAGATGGAATTTTGACAAGTTTAAGGGAGCTAATACACAATTGGGCCTGCAGATGAAATCAGTAGGTGAGGTGATGGCAATCGGTCGCACTTTTATTGAGGCATTGCAAAAAGCCTGTCAGAGTTTGGAAACCAACCGACTCGGCCTAGGCGCTGATGGCCGCCAAAGCAGGAATCTGGAGGAGATCATGTATAGCCTTGAACATCCGAGCTGGGACAGGGTTTTCCACATAAAAGATGCAATGAGCCTTGGGGTTCCTTTGGAGTCAATCCGGAAAATCACCCATATCGATAAATGGTTCCTGGTACAGATTATGGAGCTGGTTAATCTGGAAGCCGAACTAAAACGTTATTCCCTTGGCAATATTCCAACGGACTTCTTCATTAATCTGAAGCAAAAAGGTTATGCTGATGCACAGATAGCATGGCTGTTGGGAAATGTCACCGAAGAAGAAGTTTACAATCGACGTAAAGAATTAAACATAAAGCGTGTCTATAAAATGGTGGACACCTGTGCAGCCGAGTTTCCTGCAAAAACCCCATATTATTATTCAACGTTTGAGGACGAAAACGAATCTATTGTAAGTGACAAAAAGAAAATAATTGTTCTGGGTTCCGGACCAAATCGTATTGGTCAGGGAATAGAATTTGATTATTCATGTGTTCATGGCTTACTTGCTGCCAAAGAATCTGGTTATGAAGCGATTATGATCAACTGTAATCCTGAAACTGTATCCACCGACTTCAATATGGCTGATAAGCTATATTTTGAACCGGTGTTCTGGGAGCACGTGAGAGAGATCATAGAACTTGAAAAACCTGAAGGGGTAATTGTCCAGCTCGGCGGGCAAACCGCTCTAAAGATGGCTCAAAAGCTTCATGAAAATGGCATAAAAATCATCGGAACTTCATATGACAATATGGATATAGCAGAAGATCGCGGACGCTTCTCTGATCTTCTGAAGGATATGAATATCCCTTACCCGCTCTACGGTGTCGCACAAAGTGCGGAAGAAGCACTTGAGGTTGCTCATAAAGTAGGGTATCCGGTATTAGTGCGCCCAAGTTACGTGCTTGGCGGACAAGGAATGAGCATTGTAATCAATGATGAAGATCTAGAGAAGGCAGTAGTTAAATTATTAAAAAACCTGCCTGGAAACCGTGTCCTGATTGACCATTTCCTGGATCGGGCCGAAGAAACTGAATCAGATTCAATAAGTGATGGAGAAGACGTTCATATTATTGGCTTAATGGAACATATTGAACCCGCTGGGATACACTCAGGAGATTCATTTGCGGTATTGCCTCCTTTCAGTTTACCGGAGAGTGTCATCAACGACATGACTGAATACACCAAGAGAATTGCCAGAGCCTTAAATGTTCGCGGCCTGCTGAATATTCAGTTTGCTATTAAAGATAATAAAGTCTATGTTATCGAAGCAAACCCCCGCGCTTCACGGACAGTTCCTTTTATAGCAAAAGCATATGATGTTCCCTATATTAACATTGCTGCTAAGATCATGTTGGGGGTCAAGAAACTAAAAGACTTTACTATTGAACGGAAATTGAAAGGGTTTGCTATTAAAGAGCCTGTATTTTCCTTTGATAAATTCCCGGAAGTGGAGAAGCAATTAGGACCAGAAATGAAATCAACCGGCGAATCCATTAGGTTTATCAAAGATTTGGAAGATCCTTATTTCAGGCATTTGTACAAGGAGAAATCGATGTACTTATCTAAGTAAGAAAAAAAAGCCAAGACCAAAGAAATATTTTCGTTTTGTGTCTTGATCTTGGCTCGTTAATCTTTATTCTTATGCCTGTTTTTCTGCGAGTAGCGTACTTTAATATCCGATCTGCTACTCCATGCATTTCCAAAAGCTGAACATTTAATCTGATTAATTTATTGTTAGATTTGATTTAGAAGCTAATTTATACATGCCCAAACAAAGTGCGAAGATCCATGATAGCGACCAGCAATTGTGGTCGAACTTCAAAGCGGGCGACCAGGATGCTTACACCACCATTATCCAGCGTTATTTTACACCCATGTTTATATATGCGATACGGTTAAGCAAGGATCAGGATTTTGTGAAGGATTGTATTCAGGATGTTTTTTATAATTTATGGAAACGCAGAGAAAATATAAGCCATGCATAATCTGTAAAATCATACCTATTTACCGCGATAAGATTCCGTATTTATCGTGAACAAAAAAATGTAATAATTTTGATGAACTTAATGATGATTATGTCTTGGATGCCGAGATCAGTATCGTTGGTTCCATTTGGTTCGTACCGGACAAGCCGCAACGATTATGACAGGCCATGCTGCGTCGGAGAAAGCATTGAAAAGTTAGAATTTACCAAACTCATTTGCGGCTATAAGTCTAGTATTTCCTTATCCTTTCAGAGAGACCCAGATAACGAAATAATTAACCCGTTACTTTTAAAGACGACTTCTTTCAAAGAGGAGCCGTCTTTTACTTGGTATCATAAAACAGCCGTCATCACCTAAATAAAACAATTATATTCCCATGAAAATAGTAATCAAAATAGTCTTTTTACTTTTCTTTGGGGGTAACGTTTTTGCTCAAATCTCAGAGAAAACTTTCCAAAACCCTCCCTCAGAATATGGTATTCGTTGTTGGTGGTGGTGGCTGAATGGAAATGTCACTAAAGAAGCCATTACGAGAGATTTGGAGGAAATGAAAGCAAAGGGATTTAGTGGAGCATGTATTTTTGATGCGGGTGGACAGAATCAGCGAGGTAACGGAAATGTTCCAGAAGGGCCACTTTGGGGATCGCCAGCTTGGCGAGAGCTTTATATGCATGCCATCAACGAGGCAGACCGCTTGGGTTTGGTTATGTCGCTAAGTATTCAAAGTGGCTGGAATTTGGGCGGACCGGATATTACGCCTGCCGAAGCTGCCAAACAAGTTGTTTTTTCAGAAATAAAAATTCAAGGTGGGCGTAAAATCCGACAAAATTTGCCGAATCCCAAAGGGCATGACGGTTTTTATAAAGACATTGTATTGCTGGCAATTCCGACCAAAAACTTTCCCAATCGTCAGCCTATCCGCGATTTTCAAAATAAAGCAGCAACCAAAGAAGTTGGATGGTCAGTACCGGAAACGCGACCGCTATTAACAGATATTCCCGCTACTCAGAGCGAAGAAGATGCTACCTTAAATCAGGTTTTGAACCTGTCAGGTAAAGTCGAAAATGGTTTTTTAGAATGGGATGCTCCAGCGGGCGAGTGGACAGTTATTCGTTTTGGTTATTCGACAACAGGCGCAGAAGTTTCTACAGCAAGTGGAAAATGGCAAGGCAGAGTAATTGATTACACCAGCGAAATACATTTCAATCGTTACTGGGATACTCATGTTGAGCCTTTGTTGAAAATGATTGGGAATAAGGCAGGAAAAACGTTGCGGTTTCTGCAAACCGATAGTTTTGAGGCGGGTGGTATGAATTGGTCAGATAATTTTGAAGCTGAATTCGCGAAACGCAGAGGGTATGATCCAATCCCTTATTTACCCATTTTAGCAGGAAAAATCATTGAAAATCGGGAAACCAGTAATCGTTTTTTAACGGACTTAAGAAAAACATTAAGTGATTGTATTTCAGATAATCATTACCGGGTATTTGCCGAGAGGTCTAAAAAATATGGCATGGGTATACAACCCGAATCAGCGGGACCACACGCGGGGCCTTTTGATGGACTCAAAAATTATGGACATTCAGAAATCATGATGTCTGAATTTTGGTCGCCATCACCGCATCGCTCCAAAGATATTGACCGCTTTTTTGTGAAGCAAGCTGCAAGTGCCGCCAAGATTTTCGATAAAAAATTAGTTGGTGCTGAATCCTTTACAACCATTGGCCCGCATTGGAACGACGTGATTTGGGAAGATATGAAACCATCTGCCGACCATGAATTTTGCGCCGGTTTAAATCTCGTGTATTTACATACGTTTACAAGTTCGCCAAAGGAGATGGGCTTGCCCGGACAGGAGTATTTTGCAGGAACCCACTTCAATCCAAATGTAACTTGGTGGGATTATTCAACTGCATTTATTACGTATTTGACTCGAATCCAATATTTAATGCAAACAGGCACATCCCAAGCCGACGTGTTATATTATTACGGCGACCATGTTCCGAACATTGGACGATACAAAGATGATGACCCGGCCAAGGCTCTGCCTGACTATGATTATGACCTCATCAACGAGGATAAATTATTTGAATTATCAGTAAAAAATGGTAAAATATATCTTCCGCACGGCGTAAATTATGAAGTTTTAGCATTGCCGGATCACCAAGTTTTATCATTGAAAGCATTGCAGAAAGTAAAAGAATTAGTAGAAAACGGGGCAACGGTTATCGGCGAGAAACCATTAACAACAGCAAGTTTAGTAGGAGGTTTGGAAGCTGAAAAAGAAAGAGCAGAAATTGCATCCAAATTATGGGACGCTGGCAAGAATCGCATTCGCCCATTGTCGGCTACGGAAACTTTAAGAATTAAGGGAATCAAACCGGATTGCGAATTTATCAATAAACCCGAAGGAAAAACCTTTGATTACATTCACCGAACCGCTGAAAATATAGATTATTATTTCATCAGTAACCAAAATAAAACTCCTGTTCAATTAACCGCCGCTTTTAGGATCACTGGAAGACAACCAGAATTGTGGGATGCTGTTACGGGAGAAATTCGTCCGGCAAGCAGTTTTTATCAGGAAAACGGCAGAACATTTGTTGATTTATCTTTCAATCCGAATGGCTCCACTTTTGTGGTTTTCAGAAATGCAATTCCATTAAATAAAAGCGAAAAAATAGAAAATAATTCTTTTGTTTATAAGCCAATACAAGAAATAAATAACCCCTGGGAAGTAAATTTTGACCCAAAATGGGGAGGTCCAAAATCTGTAACATTTGATAAACTAGTAAGTTGGACAGATCGGCCGGAAGAAGGAATCAAATTCTATTCTGGCAAAGCAGTTTACAAAACTAAATTTGACTTAAACGCTCCTTTAACAGAAGCCAGAGTTCTCGATCTGGGCGTTGTAAAGGATGTAGGAATTGCCAAAGTGAAAGTTAATGGCAAAGATTTAGGTATTTTATGGTGTCCGCCATATCAAGTTTCAGTGAAAGGTTTATTGAAAGAAAAAGGAAACACTTTAGAAATAGAATTAGTAAATACATGGCGTAATCGCCTAATTGGCGACCGGGATAAATCTCAAAATGAGCGTTTTACGAAAACCAACATAACCGTAAAACCAGACTGGCAATTGTTGCCTTCGGGATTGCTGGGGCCGGTAAGGTTGCTCGAATTGAGTAAGTAAATGTTCATTTTCAAGGATGAATTCGGGGGATTATTGTCTTTTAGCTGATTGAACGAATAAAAATTTATAATTGCATCTTAAGGCAGCGACTTAATAGAAAGTACCATGCACTCAAAAGACACTTCGGTTCAATTAAACGGCAATCGGGCAAATAGTTCTAACTTAAAAATCGGTTTATTCGGTATCGGACTGGATACGTACTGGCCCCAGTTTGCGGGTTTGAAAGAACGGCTGGAAGGTTACTTAAATATAGTGGAGCAAAAACTTTCTAAAATTCATCCATCGGTGGTAAACGCAGGCTTGGTAGACACCGCTGATAAAGCCTTCCAGGCAGGCAGGATGTTTAAAACGGAGGATGTGGATCTAATCTTTTTATACGCTACTACTTATGCTCTGTCCTCCACCGTACTGCCGGTAGTGCAACGGGCGAAGGTGCCGGTAATTATTTTAAACCTGTCGCCCGAGGCGGCTATTGATTACGCCTCGTTTAATGCTATGACCGACCGCACTAAGATGACTGGCGAATGGCTTGCCTTTTGTTCCGCGTGCCCGGTGCCGGAAATAGCCAATGTGTTTAATAGAGTCGGCATTAAGTTCCATCAAATTACCGGCGTATTGCACGATGACCCAGAGTGCTGGAATGAAATAACCGAGTGGGTACAAGCAGCTGAAGTTGCAAATATAATGGCTTATAATCGTTTGGGCTGTATGGGTCATTACTACAGCGGCATGCTTGATATTTATACGGATCTCACCCAGCAGTATGCCCATTTTGGTGGACATATAGAGTTAATAGAAGTAGAGGAATTAGCAAGCCTGCGGAAAGAAGTAGGCACCCAGGAAGTGACGGATCGCATTAAATTATTTTATAAAACTTTTGATGTGCAGGAGGAGTGCTCTGTAGAAGAACTGAAAAAATCTGCCATTACGTCGGTAGCTTTAGAAAGATTGGTAGAGCAG
Organism: Daejeonella sp.; assembly: GCF_046590655.1. Lineage (GTDB taxonomy): Bacteria > Bacteroidota > Bacteroidia > Sphingobacteriales > Sphingobacteriaceae > Daejeonella. Next base: position 42,700 of record NZ_JBKJUM010000029.1, read on the forward strand.
TATAAGTTAGGTTCTATGGCATATTATTATAAAGGAACCGGAAACATGGAAAACGAAGAAGCGATTTCCTCCATCATTTTGGGAAATTCCTTACTTACTGCTAAAGGCGTACCGATTGCGGGTGAGTATGAAATAAAGAACGTGCAGGCGATGAAGATCATGGATTCCTTTGGAGCGGGTGGCTCCTTTACCGAATATTATGCGATGGATTTTAAAGATGATGTGGTATTAATGGGGCATGATGGACCCGGCCACATAGCTATTGCTCAAGGCAAAACAAAAGTTCGTCCATTGTACGTGTATCACGGTAAGGTCGGTAGCGGTCTTTCAGTAGAAATGTCTGTAAAGAATGGCCCGGTAACACTGCTTTCGGTTGTAGAAAAGATTGGTGGAAAGTTGATGCTTTTGGTAGCAGAAGGTGAATCAGTACAAGGATCAATTTTAGAAATTGGTAATACAAACAGCCGATATAAATTCCAGATTGGGGCTCGCAATTTTGTCAACAAATGGAATGCACAGGGACCGGCCCATCATTGCGCCGTTGGGGTAGGCCATATTCACTCGAAAATTGAAAAGCTGGGGCAGTTATTAAATATAGAAGTGATGCAAGTTTGCTGAGGATTAGTTTTATCAATAACACAAAATGCGATACCATTATTAAAATATCCTCACTTATCACCACAAACATGGTATCAACAGAAGAATCCTACCTCATGACTTTCTTCTTGGCTCTTGATTTTCTAATCCTTTAATTAACCACCGCCACCCCCTTTGCCTCAAATGAAATCCCGGGCTTCGGGCTTACTATTGCGGCGATTTCGGCTTCGCTTTTGCCTCCATCCTTTGCATAATGCTGAAGTTGCTTAACTGAAGTTGTATCTACATATGCATATCCATCAACGATAACTTCTTTACCTGACAAGTCTTTGGGAACAAAGAATTTGTAATCCTTGAATGTAATGCGCATTGCCTGACCATCCGCCATAATCATTGTCATCCAACATCCTTTTTCCTGGCAAACTTCCTCAACTTTTCCTCTGATTTTCATGTTCTGTTTTGATTCGCCCCTCATTGCAGTGGTAACTGCAGCAAGCTGGATTACATTATCGTCCAAAACAGAGTCGCCGTAAATAGCTTTTGCTTTAAAATTTTCGGGAGAGTGCAACTCGGTTGTAGCCGTTGAATTGCAAGCGGCAAAAATAGAAAGTACAATTACGGAAAGCAGAATTCTTTTCATTTTATTATTAGTTTTTACAAATCTCATAAAAATAATTGTGATTTAAGATAAAGTGTTGAAGATTAGTTGGATGTCGGAAGACTGAGGTCGGAAGTCAGATGTCGGAAGTCAGATGTCGGAGCTGGGCGGAAAAGATATGGGTTTGAGTGTTGGAAATCCATCCGACCTCCGACCTCATCCAAACAACGCCTGAAACACCTCTTCAACCTTCGCCACAGTGACTATTTCAATTTTATATTTTTTCCAGTTAAAGCCATCATGAACTTTTTTACCAGCTGGCAAATTGTATTTTGAAATAAATATTTTGTCGAAACCGAGTTTTTCTGCTTCCGCGATGCGTTGCTCTATACGGTTAACGGCTCGTATTTCACCGGACAGGCCAACTTCGGCAGCAAAACACACCTTTGAATCAACGGGCATGTCTTCATGAGATGAAATAATGGCGACCACAACAGCCAGGTCAATTGCAGGGTCTTCAACCCTGAGTCCGCCGGCGATGTTAAGAAATACGTCTTGTGTACTGAGTTTAAATCCGCATCTCTTTTCCAGAACGGCGAGGAGCATATTCATTCTTTTGGTATCAAAGCCTGTGGTAGAACGCTGGGGTGTACCGTAAGCCGAAATACTCACGAGTGCCTGGGTTTCGATGAGCATGGGTCTGAGGCCTTCCAAAATAACCGAGATAGTGATACCACTTAAAGGTTCGTCTCTTTGTGACAGTAGTATCTCTGAAGGGTTAGAGACCTCACGAAGTCCGCTGCCTAGCATCTCGTATATTCCCAGTTCAGAAGCGGAACCAAAGCGATTTTTCACAGCTCTTAAAATCCGATAAACATGATGTCTGTCACCTTCAAATTGCAACACCGTGTCGACCATATGTTCAAGTATTTTTGGTCCGGCGATCATTCCATCTTTAGTAATATGCCCAATTAAGAACACAGGCGTACCACTTTCTTTGGCAAATCGCAAAAGCTCAGCGGTACATTCTCTAACCTGCGACACACTGCCAGGCGTAGATTCAATATGGGAGGAATGCAGTGTTTGAATTGAATCCACCACAACAATGTCAGGTTCGAGTATCTCGATTTGTTTAAATATATTTTGAGTCGATGTTTCTGTAAGAATATAAATGTCGGGTACTCCGGCGTACTTTGTTCCATTTTTTGTGGGAACATTTATAAGTCTTTCCGCACGCATTTTAATTTGCTGTTCGCTTTCTTCTCCGGAGATATATAATACTTTTAGTCCCGGAAGGTTGATAGCAACCTGAAGCATTAAAGTAGATTTGCCGATACCCGGTTCACCTCCAATGAGTACAATTGATCCGCTAACAATTCCGCCGCCCAGAACCCTGTTAAGCTCATTGTCAGGAGTGATTATGCGATTTTCTTCCGCATAAATAATTTCATGCAGGGCGGAAGGCTTATTTGAACGTTGTGTGCTTGTAGATCCACTTTTCCAATCAGGGACTGAAACGTGTCCTTTATCTATTATTTCCTCAACGAAAGTATTCCATTGATTGCATGAGGGACATTTACCCAGCCATTTGGCAGATTCATTGCCACAACTCTGGCAAAAATAGGCGGTACGGGTTTTAGCCATGTATTAAATTAGGAAATTAGTGACTGTGAAAATTAGTAAATGTGAAGACGTGTTTCAACACCTGCCCATTTACTAATTTGCTAATTTTCTCATCACTAGTGTCCGGTTAAAATTGATATCTCAATATAATATGCTTTTATGCTTCTCATCGAATGTTTTTTCCCGATTTTTTAAAAGCAAGCCCCCCCCAATAAAAAAACAGGTAGGCTT